>NZ_CP171131.1:1880090-2193438 GCF_043187535.1 Luteimonas sp. WGS1318
GTCGAGATTGGCCTCGGCCTCCTCGCCGGCGCCGGCAACCGACAACGCCGCGTTCCGGATGGAGTCGACCGGCTGGAACGACGCGGCCTGGACCGCCGGGACCACCAGTCCAGCCACGAGCAGCCACGCGGCGAGGCGTGCCGGCAGGCGGTACCAGGGGCGGCGGTCTTGGATCGAGGCGGGCATAGGGATGTCCGAAGGCAGGGCCCTGACCTCCATGCAAATCGTGTGCCGTCGGAGTGCGGCCGTACTGGGCGCCAACGCCGCGACGGCGCAAAGCGCGGCCGCGCATCCCGGCACTCAAGTCGATGGCCCGAGGGCCGATACCGGCGACATGTCCGATGATCTGCTCGACCGTATCGACCAGCGCACCCGCCTCGCCGGCCACAACCGCCTGGCGCTGCTGCTGTTCCGGCTTGGCGGCCGCCAGATTTTTGGCGTGAATGTGTTCAAGGTGCAGGAAGTGCTGCGCCGCCCGGGGCTGTTCCAGGTGCCCGGCCTGCCGGCTCAGTTCGCCGGCGTGGCCGACGTGCGCGGTCGCAGCGTGCCGGTGCTCGACCTGGGCCTGGCGATCGGCCACCCGGAGCGCAGCCAGACCGATCTGCCCGGTTACCTGGTGGTGACCGAGTTCAACCGTTCGGTGCAGGGCTTCCTGGTCAGCGAGGTCGAACGCATCGTCAACATCGCGGTCGCCGACATCCAGCCACCGCCCGATCTCGGCGCCGAAGGGGGTTATCTGACCGCGGTGACGCGTTTCCAGGGCGAACTGATCCAGGTCATCGACGTGGAAAGCGTGCTGGCCGACATCTCGCAGGCGCGCATGGACGCTGACCTGTCGCCCGAATACGCCCTGCCCGAGGGCGCGCCGCCGATGCAGGTGCTGGTGGTCGACGACTCGCGCGTCGCCCGCCAGCAGATCCGCAGCGTGCTCGACCAGCTCGGGGTCGGCGTGACCCTGCTGTCGGACGGCCGCCAGGCCCTGGACCATCTGCTGCAGCTGCATGCCGCCGGCGAACCGCCGTCGCAGCGCTATGCCCTGGTGGTCTCGGACATCGAGATGCCGGCGATGGACGGCTACACGCTGACGACGGAAATCCGTCGTCATCCGGGTCTGGCCGACCTGTTCGTGCTGCTGCACACCTCGCTGTCGGGCGTGTTCAACACCTCGATGGTGCAGAGCGTCGGCGCGGACGCCTTCGTCGCCAAGTACAGCCCGCACGACCTGGCCGACGAGGTGCTCAAGCGCCTGAACGAGGTGGCCGAGGCCGCCGGCGGGCGTCTCGTCGCCTGAAACCGGCGCGGGCTCGCGCCCGCTCCCTGCAGGAGCGCGCTCGCGCGCAATGGCGACTGAGGTAGAGGCCCGCGCGCGCTCCTCAGGCGGTTTGTCGCCCCATACCCCGGCTCACCCGCCCAGCCTTGAACCAGGTGGGCCAGCGACATCCCCCCGGGAATCCCCGCCCAGCGTGGCGCGTGGCCGTCGCCCGCGTTCTGATCGTCTAAACCACGCGCGTGACCGGGCTTTGCGGCGATTCCTTTCGCGCGCAAGCGCGCTCCTACGGAAACGCGGTGCCCGGAATGGGGCCTTGACCGGTTTCCGGCGCCACTCCGGAATGTCCGATTCCCGTCTCCGGAACGCCGCGACTCAGCGCTTCGTCGCACCTGGGCGCCCCGTGTAGGCGCGCGCTCGCGCGCGAAGGGGCTCGGCAAGCATGCCGTCGCGCGCGAGCGCGCGCCTACAAAAGAGCGTTGGGTCGGCGCCCGTGGCCCAAGGCTGCGCCGTCCCAATCCCCAATCCCGACTCCCCCATCCCCGCCCTTCTGGCACGCCGCTTGCAACCACCCCGGCACAGGTTTGCCGGAGGCGCCGATGTCCAATCTGATCTCGTCCTATCTCGGACTGCAGGCCGACGCGCTGCCGTTGCGCGAGCAGCGCATGAAGCTGATCGCCAGCAACCTGGCCAATGCGGACACTCCCGGTTACCAGGCGCGCGATCTCGACTTCAACGCCGCGCTGGCGAATGCCGCGCGGGTGCGTGAAGCCGGGCCGCTGCCCGCCCGCGAAACCCAGTCGAACCACATTCCCCTGCCCGGCGACGACGGGATGCAGCCGTTCGCACTGGCCCGAATCGCGGCCCAGGCCAGCCTGGACGGCAACACCGTCGATCCCGATGCCGAACGCGCGGCCTACGGCCGAGCCGCCCTCGAATACCGCGCCTCGCTGAGCTTCCTCGAGTCCAAGGTGCGCACCCTCCTGACCGCCATCACGGGACAGTAAGCCATGAGCAACCTGCCGATCTTCGATGTCGCCGGCTCCGCGCTGCAGGCCCAGTCGGTGCGCCTGAGCACCCTGGCCAGCAACCTCGCCAACGCCGATTCGGTCGCCGGCTCGCCCGACCAGGTCTACCGCCCGCTCGAGCCGATCTTCCGCGCGACCGCGCACGGCAGTGATCCGGCGCTGACCAACGTCCAGGTGGCCGGCATCGTCGAGCGCGACACGCCGCCGATCCAGCGTTACGAACCCGGGCATCCGCTGGCCGACGAACAGGGCTACGTCTATGCGCCCGACATCGATCCGGTCTCGCAGATGGTCAACATGATTTCCGCCTCGCGCAGCTACCAGGCCGGCGTGGAGATGCTCAACACCGCCAAGGAACTGGCGGTCGCCACCCTCAGCATGGGCCGCTAGGCACGTGGTCGCTGACCCGACGCTGCCCGGCCTGCGCACAGTCCCCACGAGTCACGATCCGATGAGCATCCTTCGATGAGCACCATCGCCAACGACGTCTACAGCAGCCTCGGGCTGGGCGGCACCCCGGCGGCCGCGGCCGGCAAGAAGGCCGAGTCGCTGGGCCAGGCCGATTTCCTGCGCCTGATGACCGAGCAGCTCAAGCACCAGGACCCGCTGAACCCGATGGAGAACAGCGCGTTCCTCGGTCAGCTGGCGCAGTTCTCCACCGTCCAGGGCATCCAGAGCCTCAACGCCTCGGTCGACGGCTTCGCCGGCGCGATGGCGAGCGACCAGCTGTTGCGCGGCGCGACGATGATCGGCCGCGAGGTGCTGCTGCCTTCGAGCAAGGTCGCGCTGCCCGCCGAAGGCGGTACCAGCGGCATCGTCGCCGCGCCGGCGCCGGGTCTGGTGACGTTCGAGGTGACCGACGCCAACGGTCAGCCGGTGCGCCAGTTCACCGTGCCGGCCACCGCGGCCGGCGAGGTGCCGTTCGCCTGGGACGGTACCGACGCATTCGGCCAGCGCTTGCCCGAAGGCACCTACGGCATCACCGCCAAGCACGTCACCGAAAGCGGCGCCACGACCAGCCTGAGCACCTATGTGCGCGGCAAGGTCGAAAGCGTCTCGGTCGGCGCCGACGGCCTGTATCTCGACCTCGAAGGCCTCGGCACCGCGCCGCTGGACTACGTGTTGCGCGTCGGCTGACGCACCTCTCCTTCTCCTCCCGTTTTCCCGCGCACGACCTCACGGAGTCCGCCATGAGCTTCAACACCTCGCTGTCCGGCATCAACGCGGCCAACGCCAATCTCAACGTCACCGCGAACAACATCGCCAACGTCAACACGACCGGCTTCAAGGAGTCGCGTGCGGAGTTCGCCGATCTGTTCTCCAACAGTTCGTACGGCCTGTCGCGCAATGCGATCGGTTCGGGCGTGAAGCTGAGCAACGTCGCCCAGCAGTTCTCGCAGGGCAACATCGATCCCACCGGGCGCAGCCTGGACATGGCGATCGACGGCGAAGGCTTCTTCACCCTCAACAAGAACGGCGCCCGCACCTACAGCCGCGCCGGCAATTTCCAGACCGACGCCCAGGGCTTCGTGGGCACGCCCGACGGCGCGCGCCTGCAGGTGTATCCGCCGCGCACCAATGCCGACGGCTTCGACGTCGGCCGCGTGACCGACCTGCAGCTGCTGACCACCGACAGCCCGCCGCGGCCGAGCAGCCGGGTCAACCTGATGTTCACCCTGCCCGGCAACGCCACGCCGCCGACGATGGCGACCTTCGATCCGTCCGAGCCGAACAGCTACAACAGCTCGACCGGTGGCATCACCGTGTTCGATTCGCTCGGCGTCGGCCACGTGCAGACCTCCTACCTGGTCAAGACCGCCAACCCGAACGAGTGGGAAGTGCACAACTACGTCGACGGCACGAGCGTCGGCGCACCGACGACGCTGCAGTTCTCCGACAGTGGCGCCCTGCTCTCGCCGACCGACGGCCGGATCACGCTGGATCCGTTCACCCCGGCTAACGGTGCCGGCGTGCTCCAGCTCGATCTCGACCTCACCGGCTCCACCCAGTACGGCGAGCGCTTCCAGCTGCGCGACACCCGCCAGGACGGCTACGCCGCGGGCAAGCTCAATGAAGTCAGCATCTCGGCCGAGGGCGTGGTGTTCGCACGCTATTCCAACGGCGCCGACCAGCCGCTGGGCCAGATCGCCCTGACCACGTTCGTCAATCCGCAGGGCCTGCAGCCGCAGGGCAACAACATGTGGGCCGAGACCTACGGCTCGGGCGCGGGCCGCACCGGCGCACCGGACAGCTCGGACTTCGGCCAGATCCAGGCCGGCGCGCTGGAATCGTCGACGGTCGATCTCACCGAACAACTGGTCAACATGATCGTCGCGCAGCGCAACTTCCAGGCCAACGCGCAGATGATCTCGACCCAGGATCAGGTCACGCAGACGGTCATCAACATTCGTTGATGACCGTTGGATTCGGGAGTGGGGATTCGGGATTCGGTGCTGCAGTCCCGTCTCTCCCCGCCTGACCCCGCCTCTTCCAATCCCGACTCCCCAATCCCGAATCCCCGCCCATGGACAAAGCCCTCTACGTCGCGATGACCGGCGCCCGCGCCACGCTGCAGGCGCAGGGCACGGTGTCGCACAACCTCGCCAATGCCGACACCGCCGGCTTCAAGGCGGCGCTGGCCAATACCGAGGCCTACCGCATCCAGGGCGGCACGCATGCCTCGCGCATCGACGCGATGCACATCGACCAGGGCTTCGACAACCGCATGGGGGCGCAGCGCGTCACCGGCAATCCGCTCGACGTCTCGCTGCGCGCCGACCGCTGGCTGGCGGTGCAGGCAGCCGACGGCAGCGAGGCCTACACCCGCGCCGGAGATCTGTCGCTCACCCCGAACGGCCAGCTGGTCACCAGCGGCGGCCATCCGCTGGTCGACGACAACGGCATGCCGTTCGCGCTGCCGCCGCACCAGGCGCTGGACATCGGCCACGACGGCACGGTGTCGATCGTGCCGCTGGGCGAAGGTCCGCAGACGATGGCCGTGATCGGCCGGCTGCGCGTGGTCGACGCCACGCCCGACCGGCTGGCGCGTGGACTCGACGGCCTGATGCGCAATACCGATCCGCAGACGCCCCTGGCCCAGGCGCCCGGCGAAGTGATGACCACCGGCGCACTGGAAACCAGCAATGTCAGCGCCGCCGGTGCGCTGGTGCAGATGATCCAGCTGCAGCGCCAGTTCGAGATGCAGGTCAAATTGATCCAGCGCGGCGACGACAACGCCCAGGCCGCGAACAGCCTGCTGCGACTGGGCGGCTGATGCGCGCGCTTCGCGCGCGGGGGATTGGGGATTCGGGATTGGGGATTCGGCAAACGCCGGGTTGCCGGATGAACACCGCTTCCCGAAGGGCGCTCGCACGCGCGACTCGTGACTCGTGATGCGTCATAGGCACGCGCAGCGCGCACCGCTCCACGCTCGCAGCCCGCCCGCTTGTCCGAATCCCCAATCCCGAATCCCCAGTCCCGGCCCCACTGGCACACCGATTGCATCTCCCATCACGACGGCGCCACGCGCGCCCGCACCGAGGACCAACCGATGAACCAGGCGCTGTGGGTGGCCAAGACCGGACTGGATGCGCAGCAGACGCGCATGTCGGTCGTGTCGAACAATCTCGCCAACACCAACACCACCGGCTTCAAGCGCGATCGCGCGAACTTCGAGGATCTGCTGTACCAGCAGGTGCGCCAGCCCGGTGGTTCCAGCTCGGCGCAGACCCAGCTGCCGACCGGCCTGCAGCTCGGCACCGGCGTGCGCGTGGTCTCGACGTCGAAGGATTTCCAGCAGGGCAATCCGCAGCAGACCGGCCGCGCACTCGACGTCATGGTCAACGGCCGCGGCTTCTTCGAGGTGCTGATGCCCGACGGCACGCCGGCCTACACCCGCGACGGCAGCTTCCAGATCAACGCCCAGGGCGAGCTGGTCACCAGCAGCGGCTTTCCGGTGCAGCCCGGCATCCAGGTGCCCGAGGGCGCGCAGTCGATGACCATCGGCAAGGACGGCACCATCACCGTGCAGATGGCCGGTGAGGCCCAGGGGCTGGAAATCGGCTCGCTGACCGTCACCGATTTCATCAACCCGGCCGGCCTGCAGGCGCGCGGCGAGAACCTGTACCTGGAAACCACGGCCTCCGGCCCGGCACAGAACGGCACGCCGGGGCTCAACGGCCTGGGCCTGCTTGAACAGGGCGCGCTGGAAGGGAGCAACGTCAACGTGGTCGAGGAACTGGTCAGCATGATCGAGACCCAGCGCGCCTACGAGATGAACGCCAAGGCGATCTCGACCACCGACTCGATGCTCGGCTACCTCAACAACAACGTCTGAGCATCGCGATGATCCGTGCCCACTCCCTTCGCCGCCTCGCCGTCCTGGCCCTGCCCGCCCTGCTGGGCGGCTGTGTCGCCGCCGGCGACGTGCGTCCCTACCCCGCGATGGCGCCGATCCAGCCTGTCGTCGCCGCACCCGCCTACGCCACGCCCGGTGCGATCTACCAGGCCGGCGGCGGCAACGGCCTGTCGCTGTTCGCCGACAAGCGCGCCCGCGACGTCGGCGACCTGCTGACGATCCAGCTGATCGAGAACACCACCGCGCAGACCAACGCCAGCACCCAGATGGGCAAGGAAAGCAGCGTCGACATCGGCGTGCCCCAGGTGTTCGGCGCGCCGGTCACGATAGGCGGCCGCGACGTGCTCAGCGCCTCGGCCAGCGGCAGCCGCGATTTCGACGCCAGCGGCCGCAGCGCCCAGAGCAATCGCCTGCAGGGCAACGTGACCGTGACCGTGGTCCAGCGCCTGCCCAACGGCAACCTGGTCGTCGAAGGCAGCAAGCAGATCCGCCTCAACCAGGGCAACGAGCTGGTGCAGGTGCAGGGCATCGTGCGCCCGGCCGACATCGCTCCCGACAACAGCGTGCTGTCGAGCCGCGTGGGCGATGCGCGCATCGTCTACGGCGGCCGAGGCGCGATCGCGCAAACCAATGCGATGGGCTGGCTCGGCCGGTTCTTCCATTCGCGCCTTTATCCCTACTGAGTTTCCACCAGGCCACCGCCATGCTGCGTACTTCCCTGCTCCGCCTGATGCCGCTCGCCCTGCTGGCCGCCACGCTGGCCGCGCCCGTGCACGCGCAGGAGCGCATCAAGGACCTGGCCACCGTCGGCGGGGTCCGTGGCAACGCGCTCGTCGGCTACGGCCTGGTCGTCGGCCTCGACGGCAGCGGCGACCGCACCAGCCAGTCGCCCTTCACCGTGCAGAGCCTGCGCAACATGCTCAACGAGTTGGGCGTCACCGTGCCGGCCAACGTCAATCCGCAGCTCAAGAACGTGGCCGCCGTCGCGATCCACGCCGAGCTGCCGCCCTTCGCCAAGCCCGGACAGACGATCGACATCACCGTCTCGTCGATCGCCAATGCGGTGTCGCTGCGTGGCGGCACGCTGCTGATGGCCCCGCTCAAGGGCGCCGACGGACAGGTGTATGCGATCGGCCAGGGCAGCCTGGTGGTCGGCGGCTTCGGTGCCCAGGGCCGCGACGGCTCGCGTGTGTCGGTCAACGTGCCCAGCGTGGGCCGGATTCCGAATGGCGCGATGGTCGAGCGCGCGGTCGACGGCGGTTTCGGCGACAGCGGCGAGCTCACGCTCAACCTCAACCGCGGCGATTTCAGCACCATCCGCAACATGGTGGCCGCGCTCGACGCCCGCTTCGGCCCCGGCACCGCGCGTGCGGTCGACGGTGTCACGGTGGCGGTGCGCGCACCGTTCGATCCGGGCGCGCGTATCGGCTTCCTGGCCGAGGTCGAGGACGTCCAGGTGTCGGCGGGCACGGCGCCGGCCAAGGTCATCGTCAATTCGCGCACCGGCACCGTCGTCATGGGCGCACTGGTCAAGGTGATGCCGGCGGCCATCGCGCACGGCTCGCTCAGCGTGACCATCACCGAAAGCCTGGGTGTGAGCCAGCCCGGCGGCTTCAGCGGCGGCACGACCGTGGTCACGCCGCAGTCCGACATTGCGGTCAACCAGGACGGCAGCCGCATGTTCAAGTTCGCCGGCGGCACCTCGCTCGACGAGATCGTGCGCGCGGTGAACGCCGTCGGCGCGGCGCCTGGCGACCTGATCGCGATCCTCGAAGCGCTGAAGCAGGCCGGCGCGCTGCGCGCGGAGCTCGAGGTCATCTGACATGCGCATCGCGTCCTCGCCCGTCGAACTCAACCCCGCCCAACGCCCCGATGCCGCGCGCATCGACCAGGCCGCGCGCGAGTTCGAAGGCGTGTTCGCGCAGATGCTGATCAAGAGCATGCGCGACGCGAGCATGGGCGATTCCCTGTTCCCCGGCGAAAACCAGCTGTATCGCGATCTCTACGACCAGCGCCTCGCCAAGTCGATGACCGAGGGCAACGGCCTGGGCCTGGCCAAGGTGATCGCGCGCCAGCTCGGCGGCGGCGACGCGGATGCGGCGCCGCTCGATCCGCGGCTCGCACCGCCGGCGGACGCCGCCAGCGGCCTGCCGTTGACGGGCGGCGCCGGCATGACGGCCCTGCCCGAGGCGCTGGGCACCCAGACGCTCGATCTGATCGCCGGCCGGCCCGCGAGTCCGAATGCCGCGTCGGACGCGTCGACGCGTTCGCCGATGGACGGGTTGATCGAATCACTGATGCAGCGCGCCCGCCCGGTCGCCGATGCCGCCACCGGCATCGCCCGCACCGCGGGTGCGGCCGTCGCGCAGGCACCGGCTGCGCTCGAACGTGCCTCCCGCGCTGCGGCCGACTCCTTCGCGCCGCGATCGCCGGAGCGGTTCGTCGCGTCGATCTGGTCGCATGCCCAGGCGGCGGCCCGCGAGCTGGGTGTCGATGCCAAGGCGCTGGTGGCGCAGGCGGCGCTGGAAACCGGCTGGGGGCGGCGCACGATCCAGCGCGGCGACGGCGGCACCGCGCACAACCTGTTCGGCATCAAGGCCACGGGCTGGAAGGGCGAGCGCGCGGCCGCCACCACGCACGAGTACACCAACGGCGTGCGCCAGACCGAACGCGCCGAGTTCCGCGCCTACGCATCCCCCGCCGAGAGCTTCGCCGACTACGTGCGCCTGCTCAAAACAAACCCGCGCTACCGCCAGGCCCTGGAATCGGGCGGCGATGTGCGCCGCTTCGCCAGCGCGCTGCAGCAGGCCGGCTACGCCACCGACCCGCGCTATGCCGACAAGCTCAGCGCGATCGCGAACGGCCCGACCATGGACCGTGCCCTGTCGACGATCTCGCAGTTCGCGCGTGCCGGGACCGGCGCTGCGCCCGCTTCACACGCCGCGGCGCCCGCCGCCGTGAACACCGTCGCCGAGGCCGCCGAACGCGCGGTCCAGGCGCTCTTGCGCCGCTGAGTCCGCCCATGGCCAATATCCTCTCCACCGGCACCAGCGCACTGATCGCCTTCCAGCGGGCACTGTCGACGGTCAGCCACAACGTCGCCAACATCAACACGCCCGGCTTCAGCCGCCAGACGGTGGACTTCGAGGCGCGCTCGCCGCAGTTCATCGGCACCGGCTACGTCGGCCGCGGTACCCAGATCAGCGACGTGCGCCGCGTCGCCGACGATCTGGCCAACGCCCGCCTGATCGACAGCGGCGGCGAACTTGCCAGGCTGCAGCAGCTGTCGTCGTTGTCCGGGCGCATCGACAGCCTGATGTCCGAGTCCACCACCGGCGTTGCCGGCCTGTGGTCGAACTTCTTTGATTCGGTGAGCGCGCTGTCGTCCAATGCCTCGGCGCCGGCCGAGCGGCAGAACATGCTGGGCCAGGCGAACGCGCTGACCACGCGGTTCCAGCAGTTGCAGGGCCAGTTCGACCGGCTGGGGACCGAGGTCAACAGCGGGCTCGCGGCCAGCGCCACCGAGGTCAACCGCCTCACCAGCGAGATCGCCCAGCTCAACGGCCGCATCGGCACTGCGCAGACGGCCTCGCCCGATCTGCTCGATCGCCGTGACCAGATGATCCGTGATCTCGTCTCGCTGACCGGCGGCACCGCCGTGCAGCAGGACGGCGGCGCGATCAACGTGTTCTCGGCCGGCGGCCAGGCGCTGGTGGTCGGCATCCAGGCCTCGCAGCTGACCACCGTCGCCGACCCCTACCGCCCCGAACGCCAACAGCTGGCACTGCAGAGCCAGGGCCAGACGATCCGCATCGACGAACGCGTCATGGGCGGCAAGATCGGCGGCCTGCTCGAATTCCGCGAGCAGGTGCTCGACCCCACGCAGGCCGAGCTGGGCCGGATCGCCCTCGCCCTCGGGACCGCGTTCAATGACGGCCACGCTGCCGGCGTCGACCAGTACGGCGATGCGGGCGGCGCGTTCTTCAACGTCCCCGCGCCGGCGGTCAATGGCCATGCGGCGAATACCGGCACCGCGCGGCTGACCGCCAGCGTCGACGATCTCGGCGCGGTCGACGGCCGCAATCTGGTGCTGCAGTTCCGCAGCGGTGCCTGGACCGCGACCGACGCCGCCACCGGCACCAGCTTCCCGGTCACGGGCTCGGGTGCCCCCGGCGACCCGCTGCGCGCGGCCGGCATCGCGCTCGAGGTCGACGGCGCCGCGCAGGAGGGCGACCGCTTCCTGCTGCAGCCCACGGCCCAGGCCGCGCGCGGCCTGTCGGTGGCGATCACCGATCCCGGCCGTATCGCCGCCGCCACGCCGGTGCAGGTGCAGGCCACGCTGGGCAATCTCGGCAGCGGCAAGCCGGGCACGGTGCGCATCCCCGATGCGGCCGATCCGGCGCTGCGCACGCCGTCGACGATCGAGTTTCTCGACGGCGACCAGTACACGATCGACGGTGACGGCCCGTTCGCCTACACCCCCGGGGACACGATCAGCGCCAACGGCTGGTCGTTCGTGCTCGACGGCATTCCGGCGGCCGGCGACACCTTCAGCATGACGCCGACCGCGCCGGGCTCGAGCAACAACGGCAATGCGGCGCTGCTGGCCGGCTTCGACGATGCCCGGGCGCTCAACGGCGGTTCGCTGAGCCTCAACGGCGCGATCTCGGGCCTGACCACCGCGGTGGGCTCGGCCGCGCGCCACGCCGGCTACGCCGCCGAGGCCCAGGCGACGCTGCACGCGCAGGCCGAGAACGCGCGAGAGAGCATTTCCGGCGTCAATCTCGACGAAGAAGCCGCGAACATGCTCCGCCTGCAGCAGGCCTACCAGGCCGCCGCGCAGATCATCTCGACCGCCGACACCCTGTTCCAGTCCCTGCTCGGAGCCGTCCGCCGATGACCCGCATCTCCACCGGCATGCTCTACCAGCAGTCGCTCTCGACGCTGCAGTCCAAGCAGGCGTCGCTGGCGCGCATCCAGAACGAACTGACCACCAGCAAGAAACTGCTGACGGCCAAGGACGATCCGGTGGGCGCCGGTGCGGCGGTGACGCTCGACCGGTCCAAGGCGGAGCTCGAACGCTTCGGCTCGAACGCCAACGCGGTCGGGCATCGGCTCGGCATGCAGGAATCGGCGCTGACCCAGGCCGGCGACGTCATGGGTCGCATCACCGAACTCACCGTGCGCGCCAACAGCGCGTCGCTGTCGGACGAAGACCGCAAGGCCATCGCCACCGAAGTCACCGCGCTGCGCGCCAGTCTGCTCGACATCGCCAACAGCCCGGATGGGGCCGGACGCTATCTGTTCGGCGGCACCCAGGACGGCTCGCCGCCGTTCGCCAAGGTCGGCGGCGGCGTTGCCTATGCGGGCGACCAGACCCGTCGCCAGGTCGAGGTCGCGCCACAGATGTTCGTCGCCGACACCATGCCGGGCAGCGAGGTCTTCCTGCGCGTGCGCACCGGTGACGGACGGATCGATGTGGCTGCCGATGCCGGCAATACCGGCACCGGGCGCATCGGCAGCTTCGGGCTGACCGACTCCGGCCAGTGGAGCGGCGGCAGCTACAGCATCCGCTTCGGCGCGGACAACGCGTACGAGGTCACCGATGCGGCCGGCGACGTCGTCGGCAGCGGTACGCACGTCGACGGCGAGGCGATCACGGTTGCCGGTGCACGTGTGGTGATCGGTGGCGCGCCTGCGGACGGCGATGCGTTCTCGCTCGGGCCCGCAGGCACGCGCGACGTGTTCGCCACGATCGACAACCTGCTCGGTGCGTTGACGATGGCGCCGACCACCGACACCGAGCGTGCCGCGCAGCAGAACGCGCTGCAGGGCTCGATGCGCGATATCTCGACCGCGATGGACCACTTCATCGATGTCCGCGCCAACGGCGGTGCGCAGCTGGCCGCACTCGACAACGCCGCGTCGCTGCGCGATGCGCACACCTTGACCATTGAAACCACGCTGTCGGGCATCCGCGATCTGGACTACGCCGAAGCGATCAGCCGCTTCAATCTCGAAAAGGTCGCGCTCGAAGCGGCGCAGCTGAGCTTCGTGCAGATGCAACGCTTGTCGTTGTTCGATCTGCTGCGCTGATCGCGCGCTACGATTCGTAACCCGCGCTCCCTGGACTCCAGGAGCGCGAATGCGCGCGATGCGGCGCTCCTGACCAAAGCGTCTTCGCGCGCCAGCGCGCTCCTAAAGATGAGCGGCCGCCATCGAAGCATGCGCACGCAGCATGCGCCGCCGCTCGCTGCTGCATCGATCGAATGTCGACACGCATCAGTGCCTGCATGCATCTCACTGTAGGAGCGCGCTCGCGCGCGATGTGGCCTTCTCAGTCAACGCCTCTTCGCGCGCGAGCGCGCTCCTACAGTAAAGCTCTCATCCGGTAGCAGCCGCCGCAGGATGCGTCGCTGTTCCAGCTGCTGCGATCGAACACCGACCAGCGCGATCGTCGCCCACCCGCCCACCCGCCCGGTGCGTCGAGCGAAACGCTTACGCGCAATAGTCAGCATCGACGCCCATGCGTCCGTAGGAGCGCGCTTGCGCGCGATCCGGCTTCATCGGCCGAACCCCTTCGCGCGCAAGCGCGCTCCTACGGATGAGCCGCACCGGGGAGTCGCAAGCGCTGCCGAATGTTTCGCTATTCAACGCTGTTGCACGCATCGAATGCCGACCCAGGATCGTCGTCGCCCGCTGCGGCGAGCGAGCGTTCACGCACGATGCTCAGCACCGATGCACATGCGTCTGTAGGAGCGCGCTCGCGCGCGATGCGGCTTCACCGGCCGAGCCTCGTCGCGCGCAAGCGCGCTCCTACGGATGAGCCGCACCCGGAGAGTCGCAAGCGCTGCTGGAGGTTGTCGCTTTTCGAACGGCTGCACGTATCGGACACAGACGCGCGCGCTCGCCCTCCGTCCACTGCGGCAAGCGAACGCTTACGCACGATGCTCAGCACCGACGCACATGCGCTTGTAGGAGCGCGCTTGCGCGCGATGTGGCGTCCCCGACCAAGCCTGGTCGCGCGCGAGCGCGTGCCCACAGAGCACGGCCGCCCTTACGCCCGCCTGGCCCATTGCGCGACATCACCACATCGCTGCTAAACCCGCGTGATGTCCTGCCGTTAATGCAAGCGGCCCGGAAGCGGGCTGCGAATCGCCGGCAACACAGCATTAAAGCTTGACGACGAGACGCCGTTATTGGTTACAGCAGAGGACAGGGCCGACACAACGGCAACCCCCTGCGGAGCCACCGGCCAGGCCCTGTTCCCGTGCCGGATTCCCCATACCAGGAGACCTGCATCATGTCCGTCATCAACACCAACACCATCTCGCTCAACGCCCAGCGCAACCTGTCGACCAACAGCGCCAGCCTGGCCACCTCGATCCAGCGCCTGTCCTCGGGTCAGCGCATCAACAGCGCCAAGGACGACGCCGCCGGCCTCGCGATCTCCGAGCGCTTCACCACCCAGATCCGCGGCATGAACCAGGCTGCCCGCAATGCCAACGACGGCATCTCGCTGGCGCAGACCGCCGAAGGCGCGCTGGGCGAGATCGGCAACAACCTGCAGCGCATCCGCGAGCTGTCGGTGCAGTCGCGCAACGCCACCAACTCCGACTCCGACCGCACCGCACTGAATGCGGAAGTGACACAGCTCAAGGCTGAAATCCAGCGCGTCTCGGAGCAGACCTCGTTCAACGACAAGAAGTTGCTCGACGGCTCCTTCACCGCCCAGGCCTTCCAGGTCGGTGCGAACCAGGGCCAGACCATCGAGATCGCGTCGATCGCCAATGCCAACATCGCCGCGCTGGGCAGCTGGACCTCGGTCGACACGCCGAACACGTCGGCAGTCTCGGGTGCATTCACCGCTGCCAACCTGGCCGACACGGAAGAATTCAGCTTCGAAGTCGACGGCGTCGAAATTCTCAGCGTCACCGCCGCGGCTGACGACACCGCGGTCACCGCAGCAGACATCGATACCGCGCTGGCCTCGCAGACCGTCCGCGACAATCTGGCGACTGCAGGCATCACCGTCAGCGGCACCGCAGCGGCCGGCACACTGAGCTTCACCAAGGCAGATGCCACCGCGTTCGACATCACCGTGACCAGCGACGACGCGGCTGCGGGCTTCGCGACGGCAGAGTTCGTCGGCACGCAGGACAACGGTGAAGTCGGTGCCGCCCAGACGGGCTTCGCAAACCTGGACATCTCGACGGCCGAAGGCGCCGACAACGCGATCCTGGCGATGGACGCCGCGCTGAACGCCGTGAACTCCTCGCGCGCTGAACTCGGTGCCGTGCAGAACCGCTTCAGCTCGGTCGTCGCCAACCTGCAGACGGGCTCCGAGAACCTGTCGGCCTCGCGCAGCCGCATCATGGACACCGACTTCGCCAAGGAAACCGCCGAGTTGTCGCGCACCCAGGTGCTGCAGCAGGCCGGTACGGCGATGCTGGCCCAGGCCAACCAGTTGCCGAACAACGTGCTCAGCCTGCTGCGCTGAGTCCTGGCGACACGGGCAGAGAGGCCGATGCTGGCCTCTCCCGCCTCGAAGACCTCCGGCGTTCGCCGGAGGTTTTTTTTTGCCGGTTTTGGATCTCGGCCGTCTGGGCCCGCTCGCCTGTGCGCCAAGGGCCCGCGTGTAGGAGCGTGCTTGTGCGCGATGGCGCCGTCTCGGCAACGCGCATCGCGCGCAAGCGCGCTCCTACAGGTGTCGCGCAGTTGCATGCAGCGCGGAACCTGACGCGGCGCGCAGGCACACATCTTGCAGCCCTCAAGAATCGCGGCATCGCGCCGTTACAACTGATGGCCGCCGTGCGCGGCCCGCCCGGGGCGGTTCCCGGCGAGGAGACGAATCATGGCGGACTATTCATTCGGCTACGGCGGCATCGGCTCCGGGCTGGACATCAGCGGGATCGTGAACCAGTTGGTGGCCGCCGACCGTGCGCCGCAGAACGCCCGGCTCAATACGCTGGAATCGGCGACCAAGTTCAAGCTGTCCGGCCTGGGAAGTGTCAGTTCCGCGTTCGATGCGCTCAAAACCGCGCTCGACAACCTGCAGAAGGTCGACGCCCTGGGCGTCCGCACCGTCACGTCGACGACGCTTTCGGTTGCCTCCGGCACCATGCCCACCGGCACCGCCGACAGCGTGCTCACCCCGACCGCCGGCCGCAATACGCCGGTCGGCAGCTATGAGGTCGAGGTGCAGTCACTGGCCACCGCGCACAAGCTACTGGGCGCCGGGACCGAGGTGGGCACGAAGTTCGGCGCCGGCACGCTGCGCGTGGGGATCGGCGAGACATCGGTCGACATCACGGTCAAGGCGGACGCCACGCTGGCCGACATCCGAAGCGCGATCAACGACGCCGCCGGCAAGCACGGCGTGCAGGCGGCGGTGCTGACCTCCGACGCAGGTCATCATCTCTCGCTCGGCAGCGCCAAGACCGGCGCGGCCAATGCGATCAGCATCCAGATGCTCACCGGCGGCAGCGATCTCCAGGCGCTGGTCGGCGGCCTGGCCGAGCAGTCGCCGGCCGCCGATGCGCGTGTCTCGATCGACGGTCTGGTGACCACATCGGCCAGCAACACCATCACCGACGCAGTGCCCGGCATGTCGCTGGTGCTCAAGCAGACCGGCACCAGCCGCGTCGAGGTCAAGACCGATCCGGCCGGCAGCCGCACGGCGGTCGACAATTTCGTCAAGGCCTACAACGCCGCGCTCAAGTCGATCGGCACCGCGACCACGTACAACGCCGAGACCAAGACCCCCTCCTCGCTGACCGGCGATGCGCAGATGCGCGGGGCGGCTTCGCAGTTGCGCAACGTCATGACCGATCTGCTCGGCGGACTCGCCGAACAGGGCCTGGATGCGAAAACGCTGGGCCTGCAGACGCAGGGCTATCCCAATCCGGACGGCACCCTGGTCCTGGACGCCACCAAGTTCAACGAGGCGATGGCGGCGAACTCCGCCAGCGTCATCGCCGCGTTCACCGGCGAGAACGGCCTGGCCGCGAAGCTCAACACGGCGGTCAAGGGCTATGTCGGGACCGACGGCGCATTCTCGCTGCGCACCAAGGGGCTCAACGATCAGCTCAAGGACGTGACCCGCCAGCGCGAGGCGCTGGACGTGCGGATGGAGGCGGCGGCGAAGCGCTATCAGGCGCAGTTCGTGGCACTCGATTCGCTGATGGCCCAGATGACCACCACCAGCACCGCACTGGCGCAGCAGCTCGCCAATCTGTCGGCGCAGACCAAGTAAGCCCGAAGGGACTCGACCCATGATGCAGCGTCACTACGCCCAGCAGTACCGCCAGAGCCAGCTCGAAGGCGCCGTCATGGACGCCGATCCGCACAAGCTGGTCGCACTGTTGCTATCCGGTGCCTGCGAGCGCATCCGCCTGGCGGAAGCCTGCCTCGAGCGGGGCGACCCCGCACGCAAAGGCAAGGCGATCGGTGAGGCCTGCGCGATCGTCGGCCACCTCAGCGGTTCTCTGGACCACGAGGCCGGCGGCGAGATCGCGGGCAATCTGTCGTCGCTGTACGACTACGTGCTGCGCCGCCTGACCGAAGCCAACCTCAACAATGACGCCGCGGCGCTCCAGGAATGCCTTGAGCTGCTCGGCGAGATCGATGCGGCGTGGTCCGCGATCCGGC
Organism: Luteimonas sp. WGS1318; assembly: GCF_043187535.1. Classification (GTDB taxonomy): domain Bacteria; phylum Pseudomonadota; class Gammaproteobacteria; order Xanthomonadales; family Xanthomonadaceae; genus Luteimonas. The sequence continues at coordinate 1,897,393 of NZ_CP171131.1, forward strand.
CCGGCGGCACGACCGCGCCCGTGGGCCCGGGAGTCGCCGCGTGAACTCCGCGGTTCGCCAGGACCTGGTCGACCAGCTCGACGCGCTCGGCGCGGCGATCGACACCGACGCGTTCGACGACGCCGCGGCGCGCATGACCGCCTACGACGCCGCGCTGCGCCACTACATCGACTCCACCGCGCCGAACACGCCCGTGGATGTCCTACGCGAGCTGCTGAAGATGCAGAACGCGGTGTTGCTGCACATGCGTGAACGGCAGACCGTCATCGGCGATGCCCTGCGTCAGGGCCACCGTCAGGACGCCGCCTCGCGCGCGTACGCCGAGACCGCGCCGTGACGACCCCACCCACCCCGCACGAAGACCCGACCGACGCGGCCCTGTTCGGCGACAGCCTCGACTGCGAACTGGTCCTGCCGGTCGCGGTGCTGGCGTCGTCGTCCCGCGGGCGCCAGTCGCAGGCAGTCAACCTGCTGCACGGGCTCGCCCAGATCGAAGATCTGCGCAAGGACGACGGCGGTGAAGAACACGGCGACCTGCCGCTGCTCGCGCAGCGCATGGACGCCAAGCTCGACCTGATCCTGGCCCTGGTCGGCCGGCTCGCGATGCGTGCCGACAGCCTGCCCGAGCACCCGGTGCGCTGGGCGCGCACGGGCCTGCGGGTCGATCTCGAGCAGTGCGAGACCTGGTCGCCCGGCACGACCGTGCTGGTGCGCCTGCAGCCGGCCGAATGGCTGCCCGATCATCTGGAACTGCCGGCGACCGTCGTCGCCTGCCGGCCCCACGACGGCGGCACACGCGTGTGGCTCGCGTTCACCGCGCTGCGCGGCGACCTCGAGGAGGCGCTCGACCGCCACCTGTTCCGTCTGCACCGGCGCCAGGTCGCCGAGCAGCGCCGCCGATGAACGGCGGCGCTCTCGCGTATCCTTCGGCAACCGGGCCCGGCCCGGCGTAGGGAGAGACCGGCTGGTGCGAGTGCTGATCGTCGACGACCACACCCTGGTGCGGGCAGGCCTGACCCGGCTGCTGCAGGGATTCGGCGGTGTCGACGTCTGTGCCGAGGCCAGCCGCGCCGACGAGGCCCTGGACCTCGCCCTGATCCATCGCCCTGACGTCGTGCTGATGGACCTGTCCCTGCCCGGCCGCAGCGGCATCGAGGCGATGGCCGCGATCCACGCCGAACTGCCGGCCACCCGCGTGCTGATCATGTCGATGCACGACGATTCCCAGCATGTGCGCAGCGCACTCGAGCGCGGCGCGTCGGGTTTCGTCGTCAAGGATGCGGCGCCGCTCGAACTGGAACTGGCCTTGCGCACCGCGCTCGCCGGCGAGGTGTTCCTGAGCCCGCGGCTGTCGTCGCGGATGATGGCGCCCCTGCTCGGCCGGCCGAAGACCGAAGGCGTCGAATCACTGTCGAACCGTCAGCGCCAGATCCTCGACATGATCGGCCGTGGTCTGAGCAGCAAGGAGATAGCGGTCGAGCTGGGCATCAGCGTCAAGACCGTCGAGACGCACCGCGCGCGGATGATGGAAGCACTCGGCTGCCGTCGTGCCAACGAACTGGTGCTGCTCGCCGCGCGTCACGGGCGCCAGCCGGACTGAAACGCGCGCCGCCGCGAGTTGTGGCCCCAATCGACGGAAAGCCGTCGCCCTCGTGACCGGAGCGCTGTCGGGGAAACCCCGACACGCGTGGGGCGTACCCCGTCCGACGTCGGAAACCCCCCGATAGCGGAGCCGTCGCGACGGCTTCACGATGCTTTCACAGGCGCGGGGAGCGCCGCGACGGGAATCCGGCGACATGAAAGCCAGTGCCACCACCTCGATGCAATTCGGCCAATCGCTGCAGATGACGCCGCAGCTGCTGCAGTCGATCCGGCTGCTGCAACTCGACGGCCTGCAGCTCGAACTCGAGATCCGCCGCGTCCTGGAGCAGAACCCGCTGCTCGAACTCGACGAAGAGCCTGTTGCAAATCCAGTGCCGGAACGCGTCGACGCTGCCGGCGACGTCGCGGCGTTCGACGAGCTGCCCGAATCCTCGATGTGGGACGTGCGCGGCGCCAGCTGGAGCGGCGACGACGAGGACGGCCTGCAGCGTATCGCGGCCGGCGAATCCACCGATCCGCACCTGCGCGTGCTGCAGCGCCTCGCCTCGGAACTCGATGGCGATGCGCTCGAAATCGCGGCGTTCTGGCTCGAACACTGCGACGACTCGGGTTATCTCGCTGCGCCCCATGCCGCACTGATCGAAACCGGTCGCACGCGGTTCGGTTGCGGCGCCGACGCGCTCGAAACCGTACGCCAGCGGCTGCTGGCCGGCGACCCGGCCGGCGTCGCCGCGCGTGACCTGCGCGAATGTCTGCTCGCGCAGCTGGCGGCCCTGCCCGGCCGCGTCGCCGGTCGCGTGCTCGCCCGGTGCATCGTCGAAAGCGCGCTCGATCTGCTCGCTACGCACGACATCGTCGCGCTGGCCAAGTCCCTGCAGCGCGACGAGGCCGACGTGCAGGAGGCCGTGCGCATCGTGCTGTCGCTGGATCCGCGGCCCGCCCAGTCCGGCGCGCCGGTCGAGGCGACCGCCGTGGTACCCGACGTCGTCGTCTGGCATGCCGATGCGGGCTGGCGCGTCGCGCTGAACCCCGCCGCGGCGCCGCGCGTGTCGATCAATGCCGGCTACGAGCGCGCACTGGCCGAGTCCCCGGCCAGCGCGCCGATGCGCGACATGCTGCAGGAAGCCCGCTGGTTCACCCGCGGCCTGTCGATGCGCTACGACACGCTGCTGCGCACCGCACGCGTGATCGTCGAGCGCCAGGCCGCGTTCCTGGAACGCGGCGAGGAAGCCATGGCGCCGCTGACGCTCAAGGACGTCGCCGATGCGATCGGCATGCACGAATCCACCGTCTCGCGCATCACCAGCGGCAAGTTCCTGCAGACGCCGCGCGGCACGATCGAGATGAAGCGCTTCTTCGCCGTTCGCCTCGACGGCGCCAACGTCTCCGGCGCCGCGGTCAAGGCCATGGTGCGTCGCCTGATCGACGCCGAACCGGCCCAGCGCCCGCTCGCCGACGAAGCCATCGCCGCGCTGCTCGCCCGCCAGGGCGTGCACATCGCGCGGCGCACCGTCGCCAAGTACCGCGAACAGCTCGACATCGCCCCGGCCCGCGCGCGCCGTCGCGGCGCCCGCCCCACCCTGCTCGCCCGTGCGGGCTGAGGACATCGGAATGCAGACCATCCACGTGCTCCTGGTCGACGACCACGAGGGCTTCATCAACGCGGCCCAGCGCCACTTCCGCAAGGTCGAGTGGCTCAAGGTCGTCGGCACCGCCAGCAACGGCCTCGAGGCCATCGCCCAGTCCGAGGCGCTGCGTCCGGATGTGGTGCTGATGGACCTGGCGATGCCCGAGATGGGCGGCCTGCAGGCCACGCGCCTGATCAAGGCCCAGGACGCGCCCCCCTACGTCGTGATCGCCAGCCATTTCGACGATGCCGAGCACCGCGAGCACGCCACCCGCGCCGGTGCCGACAACTTCGTCAGCAAGCTGTCCTACATCCAGGACGTCATGCAGATCCTGGAATCCCTGCATGCGGCCGCGCCGCGTGATGGAGTCGTGTCATGAGTGAGCCCCGCATCCTCGTCATCGACAGCCAGGACGACCGCGCCGAGCGGCTGTGCACGCTGCTCGAGTTCATGGACCTGCGCCCGCGCTGGGTGTCCGAGCCCGGTGAGATCTCCGCCGCCCGCAACCGTCCCAGCGACTGGATGGCCGTGCTGGTGGGCGCGATCGACGACGCCGAGGCCGCACGGACCTTCTTCGCATGGCTGGGCAAGGCCGGCGTGGCGCCCCCGGTGCTGCTGCTCGACGACGAGCCGGCGGCGTTCGCTGCCGCCCACGGCCTGCACGAAGCCGGTGTCTGGGCGCTGGAATCGCCGCTGCGCCACGCCCAGCTCGAGAACCTGCTGCGCATGGCCAGCCTCAAGCGCATCGACGCCGACGACCAGGCGACCGCCGACCAGGGCGGCGGCCCGACCGGCACCAGCGAGCCGGTACAGGTCCTGCGCCGGATGATCGACCAGGTGGCCCCGTTCGACACCACGGTGTTGATCCTCGGCGAATCGGGCACCGGCAAGGAGGTCGCCGCGCGTGCGATCCACCAGCGCTCCGACCGCCGCGACGGCCCGTTCGTCGCGATCAACTGCGGCGCGATCCCGGCCGAACTGCTGGAAAGCGAACTCTTCGGCCACGAGAAGGGCGCGTTCACCGGCGCGCTGTCGGCACGCAAGGGGCGCTTCGAGATGGCCGAGGGCGGCACCCTGCTGCTCGACGAAATCGGCGACATGAGCCTGCCGATGCAGGTCAAGCTGCTGCGCGTGCTGCAGGAACGCTGCTTCGAGCGCGTCGGCGGCAACCAGAGCATCAAGTGCGACGTGCGCGTGATCGCCGCGACCCACCGCGATCTCGAAACGCGCATCGGCGACGGCCAGTTCCGCGAGGACCTGTTCTACCGGCTCAACGTGTTCCCGATCGACATGCCGTCGCTGCGCGAGCGTCGCGACGACCTGCCGGAACTCGTGCGCACGATCGCCGGCCAGCTGGCCCGCAACGGCCGCGGCGAGATCCGCTTCGCCGGCGACACCCTCGACGTGCTGGCCGGCTATGCCTGGCCCGGCAACGTGCGCGAACTCAGCAACCTGGTCGAGCGCCTCGCGGTGCTGAACCCCGGTGGGCTGGTGCGGGTGCAGGACCTGCCGCAGCGCTACCGCGCGCATGCCTTCGATGCACTGCCGACGCCGGCCCTTGCGGTACCGGTCGACACGGTCGAAGCCGTCACATCCCCGGCCGCGGTCGCAGTGCCACCCGTGGCTGCGGACGACACCGGCCATCTGCCCGAGGACGGCATGGACCTGCGCGACCACATGGCGCGCATCGAGCTGGGCCTGATCCGCGAGGCGCTGGAGCGCAGCGAGGGTGTCGTCGCCCATGCGGCCCAACTGCTGGGGCTGCGCCGCACCACGCTGGCCGAGAAGCTGCGCAAGTACGGCATCGAGCGCGACCTGGCGGCCTGAGGGGTCCTGCCGCTGACGTACGCGGGGCATCGCCGTAGGAGCGCGCTTGCGCGCGATGGGGGCATCGGGGAACGCCCCATCGCGCGCGAGCGCGCTCCTACAGGGGATGTCGGCGGTCGGCGGCAGAGCGTGCCCTGACGGCTCCGGCACGTTGGAGACGAACGGGCCAACGCCCTACCCGCCGCCGGCTTCCCGTCACTCCCGATCCGCCATTCCGGCACGCGCCTTGCATCCCCTCTGACAGTTCGTCCCCTTCGTGATCGCCCGCATGACGCATTCGGTCAACTCGATCCTCTCGCAGATCCGCAGCTACCAGGGCCAGGTCGGCCAGGCGCGGCAGATGACGGCGGCCGACATGCCGCGCAGCGATGCGATCGCGGTGCAGGGCGGCGTCGGTGGCATGCAGGGGGTCGGTGGTACGACCGGGGTCGCGGCACCGAGCTTCGGCGCGACGCTGCGCAACGCGATCGAGGGCGTCAACGGCGCCCAGCAGCGTTCCGGCGAACTGGTCCGCGCGTTCGAACTCGGCGAACCCGGCGCGGATCTGGCCAAGGTCATGGTCGCGTCCCAGCAGTCGCAGGTCGCGTTCCGGGCCACGGTGGAAGTGCGCAACCGACTGGTACAGGCGTACCAGGACGTCATGAACATGCCGCTGTGATGCGGCCCGGACAGGATTAACCGAACACCATGGCGATCACGCTGTCCAAGGATGCACTCAATACCGAAGCGGCCAGCCGCAAGGCGGTCGACGTGCTCGACCGTCTCGAAAAGATGCAACTGGCCGGGCGCCTGGGCAAGATGGCGCTGCTCGCCGTCGCCATCGCGGTTGGCCTGATGGTCTTCTTCTGGGCGCAGAAGCCCGGCTACGTGCCGCTCTATGCGGGGCTCGACGCCAAGGCCACGGCCGAGGCCAGCGACCTGCTGCGTGCGGCGCAGATCCCGTTCAAGATCGACCAGGCCTCCGGCGCGATCTCGGTGCCCGAGGCCAACATCCACGACGCGCGGCTGAAGCTGGCCGGTTCGGGCCTGGGCGAATCCGGGCGCATCGGCTTCGAACTGATGGAACGCGACCCGGGCTTCGGCGTCAGCCAGTTCGTCGAGAACGCGCGCTACCAGCACGCGCTGGAAACCGAACTGGTGCGCACCATCGCCGCGCTGCGTCCGGTGCGCGACGCCCGGGTGCATCTGGCGATTCCCAAGCCGTCCGCGTTCACCCGCCAGCGCGAGGCCGCGACCGCCTCGGTGGTGCTGGAACTGCGCGGCGGCGCCACGCTCGAGCGCGGCCAGGTCGATGCGATCGTGCATCTGGTCGCGTCCAGCATTCCCGACCTCGCGCCCGAGCGCGTGACCGTCGTCGACCAGAACGGCCGCCTGCTCAGCAACGACGCGCAGGACCCGGCGGCGGCGCTGAGCGCGATGCAGTTCGAGCAGGTGCGCCGCCAGGAGACCTCGTTCAACCAGCGCATCCGCGAATTGCTGGAGCCGATGGCCGGCGCCGGCCGCGTCAACGCCGAAGTCACCGTCGACATGGACTTCTCGGTCAGCGAGGAGGCGCGCGAGCTCTACAACGCTGAGCCGCCGAAGCTGCGCAGCGAGCAGCTCAGCGAGACCGCCTCGCGCGATGCCGGCCCGCAGGGCATTCCGGGCGCGACCAGCAACCTGCCGGACACGGCCGTCAACCCGGCGCCGGTCGATGCCCAGGTCGCCGCGGCGGCCGGTGCGGCTGCGGGCGATTCCTCGCGCAGCTCCACCCGCAACTACGAGCTCGACCGCACGCTCAGCCACACCCGCCAGCCGCCCGGGCGCATCCGCCGGGTCAGCGCCGCGGTGCTGGTCGACCACGTGCCGCGCGCGGGCACCGACGGTGCCACCACCAACCAGCCGCTGACCGCCGCCGAACTGCAGCGCGTCGAAGCGCTGGTGCGCCAGGCCGTCGGTTTCGACGAGGCGCGCGGCGACACGGTGTCGGTGATGAACGCTCCGTTCGTGCGCGAGCCGTCGGAGGGTTTCGAAGGCCCGCCGTGGTGGCAGAACCCGATGCTGCGCGACATCGCCCGTCTCGCGCTCGGTGCGCTGGTGGTGCTGGCGCTGCTGTTCGGGGTCGTGCGCCCCGCGGTGCGGCAGATCACCGGTCCGTCGAAGGCGCCCGCGCCCAAGACGCCGGCCACGGCCGAGGTCACGCTGCTCGACGAGCCGGTGCCGGCGCTGGCGGAGGACACGGCGCGGATCGCCGGCCTGGCCGATGGACGGGCCCCGATCGCCCTGCCGTCGGATCACTACGAGGACCGCCTGCGCACCGCGCGCGAGGCGGTGAAGACGGATTCCAAGCGCGTGGCGCAGGTGGTCAAGGGATGGTTGGACGATGAAGCGGCCGCCTGATCTCAACTCGCTCACCGGCGTGCAGCGCGCCGCGGTGCTGCTGCTCTCGCTCGGCGAGGTGGACGCGGCCGAGGTGCTCAAGCACATGGACGCCAAGGAAGTGCAGAAGCTCGGCCTGGCGATGGCGACGATGGGCGCGGTCAGCCGCGAACAGGTCGCCACGGTGATGGACGACTTCTCCGGCGCGCTCGACCGGCAGACCTCGCTCGGCGTCGGCGCCGACGACTACATCCGCGCGGTGCTGGTGCAGGCGCTGGGCGCGGACAAGGCCGGCAGCCTGATCGACCGCATCCTGCTCGGCCGCAACACCACCGGGCTCGACACGCTGAAGTGGATGGACCCGCGCGCGATCGCCGATCTCGTGCGTCACGAGCATCCCCAGATCATCGCGATCGTGCTCTCGCACCTCGACGCCGACCAGGCCGCCGACGCGCTCAAGCTGCTGCCCGAGCGCACCCGCGCCGACGTGCTGCTGCGCATCGCCACGCTCGACGGCATTCCGCCGAACGCGCTCAACGAGCTCAACGAGATCATGGAGCGCCAGTTCGCCGGCAACCAGAACCTCAAATCCTCGGCGGTGGGCGGCATCAAGGTGGCGGCCAACATCCTCAACTTCATGGACACCGGCCAGGACCAGAGCCTGCTCGGCGCGATCCGCAAGGTCGACGCCGCGCTCGGCCAGCGCATCCAGGACCTGATGTTCGTGTTCGACGACCTCAACGAGCTCGACGACCGCGAACTGCAGGCGGTGCTGCGCGAGGTCTCGGGCGAACGCCTGGGCATCGCGCTGCGCGGCGCCGATCCCAAGGTGCGCGACAAGATCACCCGCAACATGTCGCAGCGCGCCGCCGAGATCCTGCTCGAGGACATGGAAGCCCGCGGTCCGGTGCGCTTGTCCGATGTCGAGGGCGCGCAGAAGGAAATCCTCACCCTGGTCCGGCGCCTCGCCGATGAGGGCACGATCACGCTCGGCGGCGGCAACGCCGAGGAACTCGTATGAACGAGGCCGTGCGCTGGTATGCGCCGCCGCTGGAGGACGCGACGCGTGCCCCTGTGCAGGACGAGCCGGTCGACATGCCGCGTCCGCCGTCGCTGGAGGAGATCCAGCAGATCCGCGACGACGCCCAGCGCGAAGGCTACGAGGACGGCCTGGCCCAGGGCCGCGCCGAGGGCATGGCCGCCGGCCAGAGCGAGATGCGCCGGCTGACCGCGCAGATCGAGGGCATCCTCGACAACTTCTCCCGTCCCCTCGCCCGGCTCGAGAACGAGGTCGTCGGCGCACTCGGCGATCTCGCCGTGCGCATCGCCGGTGGCCTCGTCGGACGCGCCTACCAGGCCGAGCCCGCGCTGCTGGCCGACCTCGTCGGCGAGGCCGTCGACGCGGTCGGCGGCGCGGCGCGCGAGGTCGAGGTGCGCCTGCATCCCGACGACATCGCCGCGCTCACGCCGCTGCTGTCACTGAATCCCGCCACCCGGCTGGTCGCCGATCCGGCGCTGGCACGTGGCGATCTGCGCGTGCACGCCGAGAGCGTGCGCATCGACGGCAGCCTCGACGCGCGCCTGCGCGGCGCGCTGGACGTCGTGCTGCGCCGCGCCGGAGCCGGTGCGTGACGGCCGCTCTGCCGACCGCCGATCCGGCCGACTGGCTGGCCGCACGCAACCTGCGTCTGGCGACGCGCCTCGATGCCACCGGGCCGGACCTGGCCGCCGGCCGGGGCCTGATCCGCGAGGGCATCCTGCGCCGCGCGATTGGCCTGACCGTCGAAGCCGTCGGCTGCGCCGCACCGATGGGCGCGACCTGCAAGGTCGAGGTCGACGGCGGCTGGGTCGAGGCCGAGGTCGTCGGCTTCGCCGGTGACCGCACCTCGCTGATGCCCAGTGCCGAGCTGCATGGCCTGTTGCCCAACGCACGCGTGGTGCCGCTGCACCGCCGCGGCGGCGTCGAAATCGGCGAAGGCCTGCTCGGCCGGGTCATCGATTCCGACGGCATCCCGCTCGACGGCAAGGGCCCGATCCGCGCCGAGGGCAGCGTCGGCATGGCCGGCGTGTCGATCAATCCGCTGGCGCGTGAACCGATCATCCAGCCGCTGGATGTCGGCGTGCGCGCGATCAATGCCCTGCTGCCGATCGGCCGCGGCCAGCGCGTGGGCCTGTTCGCGGGCTCCGGCGTCGGCAAGTCGACGCTGCTGGGCATGATGACCCGCTTCACCGCGGCCGACGTCATCGTCGTCGGCCTGATCGGCGAACGTGGCCGCGAAGTGCGCGACTTCGTCGAAAGCACGCTCGGCGAAGAGGGCCTGCGCCGCGCGGTCGTCGTCGCCGCGCCGGCCGACCGCCCGCCGCTGGCACGCCTGCACGGCGCCTACCGCGCGACCGCGATCGCCGAATGGTTCCGCGACCAGGGCCTCAACGTACTGCTGCTGATGGATTCGCTGACCCGCTTCGCCCAGGCCCAGCGCGAGATCGGCCTGTCGGTCGGCGAGCCGCCGACCACCCGCGGCTATCCGCCCAGCGTGTTCGCCAAGCTGCCGGCGCTGGTGGAACGCGCCGGCAACGGCGCCGCCGGGCGCGGCTCGATCACCGCGTTCTACACCGTGCTGACCGAAGGCGACGATCCCCAGGATCCGATCGCCGATGCCGCGCGCGCGATCCTCGACGGCCACATCCTGCTGTCGCGGCGGATCGCCGACGCCGGCCTGTATCCGGCGATCGACGTCGAATCCTCGGTCAGCCGCGTGGTCACCGAGATCGCCGACGACACCTGGCGCGAGCGCATCCGCTCGCTGAAGCGGCTGATCTCGGCCTACACCGCGAACCGCGACCTGATCGCGATCGGCGCCTACCAGCGCGGCGCCGATCCGGCCGTCGACGAGGCCCTGGCGCGCTGGCCGGAGATCGTCGCGTTCCTGGGCCAGGACATCGCCCACGCCGCCGACCTGCAGCACAGCCGCGAGGCGCTGGAGCGCCTGTTGCATCCCGAGGAAGCCATCGCATGAAGCAGTCCCGCCGCATCGACCCCCTGCTCAACCGCGCCCAGGAAACCGAGGACGCGGCGGCGCGCGTGCTCGCCGAACGGCAGAGCACGCTGGCGCAGCACGAAGCGCAGCTGGTCGAACTGCGCCGCTACGCCGACGAATACGGCAGCAGCCAGATGGCGGCGACCAGCCCGGCCCAGTTGGCCAACCGCCGCGCCTTCCTCGACCGCCTGCAGTCGGCGGTCGAGCAGCAGTCGCGCGCGGTCGACAACAGCCGGCAGACGGTCGAGATCGAACGCGGCCGCCTGCTGCTCGCCAGCCGCGACAAGCAGGTGCTCGAACAGCTGGCCGCGAGCTACCGCGCGCAGGAACGCCAGGTCGACGAGCGGCGTTCGCAGCGCGAACTCGACGATCTGGGCGCGCGCCGGGTGCGGCTCAACGCCCTCGCGGCCGACGGAGCGGACGCATGACCCCACTCGCCGCCACCTCCTCGCCGACGCCACCGACGCCGGCGCCCGGCGCGCGCGCGGACACGAGCGCAACGCGCAGCGGCGACGACAATGCCTTCGCCCAGGCGCTGGAACGTCGTCAGGGCGCGCGTGCCGGTGGCGACGCGACACGCGCGCGTGCGTCGGGCGACACCGCGTCCGATGCATCCACGACGGGCGCCGCGCCGGAATCCGCGCCAGCGCGGGGCGCAGGCGAGCGTCCCGATCAGGACAGCATCGAACCCGCGACGCCGGCTCTCGTCGACGTCCAGCAACCGGCGCCCGTCTGGCCGCCGGCGGGCCTGGCCGCCCTGCTCGGCTTCCCCGCCGACGTCGTGCCGGACGCGCCGCTTGCACTGGACGTCGCCGAGCCCGACGCCGACGTGCGGCCGCTGCCGCTCGCCAGCGCGTTGCAGGCCGCGACCACCCCGGTGGCGCCGGCGGCGATCACGCTACCCGCCGCGGTCCTGCCCGCCGCCGAGCCCGATGGCGCACTGCCGATGCCGGCCCTGGCCGTCGACACGGCCGCGCCCGTGGACGGCGCCGAGCCTGCGCCTGTTGCGTTCACGCTGCCGGCGACCGCCGCGCTGCGCGAGCCTGCCCCGATCCTGGCCGCGCCGTTGCCGACGCCGCATGTCGGCGCCGAGGATTTCGAGGCGCGCTTCGGCGCCCAGCTCGAATGGATGGCCGACCAGAAGATCGGCCACGCCCGCATCCGCGTCACGCCCCACGATCTGGGCCCGGTCGAGGTCCGCCTGCACATGGACGGCGACAAGATCCGCGCCGAGTTCGTCAGCGCCCAGGCCGAGACCCGGCAGGCGCTGGAACAGGGCCTGCCGCGTCTGCGCGATCTGCTCGGCGAATCCGGGTTCCAGCTCGCGCATGCCGGGGTCGGCAGCGGCCAGGGCGGACGCGACGGAGATCCGTCGTCGGCGGCACGCGCCGGTGTCGCGGAGGCCGGCGACGGCGCGCCGGCGGTCCAGGACGTGGCGCCGCCCGTGCGTCGCACGATCGTCGGCCTGCTCGACGCCTACGCCTGAGCGGCGCGAACACGCCGCCGCCGCGCCGCGCAGCCCGTCGCGGCCCGCCTCGCACGGCCCGCCGGGACCGCGCCGACGGAATTCCGACGCGCGAACGGCACGGTGATTGCATCTCCCGGTGTGGATTCCTCACCCGGTACTGTCAGTGGCCGCCGTCGCACAACCGCCCCGCCCCTCCACGTCGTCCAAGCGCCGTCTTCTGATGGTCGGCGGCGCCCTCGTCGTCCTGCTCGGTGCAGGCGGCGCGGCCTGGTTTCTGCTCAACAAGCCCGACGCGGCGCCCAAGGCGGCCCTGCCGGCGCCCGCCCAGTACCTGCCGATGGCGCCGGCCTTCGTCGTCAACCTCGAAGACACCCCGATGGGCCCGCGCTACCTGCAGGTCGAGGTGCAACTGGTGACCCGCGACCCGCTCGCGGTGCCGCAATTGCAGCAGCACGAGCCCGCGTTGCGTGCGCGCCTGCTGATGCTGTTCGCCCAGCAGACCTACGAAGGAGTCGCCACGCGCGCCGGCAAGGAAGCGCTGCAGGCCCAGGCGCTGAAGGAAGTGCAGACCCTGATGACCGAGGAGACCGGCAAGCCGGCCGCCGAGGCGCTTCTGTTCACCAGCTTCGTGACCCAGTGAGCATCGGACGATGAGCGATCTGCTCTCACAGGACGAGATCGATGCGCTGCTGCACGGCGTCGACGCCGGCGTCGTGGACACCGAGCCGACACCCGATCCGGGCGTCGCGCGGACCTACGACTTCGCCAGCCAGGACCGCATCATCCGCGGCCGCATGCCGACGCTGGAGATGGTCAACGAGCGGTTCGTGCGCCTGTGGCGGATTGGCCTGTTCAACCTGATCCGGCGCTCGGCCGATCTGTCGGTGCGCGGCATCGACCTGGTCAAGTTCGGCGACTACCTGCACCAGCTCTACGTGCCGACCAACCTCAACCTGATCAAGTTCAAGCCGCTGCGCGGCACCGGGCTGGTGGTGTTCGAGCCCAAGCTGGTGTTCGCCGTGGTCGACAACTTCTTCGGCGGCGACGGCCGTTACCCCACGCGCATCGAGGGCCGCGAGTTCACGCCGACCGAAATGCGCGTGATCCAGCTGATGCTCAAGCAGACCTTCGCCGACATGGCCGAAGCCTGGGCGCCGGTGCTGGACGTGGAGTGCGAGTACATCAACTCCGAGATCAACCCGCACTTCGCCAACATCGTCACCCCGCGCGAGTACGTGGTGGTCAGCCGCTTCCACGTCGAACTCGAGGGCGGCGGCGGCGAGATCCACATCACCCTGCCGTATTCGATGCTCGAGCCCATCCGCGAACTGCTCGACGCCGGAATCCAGAGCGACCGCGTCGACCGTGACGAAAGCTGGAACATCTCGATGCGCGAGCAGCTGATGACCTCGGAAGTCTCGGTCTCCAGCGTGCTGGCCAAACGCAGCATCGACCTGCGCCAGCTCACCAAGCTGAAAGTCGGCGACATCCTGCCGATCGACCTGCCGGCCGAAGTGCCGGTCTGCGTCGAGGGCATCCCGGTGTTCACCGGGCGCTTCGGCACCGCCGGTGGCTACAACGTCGTGAAGATCACCGAGACCCATCCGCCGGGCACCACGCCCGCGCGCCGCACCGAACCCCAGGATCTGCCCGCATGACCACCCAGGACAATCCCTTCCCGCAGGATGCCGCCGCGCCGGCCAAGTTCGACGACCTGCGCGCCGACGGCCCGATCGACGGCACCGACCTCAACCTCGACGTGATCCTCGACGTGCCGGTGGCGCTGTCGCTGGAAGTCGGCCGCACGCGCATGCCGATCCGCAACCTGCTGCAGCTCAACCGTGGTTCGGTGATCGAGCTCGAGCGCGGCGCGGGCGAGCCGCTGGACGTCTACGTCAACGGCACGCTGATCGCGCACGGCGAAGTCGTGGTCATCAACGACCGCTTCGGCGTGCGCCTGACCGATGTCGTCAGCCCCAGCGAACGGATCCGGAGACTCCGGTGATCGTGACGCATGCCCTGCCGGTCGCCACGGCGGCCGCGCCTGCGGCTGTGCAGCGCGTCGACGACCCTGCGGCCGAGACCGCGTCGGCGGTTATCGCGCGCGAAGCCGGCAACGCGGCCGTCGATCCGGCGGCGACGCGTCCCGCGCGCACGGAGTCGACTGCGTCGGCACCCGACATGATCACGGACGCAGGCGACGCGACCGTGACCGGCACCGCTGCCGATGATGCCGCGGTCGATTTTTCCGCCGTGATCGCCACGACCAGTGCCCCGGCGCGTGCGATCCCGCTGACGATCCAGCCGGCGACGCCGGTGCAGATCGGTGCGCATGCACCGCAGGGCCCCGGCCTCGGCGGTGCGTTCTTCGCCTTGTTGCTGGTGCTCGGCCTGATCCTCGGCCTGGCCTGGCTGCTCAAGCGCCTGCCCGGCAGCGGCTTCCGCCAGGCCGACGGCCTGCGCGTGATCGCGAGCATCAATCTGGGCGCCAAGGAGCGCGCGGCGGTGGTCCAGGTCGGCGGCGAGCAGCTGCTGCTGGGCATCGGCGCCGGCGGGGTACGCACATTGCATGTGCTGCCGCAGCCACTGCCCGAGGCCGCGCCCGCGCAGATGCCCACGCTCAAGAACCTGCCCGATTTCAAACAGCTGCTCGCGCAACGCCTGCGCAAGGACACCTGACATGCACCGCCGTCTCCGCCCGCAGCGCTGGCTCGCACTGGCCATCCTCGCGCTCGGCCTGATGCTGCCGACGCTGGCCCTGGCCGCCGCCGGGGCGCCGCAGTTGCCCGCGCTGCCCGACGTCACCGTGGGCCAGATCGGCAACGCGCCGGTCAGCCTGCCGCTGCAGACCCTGCTGCTGATGACGGCGATCACGCTGATCCCGTCGATGCTGCTGGTGCTGACCGCGTTCACCCGGATCATCGTCGTGCTGGCGCTGCTGCGTCAGGCGCTGGGCACAGGCCAGACGCCGTCGAACCAGGTGCTGGTCGGCCTGGCACTGTTCCTGACCGCGCTGGTGATGACGCCGGTCTGGGAAGCCGCCTGGAACAACGGCTTCGGCCCGTATCTCAACGGCCAGATCGACTTCCGCACCGCCTGGGACCTCGGCACCGCGCCGCTGCGTGGCTTCATGCTGGCCCAGGTGCGCGAGACCGACCTGATGACCTTCGCCGGCCTCGCCGGTCACGCGACCTACGCCGGCCCGGACGATGTCCCGTTCCAGGTGCTGGTGGCCTCGTTCGTGACCAGCGAACTCAAGACCGCGTTCGAGATCGGATTCCTGATCTTCATCCCCTTCATCATCATCGACCTGGTCGTGGCCAGCGTGCTGATGTCGATGGGCATGATGATGCTCTCGCCGATGCTCGTCTCCGCCCCGTTCAAGATCCTGCTGTTCGTGCTCGTCGACGGCTGGGTGCTGACGGTGGGGACGTTGGCGGCCAGCTTCAATTAAGCCGGGATTGGGGATTCGGGAGTGGGGATTTGGAAAGCCGCAGTGCCACGCCCCGTGATTGCCAAGATGGCAGGCGTTCGAAAAGCAGAACAGTCGGTCATCCCTCGACATCCCGTCTGTCGGCTGCAGATTCCCAATTGAATGAAAGCCCTTGGATTCCCGTCTGCGCGGGAATGATGGGCTGAAAGACAGCAGCGATTTCAATCGCGCGCGATCGTCCGCTTTTTCCGAATCCCCACTCCCGAATCCCCAATCCCGGTCCCACCCATGTCCCCAGAAACCGCCCTCACCGAACTGCGCCGTGGCCTCGAGGTCGCGCTGTGGGTCGGTGGTCCGCTGCTGGTGACCGTGCTCGTGGTCGGCGTCATTGTCGGCGTCGTGCAGGCCGCGACCCAGATCAACGAACCGACGATCGCCTTCGTCGCCAAGGCGGCGGCGCTGACCGCGGCGCTGTTCGCGCTCGGCGCGATCCTGCTCTCGTATCTGGTCGACTACACGATCACGCTGTTCCGCAGCATCCCGCACCTGATCGGCTGAGCATGGCCATGCGTGGAGCCCGCCGCTGATGGATGCCGCCACCCAGATGGCGATCGACGGCCAGCAGGCCTTCGGCATGATCGGCACCCTGTTGTGGACCGCGCTGCGCGTCGGTGCGCTGCTGATGGCGATGCCGCTGATCGGCACCCGCGCCCTGCCCGCGCGACTCCGGGTGATGGCCGCGCTCGTGCTGAGCCTGGCGCTGGCACCGCTGCTGCCGGCGCCGCCGGCGTGGACCGGGTTCGATGCCGCGACCGTGCTGTCGATCGCCCGCGAGCTCGCGGTCGGCGCGGCGATGGGCTTCATGCTGCGCCTGGTGTTCGAGGCCGGCGCGCTGGCCGGCGAGCTGATCTCGCAGGGCTCGGGTCTGTCGTTCGCGCAGATGAGCGATCCGCTGCGCGGCGTGCAGTCGGGCGTCGTCGCGCAGTGGTTCTATCTCGCCTTCGGCCTGCTGTTCTTCGCGGCCAACGGCCATCTGGCGATGATCGCGCTGCTGGTGCACAGCTACGAGGCGCTGCCGATCGGCACCGCGCTGCCCGACGTCACCGCGACGCTGCGCATCGCGCCCGAATTCTTCGCCCTCGTGCTGCGCGGCGGCGTGACCCTGGCGTTGCCGGTGATGGTGGCGCTGCTCGCGGTGAACCTCGCCTTCGGCGTGCTGTCGCGCGCGGCGCCGGCGCTGAACCCGATCCAGCTCGGCCTGCCGATCTCGGTCCTGATCGGCCTGTTCCTGATCGCGATGCTGGCCGGCGAGCTCGGCCCGCCGGTGCAGCGCCTCTACGACGCGGCCTTCGACGCCGCCGGCCGGGTGCCGCTGGGCGGCTGAACTCCGCGCCGGCGCGGGTGTCGTCATCGCGCCCCCCGAACCCGCACCTGTCGCGTCATCCACCTGCAGGCGCCTGCTTGCGGGCGATGGGCGCTCCCCGGCAAAGCCCATCGCGCGCGAGCGCGCTCCTACACCGCGCTTCCTGCGATCCGCACCTGTAGGCGCCCGTTTGCGGGCGATGGGCATTCCCCGGCAAAAGCCCCGTCGCGCGCGAGCGCGCTCCTACACCACGCGATCCGCACCTGTAGGAGCCCGCTTGCGGGCGATGGGCATTCCCACGAGGGCCCCATCGCGTGCCAGCACGCGCCTACGGGGACGCGCGCGGTCCGGAGCAGCTCACCGCAACGCGCGCGCGCGGGCTGAATGACGTCCGCCGCCCGCCCCGGCACACGGCTTGCAATGGGTGAGGCATCTCCCCGGGGTCCGCGTCGATGGCCGAGAACGAAAACGGTCAGGAAAAGACCGAAGAACCCAGTCAGAAACGGTTGCAGGACGCACGCGACAAGGGCAACGTCCCGCGATCGCGTGAGCTGGCAACCGTGGCCGTCTTCGGCGCGGGCGTCGCCTCGCTGCTGGCAATGGGCGGCGGGATCACCGCGCGGGCGAAGGACTGGATGCGCGGCGCGCTGTCGCCGGACATCGCTCTGCTGGAATCGCCGCAGAACCTGTTCGGCCACAGCGGCGAGCTGCTGCTCGGCCTGATGTGGATCCTCGCACCGCTGCTGCTGGCGACCCTGCTGGCCTGCTTCGTCGCACCGGCGGTCATGGGGGGCTTCAACTTCGCGACCAAGGGTTTGGTGCCGGACCTCAAGAAGCTCGATCCGATGGCCGGGCTCAAGCGCATCTACGGCCCCGAGGGTCTGGCCGAACTGCTCAAATCCCTGCTGCGCGTGCTGCTGGTCGGCGGCGCAGCCACGCTGTTCCTGTGGCCGGCGATGCCGCGGCTGCGCGCGATGCTCCACCAGCCACTGGAACAGGCCGCCGCCGGGGGGCTGAAGTTCGCGCTGTGGATGCTGATGGCCACGGCCGCCGCCCTGCTGCTGCTGGCGCTGGCCGACGCGCCGTACCAGAAGTGGAACTGGCGCCGGAAGCTGAAGATGACGCGCCAGGAACTGCGCGAGGAAATGAAGGAAAGCGAGGGCCGGCCCGAGGTCAAGGGCCGCATCCGCCAGCTGCAGCAGGAGATGTCGCAGCGCAGGATGATGGAAGACGTCCCCACCGCCGATGTCGTGGTCGTCAATCCCACCCACTACGCCGTCGCGCTGAAGTACGACGGCGACGCGATGCGCGCCCCGCGCGTGATCGCCAAGGGCGTCGACGAGATGGCGCTGCGCATCCGCGAGATCGCCGGCCACCACCGCATCACCCTGGTCGAAGCGCCGCCACTGGCACGGGTCTTGTATCGGGAGGCGGAGATCGGTCAGGAAATCCCCGTGAAACTCTACGCCGCCGTCGCCCAGGTGCTGTCCTACGTCTACCAGCTGCGCAGCTGGCGGGCGGGCACGCCGCAGCCGCAGCTCGCCGATCTCGAGGTCGACGAGGGCGACGCCGGGGGCCGCGCATGAGCGCGGTAATGGCCACCGGCCCGAAGCGCGTGTTCGACATGCTGCGCAATGGCCTCGGTGCGCCGCTGCTGGTGCTGGCCCTGCTGGCGATGGTCGTGGTGCCGTTGCCGCCGATGGTTCTGGACATCCTGTTCAGCTTCAACATCGCGATGTCGCTGGTCGTGCTGCTGGCGGTGATCTACGTGCAGCGGCCGCTGGATTTCAGCATTTTCCCGATCGTGCTGCTGGTCACCACGATGCTGCGCCTGGCGCTCAATGTGGCCTCGACCCGGGTGATCCTGCTGCACGGCCAGAACGGCCCCGGCGCAGCCGGCAAGGTCATCGAATCCTTCGGCGACTTCGTCGTCGGCGGCAACTTCGCGGTCGGCATCGTCGCGTTCGCGATCCTGACGATCATCAATTTCGTGGTCATCACCAAGGGCGCCGGCCGCGTGTCGGAAGTGACCGCGCGTTTCATCCTCGACGCGATGCCCGGCAAGCAGATGGCGATCGACGCCGACCTCAACGCCGGCCTGCTGAACCGCGAAGAGGCCAAGGCCCGGCGCGAGGAAGTGCGTCAGGAAGCCGATTTCTACGGTGCGATGGACGGCGCCAACAAGTTCATCCGCGGCGATGCGATCGCCGGCATCCTGATCATGTTCGTCACGATCATCGGCGGCCTGATGATCGGCGTGCTGCAGCACGGCCTGAAGCTCGGCGACGCGGCGTCGATCTACACGCTGCTGTCGATCGGCGACGGCCTGGTCTCGCAGATCCCGGCGCTGCTGGTGTCCTCGGCGGTCGCGCTGCTGGTCACCCGCGCCTCGCGCAAGCAGGACATGGGCGGCGCGGTCAACGGCCAGGTGTTCGGCCAGCACAAGGCGCTGACGATCGCGGCGATCATCCTGCTGGTCGTCGGCCTGGTGCCGGGCATGCCGAACCTGGCCTTCCTCAGCCTGGCGGCGATCGTCGGTTATGCCGCCTGGGCGATGCGCAAGCGCAGCCTGGATGCCGAGCGCGCCGCGGCCGAGCCCGACCCCGCCCTGCCCACCGCCGAGCAGACCGCCAGCGCCGAACTCGGGTGGGACGACCTGCGCCCGGTCGATCCGCTCGGCCTGGAGGTCGGCTACCGGCTGATCCCGCTGGTCGACAAGGCCCAGGGCGGCGAACTGATGGCCCGGATCAAGGCGGTGCGCCGCAAGCTCACCCAGGACGTCGGCTTCCTGATCCCGCCGGTGCACATCCGCGACAACCTCGAACTCGCCCCAACCGCCTACCGCCTGCTGGTGCACGGCGTGCCGGTGGCGACGGCCGAGGTGCATCCCGATCGCCTGCTGGCACTCGATCCGGGCGGCGCGCTGCATCCGATCGACGGCATTCCCGGCAAGGATCCGGCGTTCGGGCTCGACGCGCTGTGGATCCTGCCGCTGCAGCGTGCGAACGCCGAAGCCGCGGGGTACACCGTGGTCGATCCGGCGACCGTGGTCGCGACCCATCTCTCGCACCTGGTGCGTGAGCAGGCGCCCGAACTGCTGGGCCATGAAGAAGTGCAGCAGCTGCTGGCGACGCTCGCCCGCAGCGCGCCGAAGCTGGCCGAAGACCTCACGCCGAAGGCGCTGCCGCTGTCGGTCGTCGTGCGCGTGCTGCAGAACCTGCTGGTCGAGCGCATCCCGGTGCGCCAGCTGCGGCGCATCGCCGAGGCGCTGGTCGAACATGCCGCGCACACCCAGGACCCGGCCCAGCTGACCGCCGTCGTGCGCACCGCGCTGGGGCGTTTCATCGTCCAGGAAATCGCCGGGCCGTCGGAGGAACTGCCGGTCTACACGCTGGCGCCGAATCTGGAACGCGTCTTGCAGGATTCCGCGCAGGGCGGCGGCGCAGCACTGGAGCCGGGCCTGGCGGAACGCCTGCAACAGAGCCTGGCCACCTGTGCCGGGCAGCAGGAAGCCAGGAACGAACCTGCGGTGGTGCTGGTGCCCGGACAGGTCCGCGCCGCGCTGGCGCGCCTGGTCCGCCACAGCGTGCCCAACCTTTCGGTGCTGTCCTACAACGAAGTGCCGGAAGACAAGCGGTTGAAGTTGCTGGGGACGATCAATTGAGAGCCGGGATCGGGGATTGGGGAGTGGGGATTCGTGAAAGCGGATTCCACGAACGCGGAGAGGTTGCGATGAGACGTTTGAGATCGAGCACGAACAAACACGGACTACGCAGGACGACGGCGCCCGCTGTTTCGAATCCCCATTCCCCAATCCCGAATCCCTGCCCATGAACATCCGCCGCTTCGTCGCCGCCGACATGCGCTCCGCCCTGCAGCTGGTGCGGCAGGCGCATGGTCCCGATGCCGTGATCCTGTCCAACCGTCGCACCGACGAGGGCGTGGAGATAGTCGCGGCCAGCAATTACGACGAGGGCTTCGTGCAGCGCGCCATCGAGGATGCGCAGCGCGACGCGGCCCCGGTCGCCATCGCCGCCGCGCCCAGCGCCGCGCACGATGCGGACGCGGCGCTGGCCCCGTCCGAGCGCTGGCTGCGTGATCTGGCACCGCCGGTGGCCGCGCCCGCCGCGGCCCGTCCGGTCGCGGCACGGGCCCCCGCCCCGGCCGCGCTCGACACGACGGCCGATGCCGCCGCCACGCCCGCGTCGCTGCAGCGCGCCGCGGAACCTGCGCGCTTCGACATCGACGGCCCGACGTTCGCCGAACTGCTCGCCGCCGGCCATCGCGACGACACCCCGCGCACCGAGCTGGCTGCGACCTCGGCCCCCGTGTCGTTCGCCGCGCCCGACGACGGAATTCCGTCGCTCGCGGCACGGCAGACGGCGATGCCGGCCCCGCTCGCGGCTGTGCCGAGCCCGCCGGCTCCCGCCAGCGACGGAGAACTGGCGCTGATGCGCGACGAGCTGGCGCAGATGCGCGGGATGATCGAACGCGAGATGGCGCGGCTCACCGACGAGCGCCTGCGCGGTTCGCCGGCGCGCGCCCAGGCCATGGAGCTGATGGAGGACTACGGCTTCGATGCCGGCATCACCCGCGACACCGTACTGCAGATTCCCGCCGACACCCCGGATGCCCGCGTCCGCGGCCTGATGCTGGCGCTGCTGTCCAAGCGCCTGCCGATCTGCCCGGTCGATCCGCTGGCCGAAGCCGGCGTGATCGCCCTCGTCGGCCCCACCGGCGCCGGCAAGACCACCACCATCGCCAAGCTCGCCGCGCTCTATGCCGCCCAGCACCAGCCGCGCGACGTCGCCCTGGTGACCACCGACACCTCGCGCGTCGGCGGCCGCGAACAGCTGCACAGCTACGGCCGCCAGCTCGGCATCGCGGTCCACGAGGCCGACACCGAGGCCGGCCTGGTCTCGCTGCTGCAGAAGCTGCAGGACTACCGCCTGGTGCTGGTCGACACCGCCGGCCTGAGCCAGCGCGACCGGGCGCTGGCCGGCCAGCTCAACTGGCTGCGCGCCGCGCGCCAGGTGCGCACCCTGCTGGTGCTGCCCGCCAACACCCATTTCGCCGATCTCGACGAAGTCGTCCGCCGCTTCGAAAGCGCCCGCCCGCAGGGCGTGGTGCTGACCAAGATCGACGAAACCGGCCGGCTCGGCAGCGCGCTGTCGGTCGCGGTCGACCACCAATTGCCGCTGACCTGGGTCACCGACGGCCAGCGGATTCCCGAGGACCTGCACCGGGCCAATGCCGCCCATCTGGTGCTCCGCCTTGAAGATCTGCGCCGAGATGCCGATAAGCCGATTGCCCCGGAACATACCCATGCCGTCGCCTGAGCTGCTGCCGATGTCCTCCGCCCCCTTCCAACCCGTGCGCACCCTGGCCGTCACCGGCGGCAAGGGCGGCGTGGGCAAGACCAACGTGTCGGCGAACCTGTCGGTCGCACTGTCGGGCATGGGCCAGCGCACGCTGCTGCTCGATGCCGACCTGGGCCTGGCCAATGTCGACGTGCTGCTGGGCCTGTCGCCGCAGCACACGCTGGCCGACCTGGTCGCCGGCCGCTGCGAGCTCGACGATGTGATCCTCGAAGGCCCGGGCGGCGTGCTGGTGGTGCCGGCCGCGTCCGGACGCCGGCACATGGCCGAACTGCGCCCGGCCGAGCACGCCGGCCTGGTCAATGTCTTCAACGACCTGCAACGGGATCTCGACCTGCTGGTCGTCGACACCGCCGCCGGCATCACCGATTCGGTGCTGACCTTCTGCCAGGCCGCGCAGGACGCCCTCGTCGTGGTCTGTGACGAACCGGCCTCGATCACCGACGCCTACGCCCTGATCAAGGTCCTGGCGCGCGAACGTGGCGTCACCCGCGTGCAGGTGATCGCCAACATGGTGCGCTCGCCGCAGGAAGGCCGGAACCTGCATGAGAAGCTCTCGCGCGTGTGCGAGCGCTTCATCGGCGACGTGTCGCTGAACTACCTCGGTGCGGTGCCGCAGTGCGACTGGCTGCGCATGGCCGTGCAGCGGCAGCAGCCGGTGGTGCTGGCCTATCCGGGCAGTCCGTCGGCGCGCGCCCTGGTCGAGATCGCCCAGCGCATCTCGCGCTGGCAGGCGCCGACCGCGCCCCGCGGCCATGTCGAATTCTTCGTCGAGCGCATGCTGCGCCAGGGAGCGGTCGCATGAGCGTCGCCGCACGCCACTACCAGGCGGTCCAGCGCACCGCCGACGTCGTCGATCCGATCGTCCAGCATGCCGAGCTGGTGCGCCGGATCGCCCATCACCTCGCCGCGCGCCTGCCGGCCAGCGTCGAGATCGACGATCTGGTGCAGGCCGGCATGATCGGTCTGCTCGAGGCGTCGCGCAGCTACGACGCCGACCAGGGCGCGTCGTTCGAGACCTATGCCTCGATCCGTATCCGCGGCTCGATGATCGACGAGATCCGCCGCGGCGACTGGGTGCCACGCTCCGTGCACCGTCGCGCACGCGAGGCCGCCTCGGCGATCCGCGAGATCGAACAGAACAGCGGACGCGCGGCCAGCGCGCAGGAAGTCGCGGCGAAGCTCGACCTCCCGCTCGGCGACTACCAGCGTCTGCTCGAAGACGCCGCGCGCGGCCAGGTGCTGAGCCTGGACTCGCACATCGAGGACCACGGCGAGGTCGAACCGGTCAACCGCGGCGGCGGTCCGACGCCGCAGGAGGCGCTGGTGCGCGGCGAGTTCGGCCGCGAGCTGATGAACGCGATCGGCCACCTGCCCGAGCGCGAGCAGCTGGTGCTCTCGCTGTATTACGAGCAGGAACTCAACCTCAAGGAAATCGGCGCCGTGCTCGGCGTCAGCGAATCCCGCGTCTGCCAGATCCACGGTCAGGCCGTGATCCGCCTGCGCGGCCGCCTCACTGCTTTCGAACTCGCCGACACCGGATTCGGTGGCGACGATTGATGACCGGGGCGTGCGCGCACGCCCGTTCCCCCATTGGAGTCCGTTTTGAACAAGAACATCCGCATCCTGGTGGTCGACGATTTTTCGACGATGCGTCGGATCGTCAAGAACCTGCTGTCCGACCTCGGCTTCAACAACACGGTCGAGGCCGAGGACGGCAACAGCGCGCTGGCCGTGCTGCGCCAGGACGCGGTGGAGCTGGTGATCACCGACTGGAACATGCCCGGCATGACCGGCATCGAGCTGCTGCGCGAGATCCGCGCCGACGCCAAGTTCCGCGGCCTGCCGGTGCTGATGGTCACCGCCGAGGCCAAGCGCGAGCAGATCATCGAGGCCGCGCAGAACGGCGTGAACGGCTACATCATCAAGCCGTTCACCGCGCAGACCCTGGAAGAGAAGCTCGGCAAGATCTTCGAGCGCCTGGGAACCGCGGCATGAGCACGCCCGACATCGACCGGACCCGGCTCGCAGGCCTGCTGCACGACGCGCTCGAAGCGCTGGAACGCGGCGACGAGGACGGCTGGCGCGCGCATGTCGACGCGCTCGCCAATGCGCGTGCCCGCACCCTGGTCACCGGCCTCGGGCGGCTCGCCAAGGAACTGTCCCAGGCCCTCGGCACCCTGCCCCCGACACCGGCCGAGGACGCCGGCCTCGACGACGCCTGCGCGCGCCTCGACCACGTGGTCGAAATGACCGAGCAGGCCACCCACCGCACGCTGGATCTCATCGACGACAGCCGCGCCCTGGTCGCCCGGCTCAAGGACGGTCCGCTCGACGAGAGCCAGACCGATACCGTCGAAGCGCTGCGCGACAACCTGCGCGAGATGGCGCTGGCGCAGAGTCACCAGGATCTCGGCGGGCAGATCATCCGCCGCGTCGCCGGCATCGTGCGTGGCGTGCATGAAGGCTTCGGCGCGCTGGGCCTGCCGCCCAAGGACGACGACGCGCGCGGCAACGGCCCCGCGGTCGCCGGCCTCGACCGCAACACCGTCGGCCAGAGTGACGCCGACGACCTGCTGTCGAACCTCGGACTCTGATCCCATGCAGGCTCCCGACATCGTCGCCGACTTCGTGCTCGAAGCACGCGAACTGCTGGACGATCTCGGCGGGCAGCTGGTGGGCCTCGAGCAGACCCCGGACGACCGCGAACGCCTCAACGCGGTGTTCCGTGCATTCCATACCCTCAAGGGCGGCGCCGGCTTCCTCGGCGCGACGCCCCTGGTGCAGCTGTGCCACGCCGCCGAGGAGACCCTCGGCATGGTGCGCGCCGGCCAGGCCGCCCTGCTGCCGCGTCACTTCGACGCCGCGCAGCAGTCGCTGGACTGGCTGCAGGCGATGGTCGACGCGATCGAGACCGACGACGCCGTACCGGTCGCTCCGGATTCGCTGATCGCCGGCTTCGCACCGTACGACGCGCCGGTCGCGGTGCAGGTGCGCGCCACGCCGAAGGCCACCGTGCCGGCCACTGGTGGCGAGATGATCTCCGACGACGAGTTCGAGAACCTGCTCGATCAACTGCACGGGGACGGCGCGCCCGGCCTGCAGGCCACCCCGCCGGCCGACGACGGCATGATCGGCGACGACGAGTTCGAGGCCCTGCTCGACCAGCTGCACGGCGGCGCGGCGCCGGGCACGGTGCCGACCGCAGCCGCGGCCGCGCCCGTCGACGACATGATCGGCGACGACGAATTCGAAGCGCTGCTTGACCAACTGCACGGCGGCGGCGCGCCCGGTACCGGCGCATCCGCACCGGCGCCTGCAGCGCCGCCACCGCCGCCGCGTGCGCCGGCACGCGCCGGTCCACCGCCCGCTGCGCCGGCCAAGCCGAATGCGCCGACGACGGAGCGCGAGCAGACGGTACGCGTGGACACCAAGCGTCTGGACGTCATCGTCGATCTCGTCGGCGAACTCGTGCTCGCCCGCAACCGGCTCAAGACCTTGCGCGCGCGGCTGCGCGACGAGGACCTGGACCGCGCGGTCACCACGCTCGACAACGCCACCGCACGCCTGCAGAGCGCGGTCATGCGCACCCGCATGCAGCCGGTCGGCAAAGTGTTCTCGCGGTTCCCCAAACTGGCCCGCGACGTGGCCCGCGCGCTCGACAAGGAAGTGGACCTCGACCTGGTGGGCGCGGAAACCGAACTCGACCGCAACCTGGTCGAAGCGCTGGCCGATCCGCTGATCCACTTGGTGCGCAACGCGATCGACCACGGCATCGAAATGCCCGCGCTGCGCGAGGCCACCGGCAAGCACCGCGCCGGCCGTGTGCGCCTGAGTGCGCAGCAGCAGGGTGACTACGTCGGCATCGAGATCCAGGACGACGGCGCCGGCATCGACCCCGAAAAACTGCGCGCCAAGGCCCGCGACAAGGGCCTGATCGACGCCGAGGCCGCGGCGCGCCTGAGCGCCGAGGAATGTCTGAACCTGATCTTCCTCGCGGGCTTCTCCACACGTGACGAGGTCAGCGACATCTCCGGCCGCGGCGTCGGCATGGACGTGGTCCAGTCGCGCATCCGCGAGCTCGGCGGGCAGATCCAGGTGCATTCCGAACTCGGCCGCGGCAGCCGCTTCTCGCTGCGCGTGCCACTGACGCTGGCGATCCTGCCGACGCTGCTGGTGCACGCCGCCGGCGACGCCTACGCGCTGCCGCTGGCACGCGTGCAGGAAGTGCTGCACGCGCCGTCGCGCACGGTGAACTGGTTCGACGGCCGCGCCGCGCTCGACCGCCGCTCGCACACGCTGTCGCTGCTGGACCTGCGGCACTGGCTGGGCCAGCCGGCGCAGGAGACCCCGCTGCTGACCATCGTGGTGCTGCAACGCGGCGACAGCCGCTTCGGTCTCGTCGTCGACGAGGTCCGAGGCCGCGAGGAAGTCGTCATCAAGGCGCTGCCGCGCGCCCTGCGCGGCCTGCCCGGCTACGCCGGCGCCACGCTGATCGGTGACGGACGCCTGGCGCTGATCCTCGACGTGGATGCGTTGAGGAGGCCGTGATTCTCGGCCGGGATTGGGGATTCGGGATTGGGGATTCGAAACGGCTGCCGTCGCGAACGCCGTTGGAGCCGCACGGCACGTAGGCGTCCGATGAGCGGACGTTCGAGACGGGCGACAGACCGCGCTTTCGAATCCCCAATCCCGATTCCCCGTTCCCGGCCCCCACTCAAGTCCCCCCGCCACCGCCGATACACGCACTATGGATATTTTCAGCGTCGTCGGACTCGTGCTCGCCCTGGTGGCGCTGCTGGGCGGCAGCATCCTCAAGGGTGCGGGCCTCAGCGCGCTGTGGTCGCCGGCCGCGTTCCTGATCGTCATGGTCGGCACCGTCGCCTCGATCCTGCTGCACACGCCCGCGCCGGTGTTCAAGCACGCGATGCGTATCGCCGGCTGGGTGATCAAGCCGCCCGTCTCGGACCGCCAGGCGCTGATCGCGCAGATGCTCGAGTGGAGCAACGTCTCGCGCAAGCAGGGTCTGCTGGGCCTGGAAAGCCACGTCGAAGCGCAGACTGATCCGTTCCTCAAGAAGGGCCTGCAGATGCTGGTCGACGGCGTCGAGCCCGAAGCGATCCGGCACATGCTCGAGATCGAACTGCAAGGCGAGGAGCACAACGACCTCGCCGCGGCCAAGGTGTTCGAAGGCATGGGCATCTATGCGCCGACGCTCGGCATCGTCGGCGCCGTGCTCGGCCTGATCGCAGTGATGAAGAACCTCGCCGATCCGAGCAAGCTCGGCGTCGGCATCGCGGCGGCGTTCACCGCGACGATCTACGGCATCGCCTCGGCCAACATGTTCTTCCTGCCGATGGCCGCCAAGCTCAAGAGCGTGATCGGCCGCCGCAGCGGCGAGCGCGAGCTCGCGATCGAAGGGCTGATCGCGATCGCCCAGGGCGAGAACCCGCGCAACATCGAGGCGCGGCTCGCCGGCTTCCTGCACTGACCGCATTCCGATGGCCCGACGCAAGCACCACGAAGAACACACCAACCACGAAGCCTGGGCCATCCCCTACGGCGACCTGGTGACGCTGCTGCTCGCGTTCTTCGTGGTGATGTACGCGGTCTCCTCGCTCAACGAGGGCAAGTACCGCGCCGTCGCCGCGTCGCTGGCCAGTGCGTTCAACGCCCCGCCGAGCGCGCTCGAGCCGATCCAGATCGGCGACAACATGAAGCAGGAAGCCAGCATCGGCCGCCCGACGGCGATCCCGCGCGGCGCGGTCAAGGGCCCGGCATCGAGCCCGGTGCTCGATTCGCCGCTCAAGCCGATGCTCGAATCGAAACTGCGCGCCGACCGTATCGGCGACGGCGGTGCCAATGCCGCATCGATCGCCGCCTCGCGCGAACAGCTGTCGCGCATCGCGCTGCAACTCGAGGACACGCTGTCGGAGATGGTGCGCGCCCGGTTGATCACGGTGCGCCGCTCCGATCTCTGGCTGGAAGTCGAGATCAACAGCGACATCCTGTTCCAGAGCGGCTCGGCGTCGCTCGATTTCGGTGCCCAGGATCTGCTGAGCCGGCTGGCGGCGGTGCTGCGCGATCTGCCCAACCCGATCCGGATCGAGGGCTATACCGACGACCGTCCGATCGCCACCGCGCAGTTCCCGTCGAACTGGGAGCTGTCGGCCGCACGCGCGGCCAGCGTGGTGCACCTGTTCGTGCGCGAGCGCTTCGCGCCGGAGCGCCTGGTGATGGTCGGCTACGGCGAGTTCCGCCCCAAGACCGACAACGACACCGACGCCGGCCGCAACGCGAACCGCCGCGTCGTGCTGATGGTGCTCGCGACACCCGACAACGGGCCGTCCGCGCCGTCGCCGGTGACCGCGCCCGAACCGGCCCAGCCGGTGTTCCCCGCCGCGCCCGTGCCCCAACCGGCGATCGCGCGGACGCGCGCACCCGGTGCCCCCTCGTCCCCCCTACCCCCGCAAGGAGACAGCTGATGCGCGTCTGGGCGATCGCAAACCAGAAGGGAGGCGTGGGCAAGACCACGACCTCGCTCGCCCTCGGACGCGCGATGGTCGCGCGCGGGCTGCGTGTGCTGCTGGTCGATCTCGATCCGCACGCATCGCTGACGCGTGCGTTCGGCGTGCCCAGCGATCCCCAGCCGGCGGGCGTCGTCGACCTGTTCGGCGCACCGCCGCCGACGCTCGCGTCGCTGCTGCGGCCGTCGCCGACCGAAGGCCTGGACTTCGTCTGCGCGCAGACCGCGCTGGCCACGCTCGAACGGCGCAGCGCGACCCAGCCCGGCCTCGGCCTCGCGCTGTCGCAGGCGATCACCCGCCACGACGGCGGCCACGACGCGATCCTGCTCGACTGCCCGCCGACGCTCGGCCTGCTGATGGTCAATGCACTGGCCGCCGCCGACCGGCTGATCGTGCCCACCCAGTGCGAACCGCTGGCGCTGTACGGCCTGGCGGGCATGGTGCGCACCGGCGAGATGGTCGAGCGCTCGCGCCAGCGCCCGCTGCCGACGTCGATCATCCCGACGATGTACGACCGTCGCACCCGCATCGGCCGCGACACCCTGGCCCAGCTGCAGGACGAATACAGCGGCAAGATCTGGAGCGAGGCCGTGCCGGTCGACACCCAGCTCAGCAATGCCGATGCGCTCGCCCAGCAGGTGTTCAGCGGTGATCCGCCCGGCCGTGCGCTGGCCGCCTACACCCGGGCGCTGGACTGGCTGCTCGACGAAGACCGGACACTGGAGCAGGCGGCATGAGCGCGGCCGGCGTCGTCGACGACTACCTCGGCATGTTGCTGTCGACCGCCGCAGCGCCCGCTGCGCCCGCGGCAGTCGCCGCGCCGGCTGTGGCCGAGGTGCCGGCAATCGCGGTCGAACCGCCTGCGCCGACACCCGTGCAACCGGTGCCTGCAGCGCCGAGGCCGGTCGTCGCGGAAGCCCCGCCGCCGCCCGCGCCTGCGCGTGCGGCCACGCCCCCGGCGGCGTCTGTCGCGCCGGCGCCGCGTCCTCGCCCGCCCGCCCCCGCTCGCGCCGACGGCGCGCGTGCCGGCGATGGCCTCGAAGGTCGTCATCGCGGCGGCAGACGGAAGCGCGCCCGCGCCGCTGCAACGCCGCGCCGCCGAACGGACCGCCCGCTGGCTGCGGCTGCGCTGCGGCACCCAGGCGTACGCGATCGAACTGCTCAAGATCCGCGAGGTCGTGCTGCCTGCGCCGCTGCTGGCGATGCGCGGCGCGGCGCCGTGCCTGGCGGGCGTGATGAACCTGCGCGGCCAGGTCGTGCCGGTGGTCGACCTCGGCCTGCAGCTCGGCGACGTGCCGGTGGCCGAATCGGTCTCCACACGGATCATCGTGCTGGAGGACAACGGCGACGTGCTGGGCCTGCGCGTGTCGTCGGTCGAAGATGTCGTGCTGATCGGCGACGCGCAGATCGAAGGCACCCACACCTCGCGCCTCGCACCGGTCGGCGATCACCGCATCCGCGGCATCGCCCGCATCGCCGGCACCGTGATGCTGCTGCTGGACGCGAACCGGCTCATGGGCCTGCCGCTGTTCGCGCCGCGATGACACAGACCCGCTCCCGGCTAAAGATCTGCGCCGCGGCGCCGCTACAGCTGTCCGAACCCCCTTTGTCGGAGACGCAATGGACACCGTGCACCTAGGCGATGACCTCGGTATCGAGGCCAGCACCGGGCTGAAGGAACGGCTTGCGCCGTACCTGGCGCAGGCGCATGCGGTCGTGCTCGACGGGACCGATGTGCGGCGGGTGCATACCGCCGGCCTGCAGGTCCTGTGCGCGTTCTTCGCCAGCCGCGACGGCACCGGCCACAGCACCGAGCTGCGCGGTTGCAGCGAGACGCTGCACGACGCGGCCCGGCTGCTCGGCCTGGGCGCTGCCCTCGGCCTCGCGGACGGCGGCTCCGATCATTCAAACGCAACAGACGCAAGCACAGTGGAGAACGCCGCATGAGCGCACGCATTCTTGTAGTGGACGATTCGGCCTCGATGCGCCAGATGGTGGCCTTTGCGCTGACCTCGGCGGGCTTCGATGTCGACGAGGCCGAGGACGGCCAGGTCGCCCTCGGCCGCGCCCAGGGCCAGCGCTTCAATGCCGTGGTGACCGACGTCAACATGCCGAACATGGACGGCATCTCGTTGATCCGCGCCCTGCGCGGCCTGCCGGACTACAAGTTCACCCCGATGCTGATGCTGACCACAGAATCGGGCCCGGAAAAGAAGGCCGAGGGCAAGGCCGCCGGTGCGACCGGCTGGCTGGTCAAGCCGTTCAATCCTGACCAGTTGATCGCCACCGTCCAGAAAGTTCTGGGCTGAGCCGTCTTTCGCCCTTCCGCACACCGACCGCAGGCCGAGTTCCCATGAGCATGGACATGCAGCGCTTCCACGCCACCTTCTTCGAGGAAAGCCGCGAAGGGCTCGAAGCGATGGAAGCGGGCCTGCTGCAACTCGAGCAGGGTGACCGCGACGCGGATCTGATCAATTCGATCTTCCGCGCGGCGCACTCGATCAAGGGCGGCGCGGCGACCTTTGGCTTCGACGCCGTCGCGGCGCTGACCCACGTGCTGGAAACGCTGCTCGACGAGCTGCGCGCCGGCAAGCGCGCGGTCACCGGCGCCTCGATCGACGCGATGCTGGCCTCGGTCGACGTGCTGCGCGCCCTGCTCGCCGAGGCGGAGACCGGTCACCCGGCCGATCCGCAGGCCTCGCAGGCGGTGCAGGCGCGGCTCAATGCCGTGCTCGCCGGCACCGATGCGCCGGCACCGGTCGCCGTGCAGGCGGCCGCACCGCAGGACGAACCCGCGGGCTGGCGTATCGGCTTCACCCCGGCGCCGTCGCTGTTCATGAGCGGCAACGATCCGCTGCGCATCATCCGCGAGCTCGATCGCCTGGGTCCGCTCGAGGTCGCGGTGCGCACCGAGCGCCTGCCCGGCTTCGAGCAGATGGACCCGCTGGAGGCCTACCTCGCCTGGGACCTCGGCCTGCTCGGCACGGTGCCGCGCAGCGCGGTCGACGAAGCCTTCGCATGGGTCGAGGACGACTGCGAGCTCGACGTGCAGCCGATTCTCGCCGACCCCGTGCCGGACATGGCCGAGCCGGTCGCCGAGCTCGACGCCGTCGTCGCGGGACCTGCGCAGGCCGCGGACGCGAAGCCCGGCAGCCATGACCCGGCCGAAAGCTCGATCCGCGTCAGCACCGACAAGATCGACGGCCTGATCAACCTCGTTGGCGAACTGGTCATCACCCAGGCGATGCTCAAGCAGGTCAGCAGCCGTCTGGACCCGGCGCTCGCCGAGCGCCTGTTCGAAGGCCTCGACCTGCTGGAGCGCAATACCCGCGATCTGCAGGAAGCGGTGATCGGCGTGCGCATGCTGCCGGTCGAAGCCGTGTTCCGCCGCTTCCCGCGGCTGGTGCGCGATCTCTCGGCGCGCCTCGGCAAGCAGGTACGCCTGCGCACCGTCGGCGAGGGCACCGAACTCGACAAGGGCCTGATCGAGAAGATCGGCGATCCGCTGGTGCACCTGGTGCGCAACTCGATCGACCATGGGCTGGAAATGCCCGAGGCCCGCGTCGCCGCCGGCAAGGACGGCACCGGCACCATCACCCTGGCTGCGTCGCACCAGGGTGGGCACATCGTCATCGAAGTGGCCGACGACGGCCGCGGCCTCGATCGCGAGCGCATCCTCGCCAAGGCGCTGGAGCGCGGCCTGACGGTGCCGGAGAAGCCCACCGACGCCCAGGTCTGGGACCTGATCTTCCAGCCCGGGTTCTCCACCGCCGACGCGGTGACCGATCTCTCGGGACGCGGCGTCGGCATGGACGTGGTCCGCCGCAACATCCAGGCGCTCGGCGGCGAAGTGCAGCTCGAGAGCAACTTCGGCCGCGGCACCCGCGTGGTGATCCGGCTGCCGCTGACGCTGGCGATCCTCGACGGCATGACCGTCGCGGTCGGCGAGGAAATGCTGATCCTGCCGCTGTCGCACGTGATCGAAGCCCTGCAGCCGCAGGCCGAGGACGTGCGCAGCGTGGCCGGCGAAGGCAAGGTGCTGCGCGTGCGCGGCGAATACCTGCCGCTGCTGTCGCTCAACACGTACTACCGTTACGGCCAGCCGCGCCGCGACGATCCGCTGGTGGTCGTGGTCGAAGGCGACGGGCAGAAACTCGCGCTGGAGGTCGACGAGCTGCTCGGCCAGCAGCAGGTCGTGGTCAAGAACCTCGAGAACAACTACCGCCGCGTGGACGGCGTCTCGGGCGCGACGATCCTCGGCGACGGCCGCGTCGCGCTGATCGTCGATGTCGGCGGTCTGGCACGGTCGCTGCGGGTGCCGCAGGCGGCCTGAGCCCCGACGTCCGGCGCGCCGGTCACTGCGCCGGCGTCGCCCGCCGCGGCGCGTGACTCGCCGCCCCCCAGGTGCAACACGAATGCCCGTCCGGCGTCGCGCCGTGCGGGCGAACGTGCGTGTCCGCGTCGCAATCGTGCTCCGGGCTTCATGCAGTGGCGGGAGAATCCCGTGTCGGCGAGGCCAGCTATGTGCGGGTGCCGTTGCTGCGGTGCAGACGGTCTCTGCCGGAGTCAGGAATACCCTACATTCTGATCAGCAAAAGGCCGACAGCGGCCTGGCTCACATTCTGAGATGTGAATCACAAGACGCATCTTGATATTTTTTTTCGATACTGCTTCAGAAACGTCTCCGCGCCGCCGTTACCTGGGGACCCGGCATGTGCATCCGCGCGTCAGCGTGACGCCTGCGCGATACCGGGCCACCGGAGACATCGATGAACTGGCTGAACAATCTTTCGATCGCACGCAAGCTCGCGGGCGCCTTCGCCTTGATCTCGCTGCTCGCCGTCGGCCTGAGCGGATTCGCCCTCACCCGCCTGAGCGGTCTGAATGCCGAGCTGCAGAAGGTCAGTACGGACGACATGCCCGCCGTGCAGCATCTGGGCGAAATCCGTTCGCAGATGGGGGAATACCGCACCTACGAGATGGCGCAGCTGAGCAGGCTCGACGAGCCCGAGGCGGTGCAGGACTACACCGAGCGGATGGCCCGGATCGAGACCATCGTCGACGAACGCAAGGCGCTCTACGAGGCGATGGCGTTCGACCCGGAAGAAGCGCGGCTGTACGCCGAGGTGGTCAAGGGCCTGGATGCGTATCTGGGCGCACATCGCCAGATCGAGGCGGCGCTGGCCGCCGGTGACGCCGTGGCCGCTCAGGCGGTCTCGGACGACCAGTCGCGTCCGTTGCGCCGAACCCTGTTCGAAGCGATGGCCGCGCTGAATGCCTTCAATGTCGCGCGCCTCGAAGCCGACATCGCGCATTCAAACGTCATCTATCGCAACAGTCTGGCGACGATGTTCGCCGGCATCGCGCTGCTGCTGGTCCTGGCCGGCGCGACCGGTTTCGTCATCGCCCGCAGCCTGTCGCGTTCGATCAAGGTGGCGGTGAAGGCGGCGGACGACGTGTCGGCCGGTCGCCTCGACAGCCACATTCCGGCTGCCGGACGGGACGAAGTCGGCCAGTTGCTCGGCGCGATGCAACGCATGCAGGCCCAACTGCGCGCAGTGATCGCGGCGCAGCGCGACATGGCCCGCGAACACGATGCCGGCGCGATCAGCTACCGCATGGACGCCGCGGCATTTCCGGGCGACTACGGGGTGATGGTGGCGGAGACCAACGCCCTCATCGCGGCGCATATCGCAGTGAAGATGCGCCTCATCGACGTGGTGCAGCAGTACGCGATCGGCGACCTCTCCCAGGACATGGATCGCCTGCCCGGCGAGAAAGCCGTGATCAGCCGGACGATGGACACGGTCAAGGCCAATCTCGGTGCGATCAACGGCGAGATCCGCCGGCTGGTCGAGGCCGCGGCCCGCGGCGATTTCAGTGTCCGCGGCGATGCCGAGCGGTTCGAGCACGAATTCCGCGCCATGGTCGAAGGCCTGAACCGGCTGATGCACACCACCGACACCAACCTGGCCAGCATCTCGTCGGTGCTGCAGGCGATCGCCGACGGCGACCTGACCGCGCGCATGGAAGGCGACTTCCATGGCGTGTTTGCGGCCATGCGTGACGATGCGAATACGACCGTCGCCCAGCTCACCGGCATCGTCGGACGCATCCAGGAGGCGTCGGGCACGATCGGCACCGCCTCGAGCGAAATCGCCGCCGGCAACGACGATCTCTCGCGTCGCACCGAGCAGCAGGCTGCAAACCTCGAGGAGACCGCCGCTTCGATGGAAGAACTCACCTCCACGGTGCGCCAGAACGCCGATCATGCGCGCGAAGCGAACCAGCTGGTGATCGGCGCGGCGTCGGTCGCCTCCAAGGGCGGCGACGTCGTCGGCCAGGTGGTCACGACGATGGCGGCGATCGAGACCTCGTCGAAGAAGATCGGCGACATCATTTCGGTCATCGACGGCATCGCGTTCCAGACCAACATCCTGGCGCTCAACGCAGCCGTGGAAGCCGCCCGCGCCGGCGAACAGGGCCGCGGCTTCGCGGTCGTCGCCTCGGAAGTGCGCACGCTGGCCCAGCGCAGTGCCGGCGCCGCGAAGGAGATCAAACAGTTGATCGACGACTCCACGCACAAGGTGACCGAGGGCGCCGCGCTCGCCGGCGAGGCCGGCAGGACGATGGGCGAAATCGTCGCGTCGGTGCAGCGTGTGACCGGCATCATGGCCGAGATCGCGGCCGCTTCGCAGGAACAGGCCGCCGGCATCGAACAGGTTAACCAGACCATCACCCAGATGGACGAAACCACCCAGCAGAACGCCGCACTGGTCGAGGAAGCCTCGGCCGCGGCGCGCGCGATGGAGGAGCAGTCGTTCGAACTGACCCAGACGGTGTCGGTGTTCCGCATCGACGCCCCCCAGGCCGCAGCACGCGTCGCGATCGTCGCGCGCCCCGGGGTGGTCGCATCGGTGCCGCAGCCGATCGGCGCTTCCCAGCAGGCCGCATAACCCGATCGCCTGCCCCTCGAGCGCCCCGGCCGCTGTGCCGGGGCGTCTTCGTCTGGATGCGCGCGAACGCGCGCGCCGCCCTGGAATGCTGACAAGGGGCGACGCCCCGGCCATGGTCGACGCCTGACCGATCCATGGCTCTGCCGCGCGCCGCGTCGCGCACCGGATCCGCGATTGCAGCCGGGCCCCGCACGCGTGGAAGGGGCCGGCGGGCCGAACTGCCACTCCGACCAGTGGGCACGTACGCAGGACGAGGCGGTTTGGATTCGCGAACACGGTCACACGTATCGTTCTGTTCTTGACCCCTCAGTGTGCGATGCGCGCGCCGTTATTCCATCCGGACCGGGCCTCCCGACGGTCCACGCCAAACCGCCCGCGACGGGTTCACGTACGAGACCACCATGCAAATCGGCAACCTTCGTATCGGCCAGCGCCTGGCCATCGGCTTTTCGATCGTCATCCTCCTGATGCTGGTGCTCACCGCCGTCGGCATCCAGCGCGTGAGCCGCATCAGCGACGGCCTGCACACCATCAACGACGTCAACAGCGTCAAGCAGCGCCACGCGATCAACTTCCGCGGCAGCGTGCACGACCGTGCGATCGCCCTGCGCGACGTGGTGCTGGTCGATGGCCCGGACTCCGTGGCGGCCGCCGAAACCCAGATCGAAACGCTCGCCGCGTTCTACGCCGAGTCGGCCGCGCCACTGGACGCCCTGGTCGCGTCGTCCAGCGACACGCGTGAGCACGCGATGCTCGAGTCGATCCAGGCGATCGAGGCACAGACGCTCCCGCTCATCGCCCAGGTGCGCGCATTGCGCGATGCCGGCGACGCGGCCGGTGCCCAGCAGCTCCTGATGACCGAAGCCGCCCCGGCGTTCGTGAGCTGGCTCGCGCGCATCAACGACTTCATCGACCTGCAGGAAAGCAAGAACCAGCAGGAGGCCGCGGCCGCGATGGACACCGCCGACGGTTTCGCCGCGTGGATGCTGTCGCTGGCTGCACTGGCGTTGATCGCCGGCGTCGTGATCGCGGTGCTGCTCACACGCAGCATCACCCGTCCTCTGGCCCAGGCCCTCGACGCCGCCGAGCGCGTGAGCCGTGGCGAACTGGACCGTGCGATCGAGTCCGGTGGCCGCGACGAAACCGGCCAGGTGCTGCAGGCGATGCAGCGCATGCAGACCCAGCTGCGCGCGGTGATCGCCGCGCAGCGTGACATGGCCCGCGAACACGAGGCCGGCACTATCAGCTACCGCATGGACGCCGCGGCTCTGCCGGGCGACTACGGCGTCATGGTCGCCGGTACCAACGACCTGGTGGCCGCGCACATCGAGGTGAAGATGCGGCTGGTCGATGTGATCCAGCGCTATGCGGTCGGCGATCTGTCGCCGGACATGGACCGGCTGCCGGGCGAGAAAGCCGTCATCACCCAGACCATGGACACGGCCAAGGCCAATCTGGGCGCGATCAACGGCGAGATCCGCAGACTCGTCGAGGCGGCGGGCCGCGGTGACTTCAGCGTGCGCGGTGACGCGGCGCGCTTCGACCACGAGTTCCGCGCCATGGTCGAAGGCCTGAACCGGCTGATGCACACCGCCGACACCAATCTGGCCAGCATCTCGTCGGTGCTGCAGGCGATCGCCGACGGCGACCTCACCGCACGAATGGACGGCGAGTTCCACGGCGTGTTCGCCGCGATGCGCGACGACGCCAACGCCACCGTCGCCCAGCTCACCGGCATCGTCGCGCGCATCCAGGACGCGTCGGGCGCCATCGCCACCGCGTCGTCGGAGATCGCCTCGGGCAATCACGACCTGTCGCGTCGCACCGAGCAGCAGGCGGCCAACCTCGAAGAGACCGCGGCCTCGATGGAGGAGCTGACCTCCACCGTGCGCCAGAACGCCGACAGTGCCCGCCAGGCCAACCAGTTGGTGATCGGCGCGGCCGATGTCGCCGCCCAGGGCGGCACCGTGGTCGGCCAGGTGGTGGAGACGATGGCCGAGATCGAGCGTGCGTCGCGCCGCATCGGCGACATCATCTCGGTCATCGACGGCATCGCGTTCCAGACCAATATCCTGGCGCTCAACGCGGCGGTGGAAGCCGCGCGTGCCGGCGAGCAGGGCCGCGGCTTCGCGGTCGTCGCCTCGGAAGTACGCACGCTGGCGCAGCGCAGTGCGCAGGCCGCGAAGGAGATCAAGGGCCTGATCGACGATTCGACCAGCAAGGTCGCCGACGGTGCGGCGCTGGCCGGCCAGGCCGGCACGACGATGGGCGAGATCGTCAGTTCGGTGCAGCGCGTGACCGACATCATGGCCGAGATCGCGGCGGCCTCGCAGGAGCAGGCCTCGGGCATCGAGCAGGTCAACCAGACGATCACCCAGATGGACGAGACCACGCAGCAGAACGCCGCGCTGGTCGAGGAAGCCTCGGCCGCGGCGCGGGCGATGGAGGAGCAGGCGGCGGCCCTGAGCGAAACCGTTGCCGTGTTCCGGATCGACGCGAGCACGGCGCCGTTGCACACCGGCGCTGTCGGCGCGCCGCGTCCGGTCCTGGAAGCCGCCTGAGCGACATCGGCACCGCGCGCCTCAATTTCCGGGGCGCGCGGCCGATACTCCAGCGACTGGACCTTTCCGGCCCTGGATGATGCCTGTCGCCGAAGACCATTCGAATCTGCTGGACGATGACGATTCGCCCTACGCCCTGCGTGATCCGCGCGAGGTCGGCCAGGTGCTGCGTGCACTGGTGGACGCCCGCGCGATCA
This sequence comes from Luteimonas sp. WGS1318, assembly GCF_043187535.1. Lineage (GTDB taxonomy): Bacteria > Pseudomonadota > Gammaproteobacteria > Xanthomonadales > Xanthomonadaceae > Luteimonas. The sequence continues at coordinate 1,935,729 of NZ_CP171131.1, forward strand.
TCAGCGCGGCGCTGATCCCGGGCGGTCACGCCTGCCCCACTGCGCTGCTGGCGGTGCATGACGACGGCACGCTGGTGCTGGACGGCAACCGCCACGAGGCGACGAACCGGCGCATGGGGGCGGCCGGCCGCATGGTCTGCAGCACCCAGCTGGATCTGGTGCCGATCCGCTTCCGCCTGCCGACACCGGAACGCATCGAGTTCGAGGGGTATCCGGCCTTCTCCACGCCGTGGCCGGAGCGCCTGCTGCGGCTGCAGCGGCGCGAGTTGTACCGCCTGCAGGTCTCGCCCGCCGCACCCGCCACCCTGCACGTCGGCCGCGACGGTGTCGCGCCCGATCCCACGGTCGGTGGCCTGCGCGTGCTCGACATCAGCGGCGGCGGGATCGCGGTGTCGGTCCCGGACGGCGAGGAGCGCATGTTCGCGGCGAAGTCTCACGTCGCGCCCTGCGCCCTGCGTCTAGGCGACGCCGCGCCGCTTCCGGTTGCGCTCGAGGTCGCCCACATCAGTCGCTTCGACGTGCGCGGCGTGCCCCACTGGCGCGCCGGATGCCGGTTCGTCGACATGTCGGCGGCCCAGGAGCAGCGCGTGCTCCAGTACATCTTCCAGATCGAGCGCCAGCGCAACGCCCGGCAGCGGCGCGGCGGCTGAGACGCAACCGGTCGCTAAAGTTGCCGCGGTCCCGGCCGATCTTCTGCGTATCCGCCCTGCCGCACCTCCGCGGCCTCTCCAGCAGGAACGCATCCGATGACCAGTTCCACTGCCAGCGCCGCTGGCGAATATCTGAGCTTCACGCTCGGCGACGAGCACTACGGCGTCGACATCCTGAAAGTCCAGGAGATCCGCGGCTACGACGCGGTCACCCGCCTGCCCGACGCGCCCGAATACATCAAGGGTGTCATCAACCTGCGCGGCACCATCGTGCCGGTGATCGACCTGCGCCTGAAGCTGCGTCTGGCCGAGGCGCGCTACGACAGCTTCACGGTGATGATCGTGCTCAACGTCGAGAACCGGGTCGTCGGCATCGTCGTGGACAGCGTGTCCGACGTGGTGCCGCTGGCCGACGAGCAGGTGCGCGCGACGCCCGAATTCGGCGCCGCGGTCGATACCCGCTTCATCGCCGGCATCGGCACCCTCGACGAGAAGATGCTGATCCTGCTCGACATCGAGACGCTGCTCGACAGCGCCGACCTCGTCGACGCACCGCTGCTCGAAGTGGCCGCCTGATTTCGGCGAGGACGCCTAAAGTTCGCCGCCGACCTGCCGCTAGTGGGGCAACGGGCGTGCGAAATGCCAGCCCGATGTCCCCTGACTGGAGTAGACCGCAATGCCCCCCAAGACCACGACCCGCCTTCTGGCCGCGCTGCTGCTGAGCGGCTGCGCCTCCGCCGCACTCGCCCAGGACGCCATCCGCCCCGACCAGGCCACGCGCTTCGTCGGTCAGAGCGGCATGGTGTGCGGCAAGGTCGAGAAGACCCGTTATGCCGAGAACTCGGAAGGCTCGCCGACGTTCCTGCACATGGGCGGCGCGTTCCCGCGCCACACCTTCTCCGCGCGCATCCCGCAGGACCAGCGCGACAAGTTCCGTCCGTCGCCGGAAGAGCTGGAAGGCCGTGACGTCTGCATCGTCGGCGCGATCCAGCGCGACGCCGGCCGTGCCGAGATCGCCGTCCGCTCGCCGGCCGACGTCAAGCTCGCCACGATCAAGTAAGACCCCGGCCCGGCCGCGCCGCGCGTGACCGGGCCGCTTCCTTTCGCGCCAAAGGGAATTCGCCTCATGCACTGGTTCTCGTCTCTCAAGCTCGCGCCCAAGCTGATGCTCGCTTTCGGCGTGGTCCTGCTCATCATGCTCATCCAGGGCATCGGCGCCTACACAGGCCTGCGCTCCATGGACCGCGTGACCAATGAGCTCACCGACGACGTGCTCCCCGCCGTCACCCTGGTCGGCGAGACCCGCGCCCTGCTCGGCGAGTTCCGCACGGCTTCGTATCGCGGACTGGTCCGCGCGAGCGAGACGGTCAAGGCACAGGCTCGTGAGCGCGCGACGGGCATCGACGCGCAGCTCGCGACGAATTTCGAGACCTACCGCCAGTATGTCTCCAGCCCCGAAGAAGAGCGCATGCTCGAGGAGCTCGTCAGCGCCTGGGCCGCTGCCAAGACCTCGTACGAGTCGGTCAACGAGATGCTCGACCTCGAGCTGCCCGATGACGCCACCGACACCTTCATCGGCGAGACCAGCCAGCTGCACGACGCCGCCAGTGCTGCGCTCGCCGCGCTTGCCGACGAAGCGAACCGCACCGCAGCCGAATCCCGCACCCAGGCGGCCAGCACCTATGCGACGTCCAGCCTGCTGCTGGCGGTGCTGCTGCTGGCCGGCATCGGCGGCGGCCTGGTGGTCGCGTGGCTGATGGCCCGCAGCCTGACCTCGGCCGTGCGCGAAGCCGCCGCCGTCAGCCAGGACGTGGCCAACGGCAAGCTCGACAGCCAGATCGACACCAGCCGCGCCGACGAGATCGGCGACCTGCTGAAGTCGATGCAGCGCATGCAGCGCGACCTGCGCGAGCGCATCGAACGCGACCAGGCGATCGCCAGCGAGAACCTGCGCATCCGCACCGCGCTCGACAGTTCGGGCACCAGCGTGATGATCGCCGACCCGTCGCGCACCGTGATCTACGCCAACGCCGCGGTCACCGGCCTGATGGGCCAGTACGAGAACGAGATCCGCACGACGCTGCCGGAGTTCGACATCGAGCAGGTCATCGGCGGCAGCATCGACGCCTATCAGGCCGAACCCGAGCGTCTGGCGGGCATCCTGGACCAGCTCCAGGGCGTGCACCACGACGAACTGGCGCTGGGCAGCGCGCATATCGGCCAGACGATGGCGCGCGTCGAGGACGAGGCCGGCACCCTGCTCGGCTACGTCGTCGAATGGCGCGACCGCACCCCGCAGGTGCACGTCGAGGTCGAACTCGCCCGGGTGATCCAGGCCGCCGCGGCTGGTGACCTGTCGCACCGCATCGGTCTGGACGGCAAGGAGGGCTTCTACCTGCAGCTCGCCGAACAGCTCAATACGCTGCTCGATGCCAACGCCAGCAGCCTCGATCAGGTGTCGAACGTGCTGACCGCGCTGGCGGACGGCGACCTGACCGTACGCATGGACGGTGAATTCGAAGGCGTGTTCGCGAAGATGCGCGACGACGCCAACGCCACCGTCGCCCAGCTCACCGGCATCGTCGCGCGCATCCAGGATGCCTCGGGCGCCATCGGCACCGCATCGTCGGAGATCGCGTCCGGCAACAACGATCTGTCGCGTCGCACCGAACAGCAGGCCGCGAATCTGGAAGAGACCGCGGCCTCGATGGAGGAACTCACCTCCACCGTGCGCCAGAACGCCGACCATGCACGCCAGGCCAACCAGCTCGCCATCGGCGCGGCGAACGTGGCCTCGCAGGGCGGCGACGTGGTCAGCCAGGTGGTGACCACGATGGCCGACATCGAGAAGTCCTCGCGCAAGATCGGCGACATCATCTCGGTCATCGACGGCATCGCGTTCCAGACCAACATCCTCGCGCTCAACGCGGCGGTGGAAGCCGCGCGTGCAGGCGAACAGGGCCGCGGCTTCGCGGTCGTCGCCTCCGAGGTCCGCACGCTCGCCCAGCGCAGCGCACAGGCGGCCAAGGAGATCAAGGGCCTGATCGACGATTCGACCAGCAAGGTGTCCGACGGCGCGGCGCTTGCCGGCCAGGCCGGCAAGACCATGGGCGAGATCGTCGCCTCGGTGCAGCGGGTGACCGACATCATGTCCGAGATCGCCGCCGCCTCGCAGGAGCAGGCCTCGGGCATCGAGCAGGTCAACCAGACCATCACCCAGATGGACGAGACCACGCAGCAGAACGCCGCACTGGTCGAAGAAGCCTCGGCTGCAGCCCGCTCGATGGAAGAGCAGGCCGCAGGACTTGCTCAGACCATGTCGATCTTCCGCGTCGAGCAGGCCCAGGTCGCGGTGCAGGCGGTGCTGTCGGCCCACAAGGCGCCGCCGGTGGCGGTGCCTGCGGCGCGGCGCCCGGCCCCGACACGCCCGTCTCCGGTCAAGTCGGCCCCGGCGGTCGCGGAAGCGGACTGGGCCGAGTTCTGAGGTCCCGCACTCCGTGCATCACGCGACGCCCCGGTCCTCGACCGGGGCGTCGTCGTTTGAGCCATTGACATTTGGCTCAAGCTGCGCTTTCACGCGCCGCTAACAAGGGTGTCCACCCACCCGCCCATGCCGGGCAAGAGCGTTCCATGAACACACGTCTGCAACGCGCCACGATCGGGACCAAGCTTTCGGTCGCGGCCACCCTGGTCGCCGGCTTCTGCCTGCTGCTGCTCGCGATCCTCGTCTACCGTGATTCCGCTGCCGTCTACGAGCGTGAAGCGCGCCTGTCGCTGGCCGATACCGTCTCCACCGTCGGCGACAGCGTCGCGCTGTACGAGCGCACGCTGGCCGACAACACCGAACGTCTCGGCAGCGCCTTCGCCGCCCTGCTCCCGCCGGCGGCACCCGTTCTCGACCCCGCACGTGCCGTGCGCATCGGCGAACGCGACACGCCGCGTCTGGCCTTCGGCTCGCGCGTCGCCAACCTCGATTTCGACAGCGTCGACCGCTTCACCGAGAACACCGGCGCGGTGGCCACGATCTTCGCCCGCGACGGCGACGGCCTGGTGCGCGTGACCACCTCGCTGACCAACGATGCCGGCGAACGCGTCGTCGGCACCGCGCTCGACCCCGCACATCCCGCGCTCGCGCGCCTGCTGGCTGGCGAGTCGTACACCGGACGCGCGCGCCTGTTCGGTCGCGACTACATGACGCACTACCGGCCCCTGCGCGATGCCGCAGGCGACGTGGTCGGCAGCCTGTTCATCGGGCTCGACTACACCGACGGCCTCGCCGCCCTGACCTCGCGTCTGCGCGAGACCCGCATCGGCGACGACGGCTACATCCTGGTCGTGGAGCGCGGCGCGGAGGGCGCCACGCTGGTGTCCCATCCCGCGGGCACGACCGGCGACGTGCTGGCGCTGGCGCCGACGGCGCAGCGTGACGCGCTGGCGGCGCTGCTGGCCGGCGCCGACGGCGACGCCCGCCTCGCGCTGTCGGCCGACGGTACGGCCGAGCCTGCCGCAGCCGACGTGCACGCCATCGCGTTCGCGCCGTGGAACTGGGTGCTGCTGGCGGTCAAGCCGCGCCAGCATGCAGAAACCGCGCTCGCCGCGATGCGCTGGAAGATCGCCGGCATCTCCCTACTGGCGCTGGTCGTGCTGGTCGTCGCGCTCGTCGCCGCCAGCCGCCGGCTGGTGTCACGTCCGCTGGGCCGGGCCATCGCGATCGCCGACCGCGTCGCGGCCGGTGACCTGGACGCGGCCATCACCAGCAGCGGGCACGACGAGACCGCACAGCTGCTGCAGGCGCTCGCGCGCATGCAGGACGGGCTGCGACAGCGCGCCGAACGCGATCAGGCCATCGCCCGCGACAGCCTGCGCATCCGCACCGCACTCGACAGCGTGACCACCAACGTGATGATCGCCGACAGTGCGCGCGACATCATCTACGTCAACCGTCCGCTGCAGGAGATGCTGGCGGAGGCGCAGGAGGATCTGCGCCGCGATCTGCCCGACTTCGATGCCCGGTCGCTGGTCGGCACCAACATCGACGGCTTCCACAAGGCGCCCGAGCACCAGGCCGCGATGCTCGCGAAACTGCGCGACACCCACCGCGCACAGATCCGGGTGGGCGGACGCACGATGCGCCTGGTGATCAGCCCGATCGTCGATGCCGACGGCCGCTCCGAAGGCTTCGTCGTTGAGTGGGCGGATCGCACGGACGAGGTCTCGGTGGAGGCCGAAGTCTCGCGGATCGTGTCGGCGGCCGCGGCCGGCGACCTCAGCGGGCGCATCGCCACCGAAGGCAAGCAGGGCTTCCTGCTGCAGCTCGCCCACCAGCTCAACAGCCTGCTCGACGCGAATGCGAGCAGCCTGGATCAGGTGTCCGTGGTGTTGACCGCACTGGCCCAGGGCGACCTGACCGTGCGCATGGACGGCGCGTTCGAAGGCGTGTTCGCGAAGATGCGCGACGACGCCAACGCCACCGTCGCCCAGCTCACCAGCATCGTCGCGCGCATCCAGGACGCCTCGGGCGCCATCGGCACCGCATCGTCTGAGATCGCGTCCGGCAACAACGACCTGTCTCGCCGTACCGAACAGCAGGCCGCGAACCTGGAAGAAACCGCGGCTTCGATGGAGGAACTGACCTCCACCGTGCGCCAGAACGCCGACCACGCCCGCCAGGCCAACCAGTTGGCGATCGGCGCGGCCACGGTCGCCTCGCAGGGCGGTGACGTCGTTGGCCAGGTGGTGACCACGATGGCCGACATCGAGAAGTCCTCGCGCAGGATCGGCGACATCATCTCGGTCATCGACGGCATCGCGTTCCAGACCAACATCCTGGCGCTCAACGCGGCGGTCGAAGCCGCGCGTGCCGGCGAACAGGGCCGCGGCTTCGCGGTCGTCGCTTCGGAAGTGCGCACGCTCGCCCAGCGCAGCGCGCAGGCGGCGAAGGAGATCAAGGGCCTGATCGACGATTCGACCAGCAAGGTGTCCGACGGCGCGGCGCTGGCCGGCCAGGCGGGCAAGACCATGGGCGAGATCGTCGCCTCGGTACAGCGCGTGACCGACATCATGTCCGAGATCGCGGCCGCGTCGCAGGAGCAGGCGTCCGGCATCGACCAGGTCAACCAGACCATTACCCAGATGGACGAGACCACGCAGCAGAACGCCGCGCTGGTCGAGGAAGCCTCGGCCGCGGCGCGGGCGATGGAGGAACAGGCCGCCGCGCTCAGCGAGACCGTGGCGATCTTCCGGGTCCAGGCGCCCCAGGCGGCTGCACATGCCGTGGTGCGGACGGCACCGGCCCCGGCCCCGGCACGCCGGGCATCGCCCGCGGCGCCGGTGGCCACACGCCGGCCGACGCCACCGGCCAGGCGGCCTGCGGTCGTCAAGCCGGTGCCGGCGGCCGTCGATGCCCTCGAGGCCGAATGGGCCGAGTTCTGAACACGACGCCTTGAACCTCGCCCCGGCACGGTCAACTTTCCGCTGCCGGGGTCGATATCGCTGCAGATCCCCTGCCCGAGCCCCGGCCCCATGGCTGCGACCCTGCCCCACCCGCCGACCGCCAAGCGTGACTTCGCGTTCTCCGATCGCGATTTCCGCCGCGTGTGCCAGCTGATCCACGACCGGGCCGGCATCGCGCTGGTCGACAGCAAGCGCGACATGGTCTACGGCCGTCTGTCGCGCCGCCTGCGGGCGCTTGGCCTGACCGAGTTCGCGACGTACCTCGATCTGCTGGAACGCGACGGCAGCGGCGACGAGTGGCAGGCGTTCACCAACGCGCTGACCACCAACCTGACCGCGTTCTTCCGCGAACCGCATCATTTCGAGCATCTGCACACCCAGATGGCCGCTGCCGGCGCGTCGACACGTGCGCCGCTGGCGCTGTGGTCGTGCGCGGCGTCGACCGGCGAGGAGCCGTATTCGATCGCGATCACCGCCTGCGAGACCTTCGGCACGATGACGCCGCCGGTGCGCATCCTGGCGACCGACATCGACACCCAGGTGCTGACGACGGCCCAGCGCGGCGTCTATCCGCTCGAACGCGTCGCCGGGCTCGACATCGAGCGTCGCCGGCGGTTCTTCCAGCGCGGCACGGGCCCGAACGACGGCCAGTGCCGCGTGCATCCGGCGCTGCGCGCCCTGATCGACTTCCGTCCACTGAACCTGCTCGCGCCGCGCTACGACATCGGCGGGCCGTTCACGGCCGTGTTCTGCCGCAACGTGATGATCTATTTCGACAAGCCGACGCAACGCGCCATCCTCTCGCGCGTGGTGACCCACATGGACGCCGACAGCCTGCTCTATACCGGGCACTCGGAAAACTATCTGCATGCCGCCGATCTGATCCGGCCCTGCGGCCGTACGCTGTACCGGCGCAACCTGGGGACGGACGCGGCATGAGTCGCGCTGCGCTCAGCGACGACGTGCTGCGGTATCGCGACCCGCAGTTCAAGGTGCCGGCCGCCAAACTGCTGCCGACCCAGTACCTGGTAGTCGATGACGGCACGGCGCTGGTCACCGTGCTCGGTTCCTGCATCGCCGCCTGCGTGCGCGATCCGCTGCTCCAGCTCGGCGGCATGAACCACTTCATGCTGCCTGACGGCAACGTCGGCGACGGCGCGCCAGCGCGATACGGCAGCTACGCGATGGAACTGCTGATCAACGAGCTGCTCAAGCGCGGTGCGAGCCGCCGGCGGCTGGAGGCCAAGGTCTTCGGCGGCGCGAATGTGCTCAAGGGGTTCACCAGCAATCCGGTGGGCACGCGCAACGCCGAGTTCGTACTCGCCTACCTCGATGCCGAACAGATCCCGGTCGTCGCCGAGGACCTGCGTGGGATCCATCCGCGTAAGGTGTGGTTCTTCCCGCAGACCGGCAAGGTGATGGTCAACCGGTTGCCGCATGCACACGAGGCCGAAGTGCTGGCCGCCGAAACCGCGGTGCGCGCGCGTCTGTCGAAGACGCCGGTCAGCGGCGGCGTGGAACTGTTCGAATGAGCCGGTGCAAAGTGCTCGTGGTCGACGACTCGGCGGTCGTCCGCCAGCTGCTGAGCGAGATCCTCGCCCAGGATCCGGAGATCGAGGTCGTCGGCACGGCGGCCGATCCCCTGCTCGCCCGCGAGAAGATCAAGCGGCTCAACCCCGATGTGCTGACGCTCGACGTCGAGATGCCGCGGATGGACGGGCTTGCGTTTCTCGAGAACCTGATGCGGCTGCGGCCGATGCCGGTGGTGATGGTGTCGTCGCTGACCGAACGCGGCGCCGACATCACGCTGCAGGCACTGGCGCTGGGCGCGGTCGATTTCGTCACCAAGCCCAAGGCCGGCCTGGCCCAGGGCCTGGGTGAGTACGCCGGTGAGATCACGGCCAAGGTCAAGGCCGCGGCGCGGGCCCGTGTGCGTCCGTCCGGCGGCGCGGCGCGGCCTGTGGTCCGCCTCGATGCCGTGGCCGACTCGGGCCCGGTCGCCACCCGCTTCCGCACCACCGACCGGTTGATCGCGATCGGCGCGTCTGCCGGGGGCACCGAGGCGATCCGTGTCGTCCTGGAGCGCATGCCCCCCGATGCGCCTGCGATCGTGCTCACCCAGCACATCCCCGCGAGCTTCAGTCGCGCCTTCGTCGAGCGTCTGGACAAGCATTCGCCCATGCTGGTGCGTGAAGCGCGGGACGGCGAAATGATCCTGCCGGGACACGCCTATCTGCCGCCGGGCGATCATCACCTGCGCGTCGTGCGCGACGGTGCGCGCTGGCGCTGCCGTCTCGACGACGGTCCGCCGGTCAACCGGCACCGCCCTGCGGTCGATGTGCTGTTCCGTTCGGTCGCTCAGGCCGCGGGCAGCAACGCGGTCGCCGCGATCCTCACCGGCATGGGCGACGACGGCGCGCGCGGCCTGCTGGAACTGCGCCACGCAGGCGCGGCCACCCTCGCCCAGGACGAGGCCACCAGCGTGGTCTGGGGCATGCCGGGCGCGGCCGTGCGCCTGGGTGCCGCGCAGGAGGTGCTGGCCCTGGACGAGATCGCCGCGCGCCTGCTGGCCCTCGCCCGCGACTGAGCAGAGTCTGCGGATTCCGCGACACGCATCTGCGCGCGATCACACACAAAAAAGAAAAAGGCATCCGGTACGCCGGATGCCTTTTTGTCTGCGACCGCGCATCGCGACACTGATCCACGATGCGGCGCCTGGTCCGGTCACTGACCCGATGTCAGTGCGGACCATGGCGTGACGCCGGCTGCCTGCCGGGGCAGACATCCGGCAAGTGCAGCCTCAGGCCGCGGTCTTCTCGCCCGCGTCCACGTACTCCGAAATCTGGTCGAAGTTCATGTAGCGGTAGATCTCGTTCGCCGATGCATCGAGCACACCGATGTCGGCCATGTATTCGGCCTTGGTCGGAATGCGGCCCAGGCGCGAGCAGATCGCGGCGAGCTCCGCCGAACCCAGATACACGTTCGAATTACGGCCCAGACGGTTCGGGAAGTTACGGGTCGACGTGGAGAACACCGTCGCGCCTTCGCGCACCTGCGCCTGATTGCCCATGCACAGCGAGCAGCCCGGCATTTCCATGCGCGCACCGGCGGCGCCGAAGGTGCCGTAATGGCCTTCCTTGGTCAGCTCGGCAGCGTCCATCTTGGTCGGCGGCGCGACCCACAGCTTGGTCGGGATGTCGCGCTTGCCTTCGAGCAGCTTCGACGCGGCGCGGAAGTGGCCGATGTTGGTCATGCACGAACCGATGAACACTTCGTCGATGGCCGCACCCGCCACGTCGGACAGCGTCTTCACGTCGTCCGGATCGTTCGGGCACGCGACGATCGGCTCGTGCACGTCGGCCAGGTCGATCTCGATGACCGCGGCGTACTCGGCATCGGCGTCGCCCTTGAGCAGTTGCGGATCGGCGAGCCAGGCTTCCATCTTCTCGATGCGGCGCTGGATCGAACGGGCGTCGGCGTAGCCTTCGCTGATCATCCACTTCAGCATCACGATGTTCGACGTGATGTATTCGATGATCGGCGCCTTGTCGAGATGCACCGTGCAGCCGGCCGCAGAGCGCTCGGCCGAGGCGTCGGACAGTTCGAACGCCTGCTCGACCTTCAGATCCGGCAGGCCTTCGATCTCGAGAATGCGGCCGGAGAAGATGTTTTTTTTGCCCTGCTTGGCGACGGTCAGCAGACCGGCCTTGATCGCGTACAGCGGAATCGCGTTGACCAAGTCACGCAGGGTCACGCCGGGCTGCATCTTGCCCTTGAAGCGGACCAGCACCGATTCCGGCATGTCGAGCGGCATCACGCCGGTTGCCGCTGCGAACGCGACGAGACCCGAGCCCGCCGGGAACGAGATGCCGATCGGGAAGCGCGTGTGCGAGTCACCGCCGGTACCGACGGTGTCGGGCAGCAGCATGCGGTTGAGCCAGCTGTGGATGATGCCGTCGCCCGGACGCAGCGAGATGCCGCCGCGCGTGGAGATGAACTCCGGCAGCGTGTGATGCGTCTTGACGTCGACCGGCTTGGGATACGCCGCGGTGTGGCAGAACGACTGCATCACGAGATCGGCGCTGAAACCCAGGCACGCGAGGTCCTTGAGTTCGTCGCGCGTCATCGGGCCGGTGGTGTCCTGCGACCCCACGGACGTCATCTTCGGCTCGCAGTAGGTGCCCGGACGGACGCCCTGGCCTTCCGGCAGACCGATCGCACGGCCGACCATCTTCTGCGCCAGCGAGAAGCCCTTGCCGGTATTGACCGGCTGCTGCGGCAGGCGGAACAGTTCCAGCGTCGGCAGGCCCAGCGACTCGCGCGCCTTGGCGGTCAGGCCACGGCCGACGATCAGCGGAATGCGGCCACCGGCGCGCACTTCGTCGAACAGCACTTCGGACTTGACCTGGAATTCGGCGATCACATTGCCGTCCTTGATCGCCTTGCCGTCGTAGGGACGCAGTTCGATCACATCGCCCTGCTCCATCTGCGAGACGTCGAGTTCGATCGGCAGCGCGCCGGCGTCTTCCATCGTGTTGTAAAAGATCGGCGCGATCTTCGAACCCAGGCAGACGCCGCCGAAGCGCTTGTTCGGAATGAACGGAATGTCCTCGCCGGTCCACCACAGCACGCTGTTGGTCGCCGACTTGCGGCTCGAACCCGTGCCGACCACGTCACCGACGTAGGCGACCAGGTGGCCTTTCTCCTTGAGATCGCGGATGGCCTGGATCGGACCGCGCTTGCCGTCTTCTTCCGGCACGAAGGCCGCGCCTTCGCGCGCGTTCTTCAGCATCGCCAGCGCGTGCATCGGGATGTCGGGACGGGTGGTCGCGTCCGGCGCCGGTGACAGGTCGTCGGTGTTGGTCTCGCCCGGCACCTTGAACACCGTCAGCGTCATCGACGCCGGCACTTCCGGCTTGCCGGTGAACCACTCGGCATCGGCCCAGCTCTGGATCACGGCCTTGGCGTTGGCATTTCCAGCCTTGGACTTCTCCTCGACGTCGTGGAACGCGTCGAACACCAGCAGGGTGTGCTTGAGGGCTTCGGCCGCGATCGCGCCGACATCCGCATCGTCGAGCAGATCGACCAGCGGCTGCACGTTGTAGCCGCCGAGCATCGTGCCCAGCAGTTCGGTGGCGCGCGCGCGGGTGATCAGCGGGTTCGACTCGGTGCCGAACGCGATCGCGGCGAGGTACGAGGCCTTGACCTTGGCGGCGTCGTCGACGCCGGCCGGCACGCGGTGGGTCAGCAGATCGAGAAGAAACGCGTCCTCACCGGCCGGCGGATTCTTCAGCAGTTCGATGACGGCAGCGGTCTGCTGCGCATCGAGCGGCAGCGGTGGAATGCCCAGCGCTTCGCGCTCGGCAACGTGGTGGCGGTAGGCTTCCAACATGCGACAACTCCAGATTCGTGCGGTACCGGGATAACCGGTCTCAGGCCGACGGTACGATCAGCTTGAGACCCTTGAAATACGTGCGGAAGAACGCGTCGTCCCGCGTGATCAGGCCATTGCACTGCAACAGCGCATGCGCTCCGACCAGAAAGTCGCGCGACGGCCGGCCGGCGATGTCGCCGCGCTGCCAGGACCGGCGCTGCATCTCGCCGGCGCGCAATGCCGACTTGGCTTCGATCGCCGAGAAACGCACGCCCATGTCCTCGAGCACCGCCATCGTCTCGGCGCCGTCGGCCAGCGCGCCGCAGATCTCGGCCAGTGCGACATCGCAGACGACGACCGGACCGGCGCTCAAGTACTGGCGCAGGCAGGCCTCGGCGGCGTCCGCCTGCGGGCCGTCGGTCAGCAGATCGACCAGCACCGGCGCATCGACGGCGATCACCGGTTGGCGTCTCCGTCGTCGGCGCCCTGCCCGCGCACCGCGCGCATGGCCGCATCGGTGGACTCGAACCCTTCCAGCTTGAACCGGCCCCGGGCACGCGACACCGCATCGTCGACACTCTTGCGCAGCACGATGCGGCTGCCTTCGAGTTCGACTTTGAGGATGGTGCCCTTGCTCAACCCGAGCGCATCGCGCACGGCCTTGGGCAAGGTGATCTGGCCACGTTCGGCAACGGTCGCTTCCATGGGCGGGCTCCGATCAGGTATGCGTGAATTATACATACCTGACTGCGCATACTCCAGGCGGGCGCCGCACTTGGATCGACCGCTCTCGGCCCGCGATGGCGCGGGCGCGCGAACGGCGTGTGTCGCGCGTGATGACATCTCCGCCACGAGCCGCGGCCTACACTGCCGTTCTCGATACGCCTGGATCCCGGCGCGTCGACCCCGTTTCCGCGCGCCCTGACCCGCTTGCCGGGTCATCGCCAGCCACCCGCGACAGGAGCCTACGCATGACCGATTCCTTCTCCACCCACGCCGAACTCGACGTCGGCGGGCGCCGGCTCGCCTACGCCAGCCTGCCTGCCCTCGGCGGCCGCTTCGACATCGCGCGGTTGCCGTATTCGCTGAAGATCCTGCTGGAGAACCTGCTGCGCAACGAGGACGGCGAGAGCGTCACCGCCCGTCACATCGAAGCGGTGGCGACGTGGGATCCGAAGGCCCAGCCCGACACCGAGATCGCGTTCATGCCCGCGCGCGTGGTGCTGCAGGACTTCACCGGCGTGCCCTGCGTCGTCGACCTGGCCGCGATGCGCGACGCCGTGGTCAAGCTCGGCGGCCGCCCGGAGCAGATCAATCCGCTGATCCCGTCCGAACTGGTCATCGACCATTCGGTGCAGGTCGACGTCTTCGGACGCCCGGACGCGCTGGATCTCAACGGCAAGATCGAATTCGAGCGCAACAAGGAACGCTACGGCTTCCTGCGCTGGGGCCAGAAGGCGTTCGACAACTTCAAGGTGGTGCCGCCCAACACCGGCATCGTGCACCAGGTGAACCTGGAGAACCTCGCGCGCGTGGTGATGACGTCCGACCGCGACGGCACCGCCTGGGCCTATCCCGACACGGTGTTCGGCACCGATTCGCACACCACGATGATCAACGGCATCGGCGTGCTCGGCTGGGGCGTCGGCGGTATCGAAGCCGAGGCCGCGATGCTCGGTCAGCCGTCGTCGATGCTGATTCCGCAGGTCGTCGGCTTCAAGCTCAAGGGCCGCCTGCCGGAAGGCGCGACTGCGACCGATCTGGTGCTGACCGTCACCGAGATGCTGCGCAAGCACGGTGTCGTCGGCAAGTTCGTCGAGTTCTTCGGCGAGGGTCTGCAGCACCTGCCGCTGGCCGACCGCGCGACGATCGGCAATATGGCGCCGGAATACGGCGCGACCTGCGGCATCTTCCCGATCGACCAGGAATCGCTGAACTATCTGCGCCTGTCGGGCCGCAGCGAAGATCAGATCGCACTGGTCGAGGCCTACGCCAAGGCGCAGCAGCTGTGGCACGAACCCGGCGCGCCGGAAGCCGAGTACAGCAGCGTGCTGGAGCTCGACATGGCCGAGGTGCGCCCGTCGCTGGCCGGCCCGAAACGCCCGCAGGACCGCGTGCTGCTGGAGAAGGTGCAGCAGAACTTCCGCGACAACGTCGGTCCGCTGACCGCCAAGCGTGACGCTGCGGGCAGTGAGGATCCGCAGGTCGACCGCTTCGAGAAGGAAGGTGGCGGCCAGCCCCAGGCCGAGCGCCTCGCGGCGCGGCCGGTCTCGAAGATCACGCTCGACGATGGCGAGCACGAGCTGACCGACGGCTCGGTGGTCATCGCCGCGATCACCTCGTGCACGAACACCTCGAACCCGGCGGTGATGCTCGGCGCCGGCCTGCTCGCGCGCAATGCCGCGGCCAAGGGCCTGAAGGCGGCGCCGTGGGTCAAGACCTCACTCGGGCCGGGCTCGCTGGTGGTCACCGACTACCTCAAGAAAGCCGGCGTCATGGACGACCTCGAAGCCCTGGGCTTCTACGTGGTCGGTTACGGCTGCACCACCTGCATCGGCAACTCCGGCCCGCTGCCGGACGCGGTATCGAAGGGCATCACCGAGAACGATCTGGCCGTGGCCTCGGTGCTGTCGGGCAACCGCAACTTCGAAGGCCGCATCCACGGTGAGGTCAAGATGAATTACCTCGCCTCGCCGCCGCTGGTCGTCGCCTATGCGATCGCCGGTACGGTCGACATCGACCTGACGAATGATCCGCTGGGCAAGGACCAGGACGGCAACCCGGTGTATCTGCGCGACATCTGGCCGACGAACAAGGAGATCGGCGACTTCATCGCAAAGACCATCGGGCCGGAGATGTTCAAGAAGAACTACGCCGACGTGTTCAAGGGCGACACGCGCTGGAACACGATCGAATCGCCCGACGGCGATCTCTACGCGTGGGACGACGCCTCGACCTACATTAAGAACCCGCCGTATTTCGACGGCATGACGATGGACGTCGGCACGATCGACGACCTACGCGGCGCGCGCATCATGGGCCTGTTCGGCGATTCGATCACCACCGATCACATCTCGCCGGCCGGAAACATCAAGGGCGATTCACCGGCAGGCCGTTTCCTGCAGGAGCGCGGTGTGAAGCCGGCCGACTTCAACAGCTACGGCTCGCGCCGCGGCAACGACGACGTCATGGTGCGCGGCACGTTCGCCAACATCCGTATCAAGAACCTGTTCTTCGGTGGCGAGGAAGGCGGCAACACGCTTTACTTCGGCCAGGGCGAGCCGGAGAAGCTGGCGATCTACGACGCGGCGCAGAAGTACAAGGCCGACGGCGTGCCGCTGGTCGTGTTCGCCGGCAAGGAATACGGTACCGGCTCGTCGCGGGACTGGGCGGCCAAGGGCACCAACCTGCTCGGCATCCGCGCGGTCGTGGCCGAGAGTTTCGAGCGCATTCACCGCTCCAACCTCGTCGGCATGGGCGTGCTTCCGTGCCAGTTCAAGGATGGTGAAAACGCCCAGACGCACGGCCTGGACGGCTCGGAGACGATCGACATCACCGGGCTCGACGACGGCAAGGCGCGCACTGCGCGCGTCACTGCCACGCGCGCCAACGGCGAGACGGTGAGCTTCGACGTTGACGTTCTGTTGCTGACGCCCAAGGAGGTGGAGTACTTCCGCCACGGCGGTCTGCTGCACTACGTTCTGCGCCAGTTGGCCGCGAAGAAGTAGTAACGCCGCGTCTGCGAGCGCGGAAGCCCGGCCCGGCGCAACGCGCCGGGCGTTCGCGGCGCGGAATGCCCGACATCGCGCCGGGTCGTCCGGCACTCGAAGTGGTCGCCCGCCGGGCTAGCGACCCACGGGCTCCCAGTGCAGCGACAGCAACCGCCAGTCGTCGCCGCGGCGCCGCCAGGCGCTGTCGATACGGTAGGCCCGGGCGCTGTCGGGCAACGCCGCGCCCGAGCCCCCGGTAAGCACGACGGTCGTGCGCACGCTGGCCCGGTCGTCGCCCTGCAACTGCACGTCGAGCGGACCGGACGTCACGCCGACGCTTCTGTGACGGAGCATCGTGACGGTCGCCATCTGCCGCGCGCTGCGACGGTCCATGCCCTCGGGCCCGACGAACTCCTCGTCGATCAGCGCATGCAGCGCCGAGGCATCGCGCGACGCGATGTACTGCTGCATCTCCGCGACCGTGTCCCGCAACGCCTGCTCCGGCGCGGTGCGGGTACAGGCCGACGCCAGCATCGCCATCCCCAGCGCCAGCGCCCAGAGCCGCGCCTGGCGCCAGGCGGCGTTGCCCGGCCACACCCCGTTCCGATTGCTCGTCATCCGCATCGCGCCCGTATTCGAATCCACATGATTATCCATGCGCGGCGCCCGCCGAGGCGCCTTGCTACGCCGGGGGGGCTATGCTCCAATCGATCGACATTGTTCAGGCACGACACCGTTTCGAGTGGCGGCCTTCGATTTCAGGGAGAGGACTGCATGACCCAACACCGTCCGTGGCTGGCGAACTATCCGGCTGGCGTACCCGCGGAGATCGATCCCGAGGAATACCGCTCGGTTCCCGCCGTACTCGAAGAAGCGATCACGCGCTTCCGCGACCGGCCCGCGTTCTCCAACATGGGCCGGACGATCACCTACGCCGAGCTCGATGCGCGCAGCCGGGAATTCGCCCAGTACCTGCTCGGCGAGCTGAAGCTCAAGAAGGGTGATCGCGTTGCGATCATGATGCCCAACTGTCTGCAGTATCCGATTGCGATCTTCGGCGTGCTGCGTGCAGGCCTCACGGTCGTCAACACCAATCCGATGTACACCGCGCGCGAGCTGCGGCATCAGCTGGTGGACTCGGGCGCGGCGGCGATCCTGGTGCTCGACAACTTCGGCAAGACCGTCCAGGACGTGCTCGCCGACACCCAGATCAAGCAGGTCATCACCACCGGCCTGGGCGATCTGCTCGGGTTCCCCAAGGGACCGATCGTCAATTTCGTGCTCAAGCACGTCAAGAAGATGGTGCCCGAGTACAGCATCCACGGCGCCATCCGCTTCCGCGAGGCGCTGTCGCGCGGCACCAAGCACACGCTGCCGGAGGTGTCGATCACGCTCGACGACATCGCGTTCCTGCAGTACACAGGCGGCACCACCGGCGTGGCCAAGGGCGCGATGCTGACCCACCGCAACATGGTGGCGAACATGCAGCAGGCCTCGGCCTGGATCGGCACGAATGCCAAGCCCGGCGAGGAACTGATCGTCACCGCGCTGCCGCTGTATCACATCTTCGCGTTGACGGCGAACGGACTGGTCTTCATGAAGTTCGGCGGCCACAACCACCTGATCACCAACCCGCGCGACATGCCGGGCTTCGTCAAGGAGCTCAAGGGCATCCAGATGACGGCCATCACCGGCGTCAACACCCTGTTCAACGGCCTGCTCAACACGCCGGGCTTCGACGAGGTGGATTTCTCGCGCCTGCATCTGACGCTCGGTGGCGGCATGGCGGTGCAGCGCGCCGTTGCGGAGCGCTGGAAGACGGTCACCGGCACGACCCTGGTCGAGGCCTACGGCCTCACCGAGACCTCGCCGGCCGCCTGCATCAACCCGATGACACTCGCCGAGTACAACGGCGCCATCGGCCTGCCGGTGCCGTCGACCGAGGCCGCCGTCAAGGACGAGTCCGGCACCGAACTCCCGGTCGGCGAGGTCGGCGAGCTGTGCATCCGCGGTCCCCAGGTGATGAAGGGCTACTGGCAGCGTCCCGAGGACACCGCCGAGGCGATCGACGCCGACGGCTGGCTGCACACCGGCGACATGGCGAAGATGGATGCCGACGGCTTCTTCTACATCGTCGATCGCAAGAAGGACATGATCCTGGTCTCGGGCTTCAACGTGTATCCGAACGAGATCGAGGACGTGATCGCGATGATGCCGGGCGTGCTCGAGGTCGCCGCGATCGGCGTGCCCGACGACAAGTCCGGCGAGGCGGTCAAGGTGGTCATCGTGCGCAAGGATCCGTCGCTGACTGCGGACCAGGTCAAGGCCCATGCCCGCGAGAACCTCACGGGCTACAAGCACCCGCGCATCGTCGAATTCCGCGACGAATTGCCGAAGACCAATGTCGGCAAGATCCTGCGCCGTGAGCTTCGGGACGAGCCCGCAAAAGTGTGATATCCGTCCCAAAATAGCGTGATCCGCTTGGCATTCAGCCGGGAGCCCGCTGAAGTCCTTGCCCCTGTCGCCCGATGAGCGCATAGAAGCGCTCATCGGGCGCATTTGTATTCATGAGGGACCCTTCCGGGTGCCCGGCCGGCGGGGTCCCAGCGACAGGGGATTTCCAATGACCAATATCGAAAAGCTGCTCCGCATCCGTCCGTACCCGCACATGCGTGTCGAATCGGACCCCGCCAACCAGGTCCACTGGATGTACATGCACAGCCAGCTGGCAGCAGGCGATCGCCCCTGCTTCCGGCCGGGGCTGATGGACGACATGTGGAGCTTCCTCAACTCGATCACCCTGCGCGAGCACCAGCGCGAGCCGGGTCGGCTGCGCCACGTGGTGGTCGCCTCCGATGCCGACGCATTCAATCTGGGCGGTGATCTCGCACTGTTCGCCCAGCTGATCCGTGCCGGCGATCGCGAGCATCTGCTGTCCTATGCGCGCAAGTGCATCGACGGCGTCCACCACATCCACACCGGTCTCGGCGGCGACGTGCGGATGATCGCGCTGCTCCAGGGTGATGCTCTCGGCGGCGGCTTCGAGCTGGCCCTGTCCTGCCAGACCATCGTCGCCGAGGAAGGTGTGCAGATGGGGCTGCCGGAAGTGCTGTTCGGCCTCTTCCCGGGCATGGGCGCGTATTCGTTCCTGAGCAAGCGCGTGGCTCCGCAGCTCGCGGAGCGGATCATCCTGGAGGGCAACCTGTTCACCAGCGAAGAGATGCACGCGATGGGCGTGGTCGACGTGCTGGTGCCCAAGGGCCAGGGCGAAGCCGCGGTCGAGGACCTGATCCGCCGGCAGCAGCGCGCACCGCATGCGCACATCGCCCTCAATGCGGTGCGCGGCATCTCGCAGCCGGTGGGTTACGACGAGCTGATGGGCATCACCGAGGTCTGGGTGGACACCGCGCTGGCCCTGGGCGACCGCTCGCTGCGGACGATGGACCGCATCGTCAAGGCGCAGACACGCCGGAGCTACACCACCAAGCCGGATGCCGTCGCACTCTGACGGCCTCCAGGCTCAGGGCTCCCCTCCCCGGTCGCGCGCGGTACCCGACAGTCCGCGCGCATCCAGGGCCGCTCGACCGATCACGAACTGTTCGTGCAGCGTCTGCAGACGCTGCCGCCAGTCGCGTCGCAACTGCCATTCGGCGACGCGCATGAGATCACCGCTGGTCGCGGCCAGCTGCATCAGGCCCATGTTGCTCGCCACGCCCTTGAGGGCGTGTGCGTGGTCACGCATGGCCGCCCAGTGCTCCGCCACGCCCGTCTCTTCGATCCCGCGCAGGCAGCCGCCGGCATCGTCGAGACACTGGCCCAGGAACCGGGTGACGAAATCATCGCCCAGGCCCAGTGTCGCCAGCTCGTCGAGCACTTCGGTGTCGAGCACGCCGTCGCGCACCGGCGCAGGCGCCGCGAACAGCGGTTCGGGCTCGCTCGACGTCCGCACGCCGGGCGTCGCGATATCACCCAGCAAGTCGAGCAGCTTGGCCGCCACCACCGGCTTGGCCAGGAACGCGTAGGCGCCGGCCTTGCGGCAGTTGGCGATGG
Source organism: Luteimonas sp. WGS1318 (assembly GCF_043187535.1). Classification (GTDB taxonomy): domain Bacteria; phylum Pseudomonadota; class Gammaproteobacteria; order Xanthomonadales; family Xanthomonadaceae; genus Luteimonas. The sequence continues at coordinate 1,955,966 of NZ_CP171131.1, forward strand.
ATTCCGGCGTGACGTCGGCGCTGAGCACGATCACCGGCGTCCGTGGTGCACCGGCCTGCATGGCCCGCATCTCGCGCAGCATGTCGAGCCCGCTCATGCCCGGCATGTGCAGGTCGACGACGATCGCGTCGTGGTCCTCGGATGCCATGACGTCGAGCACCGCCTCGGCGCCGGTCACGCTGGTCACGCCGTGCCCGGCCTTCTGCAGCAGACGCTCGAGCACCATGCGATTGGCGGCGTGATCGTCGGCGATCAACACGCGCATGCTGCGCACGCGCAGCCGATGGCGCATGAAGGGGTCGCTGAAGGCGATGACGTTGACCGGGCGCTGATCGGCCGCGGCCTCGGCGTGGGCGCCCGGTGCGGGGGCCTCGGCCGACACGTCGCCGGCATCGGCCAGCGCGAACGGCAGCTCCACCCAGAACCGGCTGCCCATGTGTTCGGTGCTCTCGAAGCCGATGCTCCCGCCCATCGCTTCGGTCAGACGCTTGGCGATGCTGGTGCCCAGCCCGGTGCCGCCGAAGCCGCGCGCCAAGGTGGTGTCCACCTGCTCGAACGCCTCGAACAGCCGCGCACGCGCCGAATCCGGAATGCCGATGCCGGTATCGCTGACGGTGAACTTCAGCCGCACGCGATCCGGCGCCGTGTCGACACAGCGGACGTCGATGAGCACGGAGCCGTGGTGGGTGAACTTGACCGCATTGCCGACCAGGTTGGTCAGCACCTGGCTCAGATGGGCCGGGTCGCCGCGCAGCAGGTCCGGCACGTCTTCGGCGACGCTCGAGGCGTAGGCGAGCCGTTTGGCCCGGGCGCCGGGCTGCAGGATCAGGTCGACGCCCCGCACCACCTCGCGCAACGAGAACGGATGTTCAGCCACCCTGAACTTCCCCGCCTCGATGGCGGAGATGTCGAGCACGTCCTCCACCAGCGCCAGCAGGCTGCCGGTCGAGGCGCGGATCGTCGCGAGGTACTCGCGCTGCTCGGGATCGAGACGGGTGGTCGCCAACAGCTCGGACACGCCGGCCAGCCCGTTGAGCGGCGTGCGGAATTCGTGGCTCATGTTCGCGAGGAACCGGCTCTTCGCTTCGCTGGCGCGCGTCGCCACCTCGGTCGCTCGGGTGAGCGCGCGCAGCAGGCCGGACAGGTAGAGCGGAATGGCCACGAGCCCGATCAGCAGGCCGATGCCCAGGCTCAGGTTCGCGTGCCAGTACGGCGTCAGCAGCAGGACGCTGCCGAAACTCAAGGCCGCCATGCTCATCGCCGCGTACAGATAGCGCGTGCCGAAGCGCAGGCCGTTGCCCACGGTGACCCACAGGATCAGCACGTAGACCCAGCCGATCGGCCCGCCCATCACGGTCATCGCCGCGCCCATCAGGCCGTAGTCGGACAGCATGCCGACGACCCGCCGCGGATGCGACGCACCCGGCCGGGCGAGAATCCACCCGACGATCCCGGCGCCAATGCTGAAGCCGGCGATCACCATCGCCATGACCTGTTCGTAGGCCTGCGGCCGCGTGCCGGTTCCGTCCGTCCACAGCAGGAACAGCAGGACGACGAACAACAGGGCGAGGCGGATCAGCGCCTGTCCGTGTTCGCTGTCCGGACGTCCCGACAGCCGGCGTCCCAGCCAGGCCATGGCAGCGTTCATCCCAGGCGACTCACTGCAGCGGTCCGACCGGCCTGCCGCCGAAGCGGGCACAGATCTCGTGCAGGCGGTCGACGTTGGCGAGCATGGCCTCGACGCAGCGCGGGTCGAAATGGCGGCCGCTGTTTTCGCCGATGTAGGCCAGCGCCTCGTCGATCGACCAGGCACGCTTGTACGGCCGCTGCGACATCAGCGCGTCGAACACGTCGGCGATCGCGACGATGCGCGCCTCCAGCGGGATCTGCTCGCCCGCCAGCCCGTCGGGGTAGCCGCTGCCGTCGTAGCGCTCCTGGTGCCGCAGCGCGATCAGCGCGCTGAGCTGGATGAAGCGGTTCTGGCTGTTGCTGAGCAGGTCGTAGCCGATCTGCGGATGCTGGCGCATGACCGCGGTTTCCTCGGCGGTCAGCGGGCCGGGCTTCATGAGGATCGCGTCGGGAATCGCGATCTTGCCGATGTCGTGCAGCGGCGCGGCCAGCTCGATCATCCGCACCTCGTCCTCGAACAGCCCCATCGCGTCGGCAACCATGCCGGCCACGGCAGCAACCCGTTCGAGATTGGCGCTGGTGCTGGCATCGCGGAACGCGATCGCGCGGGCCAGACGGGTGAGCGTCTCGCGCTCGCGCTCTTCCACCTCGTGCATGCTGCGCAGCAGACGCTGCTCGAGCGACAGCGCCCGCTGCTTCACCGATTCGGACTGCTGGCGCAGCTGCAGCAGGTTGCGGCAACGCGCCCGCAGCTCGCGCGGACGCACCGGCTTGACCAGGAAATCGATGACACCCACATCGAGCGCCGCCTGGCGCACGGGCTCGTCGCCGACCACGGTCACCAGCACGATCGGCACGTCGCGGTGCAGCAGCGGGCGCCGGAAGCGGCGCGCGAACTCCAGGCCGTCGACGACCGGCATGCGGTAGTCGAGCAACAGGAGATCCGGGCGGTTGTCGTCGCACCAGCGCAGCGCGATCTCGGGATCGCCGAAGTCGAAGACCTCGAGCTCGGGACTGATGTCCTCGAGGATATGCCGCAGCATGGTCCGTGCGGACGTCTGATCATCGACGATGACGATGTTCATGCGCTGTCGCTTCCTCGTTTTCCCCCGTCAATCCGCATCATCGCGGTCGAGCCGGACCCGACGCAAGCGCGGGGCCGGATAGCTGGGGCCCCGGTCACGTTCCTGAAGCCACGGCGCGGACTGCGCCAACCGGCCAGGTGGCGGATGTACGCCGCCCTCCCAGCCCGGATGCGATCAGTTCTCGCCCTGCGGCCGCATGTACGGGAACAGCAGGACGTCGCGGATCGACGCCGAGCCGGTCAGCAGCATGACCAGGCGGTCGATGCCGATGCCCAGGCCGCCGGTCGGCGGCAGGCCCACTTCGAGCGCGCGGATGTAGTCGGCGTCGTAGTGCATCGCCTCGTCGTCACCGCCATCGCGGGCGTCGACCTGGGCGCGGAAACGCGCGGCCTGGTCTTCGGGATCGTTGAGCTCGGAGAAGCCGTTGGCGATCTCCTTGCCGCCGATGAAGAGTTCGAAGCGGTCGGTGATGCCGGCCTCACTGTCGGACTCGCGCGCCAGCGGCGAGACCTCGACCGGGTAATGGGTGATGAAGGTCGGCTGGATCAGGCCGGTCTCGACGGTCTTCTCGAAGATCTCCAGCAGCAGCTTGCCCCAGCCGTAGCCGGCCTTCACGTGCACGCCGAGGCGCGCGCAATGCCCGGCCAGCGCCTTACGGTCACGGCAGTCGGCCAAGCTGATCTCCGGGTTGAGTTCGCGCACCGCTTCTTCGAGCTTCCAGCGCCGGAACGCCGGGCCGACATCGATCGCGTTGCCGTCCCATTCCAGTGCCGTGGTGCCGACCGCCTGCACCGCGACATCGCGGATCAGGGTCTCGGTCAGATCCATGACCTCTTCGTAGGCGACGTAGGCCTCGTAGAGCTCGAGCATCGTGAACTCGGGATTGTGCCGCGTCGACACGCCCTCGTTGCGGAAGTTGCGATTGATCTCGTAGACGCGCTCGAAGCCGCCGACGACCAGACGCTTGAGGTACAGCTCGGGCGCGACGCGCAGGAACAGATCGAGATCCAGCGCGTTGTGGTGCGTGGTGAACGGCTTGGCCGCGGCGCCGCCGGCGATGTAATGCATCATCGGCGTCTCGACTTCGAGGAAGTCGCGCGTGTCGAGCCACTGGCGGATCGCGCCGATGATGCGCGAGCGCTTGACGAACACCGCGCGCGCGTCGGGCGAGACGATCAGGTCGACGTAGCGCTGGCGGTAGCGCTGCTCCACGTCGCTCAGGCCGTGCCACTTGTCCGGCAGCGGGCGCAGCGATTTGGTCAGCAGGCGCAGCGAGGACGCCTTGACCGACAGTTCGCCGGTCTTGGTGCGCATCAGCGTGCCTTCGGCCGCGACGATGTCGCCGACATCCCAGCCCTTGAACGCGTCGTAGCGTTCGCCGAGCGTGGCCGACTGCAGGAACAGCTGGATGCGGCCACTGACGTCCTGGACCGTCGCGAACGCGGCCTTGCCCATGATCCGCTTGGCCATCAGGCGTCCGGCGATGGCGACCTGCACGCCCTCGGCCTCCAGCGCTTCGCCGGTCCAGCGCTCGGCATCGCCGTGCGAACTCTGCAGCGCACCGGCTTCGTCGCGGCGGCGGAAGTCGTTCGGAAACGCCAGGCCCTGCCCGCGCAGTGCGGCCAGTTTGGCGCGACGCTCGGCGATCAGGGCGTTCTCGTCGGCGGGCGTCTGCGGTGCGGGGGCGTCGGTCATGGCTGCGGTTCGTTCGTGTGCGAAGGGGAAATCACGCGCGACCGGAGCGGCCGGTCGCGCTGGGCCGGCGCGGCGCGTCGGCGGATGGATCGATCAGACAGCGTCGGTGCGCTTGGAACCCGCCGCCAGGCCCGATTTCAGGCTGGCCTCGACGAACTCGTCGAGATCGCCGTCGAGCACCTTCTGCGTGTCGCTGCGCTCGACGCCCGTGCGCAGATCCTTGATCCGGCTCTGGTCGAGCACGTAATTGCGGATCTGGCTGCCCCAGCCGATGTCGGACTTGGTGGCTTCGAGCGCGTCCTTCTCGACGTTGCGCTTCTGCACTTCCAGCTCGTAGAGCTTGGCGGCCAGCATCTTCATCGCGGTGTCGCGGTTCTGGTGCTGGCTGCGGCCGGTCTGACAGGCGACGACGGTGTTGGTCGGGATGTGCGTGATGCGCACCGCCGACTCGGTCTTGTTGACGTGCTGGCCACCGGCGCCGGACGAGCGGTACACGTCGGTGCGCAGATCGGCCGGATTGATGTCGATCTCGATGTTGTCGTCGACTTCCGGCGAGACGAACACCGAGGTGAAGCTGGTATGGCGGCGGTTGTCGGAGTCGAACGGCGACTTGCGCACCAGGCGGTGCACGCCGATCTCGGTCTTCAGCCAGCCGTAGGCGAACTCGCCCTCAACGCGCACGGTCGCCGACTTGATGCCCGCGACTTCGCCGCCGGAGACCTCCATCAGCTCGGTTTTCCAGCCGCGGTTCTCGGCCCAGCGCAGGTACATGCGCAGCATCATTTCGGCCCAGTCCTGGGCCTCGGTGCCACCGGCGCCGGCCTGGATGTCGACGAAGCAGTTCGCCGAGTCCAGCTCACCGGAGAACATGCGCTGGAATTCCAGCTTCTCGACGTCCGCGGCGAAGCCCTCGACGTCGTCGACGACCGCCTGCGCGGTGTCCTCGTCCTGTTCGGATTCGGCGAGCTCCAGAAGCTCGTTCGCGCCGTCCAGACCTTCGGTCAGGCTGCGGATGCCGTTGACGGTCTTGTCGAGCGTCGAGCGCTCACGGCCCAGCGCCTGCGCGCGCTCGGGGTCGTTCCAGACATTCGGGTCTTCGAGCTCGCGCTCGACTTCTTCCAGACGCTCGCGACGGGCGTCGTAGTCAAAGATACCCCCTCAGCGCATCCAGCCGACCCTTGAGGTCGACGATGCGCTGACGCACGGGATTGAGTTCGATCATGGACATCGGATCCAGCGGAAAACCGCGGATTCTACCAGCCTGCCGGGCATCGGTCGCTGCCGCGCGGCATCGGGGATAGACTGCGCGGTTGCCGGCAGGGGGTCGGCGGAGGAGCCGGATTTGGGGAAGCATCGCAACCGCTTCGGTGGACCGTCCGTCTTGCTGGCGGCTTCGCTGCTGTGCGCATCGGCGGCGGCCGCGCCGCTGGCGGTCGTGCCCGGACAGAGCGTCGACGACGCGATCGGCCGCTGCTTCGAGCTGCGCGACCGCGCACCCGCGGAGGCGATCGCCCTGGTGCGCACCACGCTGGCGTCGCCCGGCGTTGCGCCCGACGACGAGATCAAGCTGCAGGCCTGCCTCGCCCGTGCCGCGGCGCTGGCCGGGCGCACCGACGACGTGGTCGCCACCGTCGACCGGATCGAGGCCCTGCTGCTGGCGGAACCGCGGCCACCGGAGTTCACGCTGCGCGCGCTCTCCAACGCCGGCGCCGCCCTGCACACGATCGGCCACATTCCACGCGCGCTCGAGCTCTACCGGCGCGCCTTCGAAGCCGCGCAGGCCGGCGAATCGAACCTGGCCCAGGTCAAGATGCTGATCAACGTCGGCAGCATCCAGAGCGAGCACCTGGATGCCTACGAGCTGGCCGAGCGCACCTTCGCCCAGGCCCAGCAGGTCGCCGACGCCAGCGGGATCGCCGATCCCCTGCTCGCCTACAACCGCGGCACGAACCTGTTGCGCCTGGGCCGACCCGAGGAGGCGCGCCTGCAGTTCGACGCGGCGCTGGCCTCCGGGCAGGTAGCGCCGGACACGGTGCTGACGCGACGCGTGCAGGCCGAGCAGTTGGCGCTCGCGCGGGCCGCCGATGCGCCCGCGCGCCTTGAGGCGCTGGCCGACGCCCAGCACGCCGACGATCCATCGGGCGCGGCCATCACCCGCGTGCGCATGTCCCAGCTCGCACTGGCGGACGGACGCGCGGACGCCGCCGGTGCGCACGCCGACGCCGCCATCGCCCTGGCCGCGGCCGGCGCCTTCGCGCGCGAGCGACGCGACGCGCTGCGGGCGCGGGTCGAGGCGCTGCACGCGTCCGGCGACCTGGACGCCGCGTTCGCGGCGCTCGAACAGTTGAACGCGGAGGAACGCGACGCGCTGCGTCGCCAGAACCTCGGCGCGCTGGCCGAGCTGCAGGCCCGGCTCGAGGATGGACGCAGCGCGGTGGAGCTCGAACGGCTGCGCGAAACGCAGCGCATCGACGTCATCAACGCGCGCCACGCCCGCACGCTCCGCGACGTCGGCGCCGCGGCGCTGTTGCTGCTCGTACTGCTGGCACTCGCGTTCGCGCTGTACCAGCGGCGCATCAGCCGGCGGCTGCAGCGCCTGAGCGCGACCGACAGCCTGACCGGCCTGCTCAACCGGCGCGCGGCGACGGACGCGATGCAGGCGCTGTCCGCGCCGTCCTCGCCGACGCTGCGCCACGTCGCCTTTCTCGCCGACGTGGACCACTTCAAGCGCAGCAACGACCTGCACGGCCACGGTGTGGGCGATGCGCTTCTGGTGGAAATCGCACGGCGGTTCGAAGCCTCGTGCCGTCCCGGCGATCTGGTCGCCCGCTGGGGCGGCGAGGAATTCCTGATCATCGGCACCGCGCTCGACCGGAGCCAGGCCGCCGCCGTCGCCGAGCGCCTGCGCCGCGCGATCGCCGACCGCCCGGTGATGGCCGGTGGCGTCTCGATTCCGCTGACGGTGTCGATCGGCTTCGCCTGCCGACCGGAGCCACCGGCGCGCGATGCCTGGCGCGATGCGATCGACCTCGCCGACCACGCCCTGTACGCGGCCAAGCGCAGCGGCCGTGACGCCTGGACCGGTGCGTGGTTCGACGATGCGACCGACCTGCCGGGCATCGTGCGCGACCCGGCGGCCGCGGCAGCCGACGGTCGGCTGCACGCGATCGCGAGCCGTCAGCCGATCCTGTGGAGCGACACGCGGCTGCGCCGTGCCGGCGACGGAACGCCCGCGTCAGGCGACGGACGCGATGCGTCCGCGACCTGACGCGCGGGCGGCTCAGCGGCGCTCGAGCGAGAGCCGGTAACGGCCTGTTTCGCTGGAACCGACGGCCGTGGCTTCGACCGTGTAGCTGCCGGCCTCGAGACGCTGCACGATGCGCGAATCCAGGTTGTCGCCGCCGTCGTCGTCACTGGCGACCGTCTCCGATCCGCGCAGCAGCTTCAGATGGCTGTCGATGTCGCTCGAGCGCATGTCGATCGCGTAGTCGCCGGCCGAGCGGACGGTGAACGTCCAGCGGTCGGTCATGCCCGGCAACAGGGTGGCATCGACGCCACGGCCGACCGCGATCGGCCCGCCGCCGACGTTCGCCGGCGCCTCTTCGGCCGCCATCGTCAGGGTGTAGAAGCCGGCCCCCGGCGCCGCGCTGTCGGCACGCAGGCTGTAGTCGCCGGCCTCGAGCAGGGTCGAGAGGCGGGCATTGAGGCCGTCGCCGCCGTCGTCGTCGGTGGTCTCGACACCGTTGCCGGACAGGTGCAGCAGCGGATCGATCTCGGTGCTCTGCATGTCGATGCGGACCAGGCGCCGTGCCGGCAGCGAGAACGTGTAGGCGTGCGCGGTGCCTTCGTAGAGGCCGGTGACGTTGCTGCCCGGCGTCAGTGGGCCGCCGTCGCTCAGCGGCGCATCGGGGGTCGCGCGCGCCGCCACCGAGAGCTGGTACATGCCCGATGCGCGCTCGCTGCCGTAGGCCGATGTGGTGACGGTGTATTCGCCGGGCGTCAGACGCGTGTTGATGCGTGCATTGGTGCCGTCGCCGCCGTCATCGTTGGTCAGGGCGACGCCCGGGCCGTCGAGCTTGAGGAACGCGTCGAAGTCGTCGGACATCATGTCGATCGTGTAGATGCCGGCCTCCTCGATCCGCAGCGTCAGCCGGCGCGGCGCGTCGACCCAATCACTGATGGATGCGCCGACGCTCAGCGGACGGCCGTCGTAGGCCTCGACCGTCGCCACACGCAGCGTGTACGGACCATAGGCGCTGGCGTCGACGCCGCTGACCGCGATGGTGTGGCGGCCGCTGCGCGTGGCGCGCACGACCAGCGATGCCGCCTGCGGGCCTTCGGCCGAGGTCGCCAGCAGTTCGTCACTGCCGTAGAACGCGGTCAGCCGGCCGCGCAGCGGTCCCTCGATGGTGATCTGCACCACCTGCCCTTCGCGCAGGTCCAGCGTGTGCAACTGGCTGCGCGAGCCGTCGCGGTAGTTCACCGCCGAGCGGCTGGTGATCTCGCCGCGGGCGGGCGTGTCGACACTGATCGCGGCTGGACGTTCGTTGGCGACGACGGCGGCGGTCGGCGCGATCGCCAGCGCGATCGCCAGCACCAGCGGGGAGACGGTCTTCAATGTGGACTCCTAAGGGATTGAGAATGGGCTGGCTGGGCGACGGTCAGGGGCCGTCCCGGGCGTGGTGCCATTCTCGCACCCCCATTCACGTTTGTCCGCCCTCGCCCCCGGTGCAGGCTTCCCGGTGTTCCACCACCAGCTGCACCGCGTCCCCGCCGCGGTAGTCGTCGGGCGCCAGGCGGTAGACCAGACGCTCGCGCGATGCCGGCGCGACGTCGCGCCAGCCGCCGAAATGGATCGCCGACAGCGGCTGTGCGCGCCCGTCGAGACGCAGCGTGAGTTTCAGGTGCCGGGTGCCGACGATCCGCCAGTCCACCACCGTGAACTCGCCATCGAAGACGGGTTCGGGAAACGCCTGGCCCCAGGGCCCGGCATCGCGCAGGTGGATCGCATGGGCGATGTCGAATTCGCGCGGGTCGAGTGCGCCGTCGGTGACGATCTCCGCGCGCAGCAGCGCGGGGTCGAGCATCGCGGTCACCTGCGTCCGGAAGGCGTCGACGAAGGCGTCGTAGCGCTCGGCCTGCAGCGAGAGCCCCGCGGCCATCGCATGACCGCCGAAGCGTTCGATCAGGCCTGGATGCGCGGTGTCGACGGCCGCGAGCACGTCGCGGATGTGCAGGCCGGGGATCGAGCGCGCGGAGCCGCGCAACTGCGCGCTGCCGGGTTCTGCCGGCGCGAACGCGACCACCGGACGGTGCAGCGCATCCTTCATCTTCGATGCGACCAGGCCGACGACGCCGGGGTGCCAGTCGGGATCGTGCAGGCAGACGCCCGCGCTGTCGGAGGCCACCGCCGGCAGCCGGGCCACGACCGCTTCCGCATCGTCCAGCATCGCCTGCTGCACGGTCCGGCGCTCGGCATTGATGTCGTGCAGCGTGCGCGCCAGTTCGCGCGCCTGCGCGGGATCGTCGGTCAGCAGGCACTCGATGCCGATCGCCATGTCCTCCAGCCGGCCCGCGGCGTTGAGCCTGGGCCCGATCGCGAACCCGATGTCGCTGGCGGTCAACCGCGTCGCCTCGCGCCCGGAGACCTCGGCCAGGGCCAGCAGGCCCGGATTGGCCTGCCCGCTGCGCAGGCGGCGCAGGCCCGCGGCGACCAGCGCCCGGTTGTTGGCATCCAGGGGCACGAGGTCGGCGACGGTGCCCACCGCGACCAGATCGAGCAGAACAGAGAGGTCCGGTCCGGGGCCGTCGAACGCGCCCTGCGCGCGCAAGCGTGCGCGCAGCGCCAGCAGCACGTAGAAGATCACGCCGACGCCGGCCAGCACCTTGCTCGGGAAGGCATCGCCCGGCAGATTCGGATTGACGATGGCGTCCGCTGACGGCAACCGGTCGCCCGGCAGATGATGGTCGGTCACCAGCACCCGCCAACCGCGTTCGCGGGCCGCGGCGATTCCGGCATGACAGGCGATGCCGTGGTCGACCGTCACCAGCAGCCCGGGCTGCAGCGGCGCCAGTGCATCCACCAGCGCCGGCGACAGGCCGTAGCCGTGGACGATGCGATGCGGCACCGCGTGCACGACGTCGCGCGCGCCGAGCATGCGCAGCCCGCGCACTGCGACCGCGCAGGCGGTCGCGCCGTCGCAGTCGAAATCACCGACCACGAGGATGCGTGCGTCGTGTGCGATCGCATCGGCCAGCAGCCCGCTTGCGAGCTCGATGTTGGACAGGCCCTCGGGGGCGTGCAGGCCGGCCAGTCGCGGGCGCGCGGTCTCGAGATCGTGCGCATCCCGCCCGGCGTAGATCCGGCGCAACAGCGGCGGCACATCGGCCGGCCAGCCGTCGCGGACGCGGGCATCGCGGCGGCGGATCGTCGGCGGCGGCCTCATCGGGGCGCGCCCGGCGCGGCGCGGCGCCAGACGCGCAGCCGGTGCCATCGACGCAGGCGCTGGCGCCGGCCCGATTCATCGTCGAGGGTCAGCGCGGCGAGATTGCCGGTGGCGAGTGCCGCGATCGCGGGGGCCAGCCACGCCTGCTGGAGTTCGCGCAGATCGCGCATCGCCGTCAGGTCGTAGAGCGCTTCGTCGCCCGTCTCGCCCGGCCACGCGTCCGGCAACGGCTCGGCGCGGACCGACGCCGCCGCGAGTGCGGTACAGGTCGGATCATCGCTGTAGACCCGCGCCGGCCAATCGCCGCCGAACGTGCCCTGGGCCGGCAGCGCGCCGCCGCCCCAGAACCACAATGCGTTGACCGCGGGGCGTCCCGCCGCCAGCCGGCGGGCGTTCCAGGGATGCTGGTGCAAGGTCACCTGTGCGTCGTTGGCGAGCGCGCGCCAGCGGCGTGCCTCCGGCCCGGGCGCGTCGTCGTCGAGATCGGCCAGATCGGCGCCGAGTGCATCGGCCGGATCGTGGAACGCGGGCAGCGGCGTGCCGGCAGGCACCTGCAGATACCAGCGTGCCGGATGCGGGGCATCGAGCAGGAACCCGGCGTCGCCGAACACCGGCCGCAGTGCCGGGAGAAAGGCGTCGACATCGTCGCGCGTCAACCCGAGTCCTTCGCCATGCGCCATCAGGCGGATGCCGTTGATGTCCGGCCGCAGCCAGGCCGGATCCGCGCGCAGCCACGCTGCGCCCGGTGCGTCGGCGTCACCGGCATCGAGACGACGCGACAGCGCCGCCAGGGGCCAGCGCCCGGACGGCAGATGCGCATAGCGCAGCAACTGCGCCCGCCGCCCGTCCTCGCCGTGCGCGAGGCGGTCGGCGCGTGCCAGAGCGCGCAGGACATCGACCGCCCAGCGCTGCGCACCGAAGCGCGAAGGCGCGGGCAGCAGGAACGTCGCGCCCGTCATCGGCTCAGCCGGCGTACTCGACGCTGATGATGTCGTACTCGCGCGTGCCGCCGGGCGCATCGATGCTGATGCTGTCGCCCTCGTGCTTGCCGATCATCGCGCGCGCCACCGGCGACGAGATCGCGATCAGGCCCAGTTTGATGTCGGCTTCGAGATCGCCGACGATCTGGTAGCGGCGCTCCTCGTCGGTCTCGGCATCGGCGATCACCACCGTGGCACCGAACACGACCTTGTCGCCCGCATTGAGCTTGGCGACATCGATGACATCGGCGTGCGAGAGCTCGCCTTCCAGCTGCTTGATGCGGCCTTCGATGAAGCTCTGCTGCTCGCGGGCCGCGTGGTACTCGGCGTTTTCCTTCAGGTCGCCGTGGGCGCGGGCCTCGGCGATGGCTTCGATGACCGCCGGTCGCTTGACCGACTTCAGTTCTTCGAGTTCTTCGCGCAGGCGCTGGGCGCCGCGCAGGGTCAAGGGTGCGCGCATGGGCGTGCCTCCGTCAGTTCGTGGATGTGGCTGCCGCGCGGCCGTCGAGCTGCGCGTGCAGTTCCTGCAGAGACCACACCGGGCCGCTACCGCGATAGTCCAGAGAATGCAGCAGCGCCTTCGCACCGGCAACGGTGGTCGAATAGGTCACGCGGTGCTGCAGGGCCTCGCGACGGATCGAGAACGAGTCGGCGATCGCCTGCTTGCCCTCGGTCGTGTTGACGATGTACGCGATCTCGCCGTTCTTGATCAGGTCGACGACGTGCGGCCGGCCTTCGACGACCTTGTTGATCTGCTCGCACTCGATGTCGTGCGCGCGCAGCCACTTGGCCGTGCCGGCGGTGGCGACGATCGTGTAGCCCTTGCCGATGAGGTCGCGGGCTACGGTGAGCACGCGCTGCTTGTCCGGATCGCGCACCGAGACGAACACCTTGCCGCTGGTCGGCGGCGTGCGGATGCTCGCCGCTTCCTGCGCGCGCGCGAAGGCTGCGCCGAAGCTCTCGCCGACGCCCATCACTTCACCCGTCGAACGCATCTCCGGCCCGAGGATCGGATCGACGTTCTGGAACTTGGCGAACGGGAAGATCGCTTCCTTGACCGAGTAGTACGACGGCACGATCTCGGTCGTCGCGCCCTGCTCGGCCAGCGTCTTGCCGGCCATGCAGCGCGCCGAGATCTTGGCCAGCGGAATGCCGATCGCCTTGGACACGAACGGCACCGTGCGCGAGGCGCGCGGATTCACTTCCAGCAGGAAGATCGTCTCGTTGCCGTCGTCGTCGGTCTGCACCGCGAACTGGGTGTTCATCAGGCCGATGACTTTCAGCTTGCGCGCCAGCGCGACGACCTGCTCGCGCAGGCGCGCCTGCACGTCCGCCGACAACGAATACGGGGGCAGCGAGCACGAGGAATCGCCCGAATGCACGCCGGCCTCCTCGATGTGCTCCATAACGCCGCCGATCAGCACATTGCCGTCCTTGTCGGCGATCACGTCGATGTCGACCTCGACCGCGTTGTCGAGGAAGCGGTCGAGCAGCACCGGCGAATCGTTCGAGACCTTGACCGCGTCGCGCATGTAGCGCGCGAGGTCACTGTCGGCATGCACCACTTCCATCGCGCGACCGCCGAGCACGTAGCTCGGACGCACGACCAGCGGATAGCCGATCTCGCGGGCCAGTACCAGCGCTTCTTCGGGGTTGCGCGCGGTGCGGTTCGGCGGTTGCTTGAGGCCCAGCTCGTCGACCAGCTTCTGGAAGCGCTCGCGGTCCTCGGCCAGATCGATCGAGTCCGGTGAGGTGCCGATGATCGGCACGCCGTTGGCTTCGAGTGCACGCGCGAGCTTGAGCGGCGTCTGGCCGCCGTACTGCACGATCACGCCCTTGGGCTTCTCGACTTCGACGATCTCAAGCACGTCCTCGAGCGTAAGCGGTTCGAAGTACAGGCGATCGGAGGTGTCGTAATCGGTCGACACGGTTTCCGGGTTGCAGTTGACCATGATGGTCTCGTACCCGTCCTCGCGCAGCGCGAGTGCCGCGTGCACGCAGCAGTAGTCGAACTCGATGCCCTGGCCGATGCGGTTGGGGCCGCCGCCGAGCACCATGATCTTGTCGCGGCTGGTCGGCTGGGCCTCGCACTCGTCCTCGTAGGTCGAGTACAGATAGGCGGTATCGGTGGCGAACTCGGCCGCGCAGGAGTCGACCCGCTTGTAGACCGGGCGCACACCGAATGCGCGGCGCAGTGCGCGCACCGCCTGTTCGTCGGTGCCGAGCAGCTGCGACAGACGCGCATCCGAGAAGCCCATGCGCTTGAGCGCACGCAGGCGCACCTTGTCGAGCGCGTCGATGCCGGCGGCGGCGACGTCGGCCTCGGTCGTGATCAGCTCTTCGATCTGGTCGAGGAACCAGTGATCGACGTACGACAGCGCGTAGACGTCCTCCACCGACAGACCGGCGCGGAACGCATCGGCCAGATAGAACAACCGCTCGGGACCCGGCTCGCGCACTTCGCGGCGCAGCGTCGCCATATCGTCTTCGTCAGCGAGATCCAGACCGGTGGGGTCGAAGCCGACCTTGCCGGTCTCCAGACCGCGCAGCGCCTTCTGCATCGATTCCTGGAAGGTGCGGCCCATCGCCATGACTTCGCCGACCGACTTCATCTGCGTGGTCAGGCGGGCATCGGCCTGCGGGAACTTCTCGAACGCGAAGCGCGGAATCTTGGTGACCACGTAGTCGATCGACGGCTCGAACGAGGCCGGCGTCTTGCCGCCGGTGATCTCGTTCTTGAGCTCGTCGAGCGTGTAGCCGACCGCGAGCTTGGCCGCGACCTTGGCGATCGGGAAGCCGGTCGCCTTCGATGCCAGCGCGGACGAACGCGACACGCGCGGATTCATTTCGATGACGACCACGCGGCCGTCCTTCGGATTGATGCCGAACTGCACGTTCGAGCCGCCGGTGTCGACGCCGATCTTGCGCAGTACCGCGACCGACGCATTGCGCAGGCGCTGGTATTCCTTGTCCGTCAGCGTCTGCGCCGGCGCGACGGTGATCGAGTCGCCGGTGTGCACGCCCATCGGATCGAGGTTCTCGATCGAGCAGACGATGATGCAGTTGTCCGCGGTGTCGCGGACCACTTCCATCTCGAATTCCTTCCAGCCCAGCACCGATTCCTCGACCAGCACTTCGGTGGTCGGCGACAGCTCGAGACCGCGGGTCACGATGTCGACCAGCTCCTCGCGGTTGTAGGCGATGCCGCCGCCCGAACCGCCGAGGGTGAAGCTCGGGCGGATGATCGTCGGATAGCCGACGCGCGTCTGGATGTCGATCGCTTCCTCAAGCGTATGCGCCACTTCGGCGCGCGGGCATTCGAGGTCGATCTCGCCCATCGCGACACGGAACAGCTCGCGGTCTTCGGCCATGCGGATCGCTTCGCGCTTCGCGCCGATCAGCTCGACGTTGTATTTCTCGAGCACACCGTGATCGGCGAGATCCAGCGCGCAGTTGAGCGCGGTCTGGCCGCCCATCGTCGGCAGCAGCGCGTCGGGCTTCTCCTTGGCGATGATCTTCTCGACCGTCTGCCAGTTGATCGGCTCGATGTAGACCGCGTCGGCGGTCTCCGGGTCGGTCATGATCGTCGCCGGATTGCTGTTGACCAGCACCACGCGATAGCCCTCCTCGCGCAGCGCCTTGCACGCCTGCGCGCCGGAGTAGTCGAACTCGCAGGCCTGGCCGATGACGATCGGGCCGGCGCCGATGATGAGAATCGTCTTGATGTCAGTACGCTTGGGCATGGTGTTCTCTAAGGTCGGTACGGCGTGTCGAAGGGCGATCGCACGCGGTCGATCAGGATGAAACGTCGGGAAGGACGGCGTCCCTGCATTGCGGCATCACGGAGGGCAGCCGCGCACGTGTCGCCGCGCTCGGCTCGCGTCCGGCGTCGAACACCGCGAGCTGGCAACGCCTTGCAGTCCGGGCTGCAGCAGCCGCCGGTGAGTGCAGCGGTGGCGCGCCGAGCGCTGCGCTGTGACGTGCGGAGGCGTGCATGGTCAGGACAGCATCTCGACGGGCACGGTAATGCCGCACTTGCGCTCGAATCCATCGACCGCGGCCTGCACGCGCTTGGGCGAGAAATTCATGCCCTGGTCGAACCCGCGCACAAAGGCGCGAAATGCATCGCTGCGCATGAAGATCTCCACTTCCGCCGCGTCGCCCGCCGTCATGTCGTCAGGCAATGCCAGGACCGCCCCGGCACGCATGTTGGCGGTCACCAGATCGCCGATGCGCGCGCCGGCGGGCGTCTGCAGGAACGCGTCCCACGCCACCAGGTGTTCGGCGCCGTCCGGCCCCAGGGTGTCGGTGAAGATGTCCCGCATATGCCCGAGGATCAGGTCCTCCATCGGGCCGGCGGCGCATTCCCGCGCCGCTTCATCCCGGATGGAAAACGGCGGCGTGGACGTCACCACGTCGCGGGCGATCTCCTCGCCCAGCAGGTCCAGGCCGAGGCGCTGCAGCAACGCGGCCACATCGGCCTCCGGCGCGGGCGCGGCCTGCACCGGAGCGCCGGCGAGCAGCGCGACGAGTCCGAGAACGTGCCTTGCACTCATGCGCGGGCGGCACCCATCAGCGCGACGAAGCGGTCAAACAGCGGCGCCACATCGTGCGGACCGGGGCTCGCTTCGGGGTGGCCCTGGAACGAGAACGCGGGCGCATCGGTGAGCTCGATGCCCTGGTTGGTGCCATCGAACAGCGAGCGGTGTGTGACGCGCACATTGGCCGGCAGCGAGGCCTCGTCGACCGCGAAGCCGTGGTTCTGCGAAGTGATCAGCACCTTGCCCGAGTCCAGATCCTGCACCGGGTGGTTCGCGCCGTGGTGGCCGTGCGGCATCTTCAGCGTCGTCGCACCGGCGGCCAGCGCAAGCAACTGGTGGCCGAGACAGATCCCGAAGGTCGGCACGTTCGCGTCGATGAAACTCCGGATCGCATCGATCGCGTAGTCGCAGGGCGCCGGATCGCCCGGACCGTTCGACAGGAACACGCCGTCTGGCTTCAGCGCCAGCACGTCGGACGCGGGCGTCTGCGCCGGCACCACCGTCAGCTCGCAGCCGCGCTCGGCCAACATGCGCAGGATGTTGGTCTTCACGCCGTAGTCGTAGGCCACGACCTTGAACTTGGCAGGCGCGGTGACGAAGGCGTTGCTGTCGAGATCGAGCTGACCATCGGTCCAGCCGTAGCGTTCGGTGGTGCTGACGACCTTCGCCAGATCCATGCCCTTCAGGCCCGGGAACTTGCGCGCGGCCTCCAGTGCCTGTTCGACATTCACGTCGCCGGCCATCACCGCACCGTTCATCGAACCACGGTCGCGCAGCAGGCGCGTGAGCTTGCGCGTGTCGATTTCGGAGATCGCGACGATGCCGCGTGCGCGCAGCCATTCCGGCAGCGACGCCTCGCTGCGCCAGCTGCTCGGACGGCGCGGCACGTTGCGCACGATCAGGCCCGAGGCCCAGATCTTCGACGCTTCGTCGTCCTGGTCGGTGCAGCCGGTGTTGCCGATGTGCGGATAGGTCAGCGTCACCAGCTGGCGCGCATACGACGGATCGGTCAGCACTTCCTGGTAGCCGGTCATCGCGGTGTTGAACACCACTTCGCCGACCGACAGGCCGACGGCGCCCACGGAAACGCCCTCGAATACGGTGCCGTCTTCAAGGACGAGGATTGCGGATTCAGTCACGAGGTCTTCGCCTACGTCAGGTTGCAGGAAACCGCCAGAGCGGTGGAAACCGGTCCGGAGGTTTGGGGTTCAGGCGAGCGAGAATTGTACCGGCGCGACCGCTTTCACGCCAGCGCCACGACGCGTCGGTTCAGCCCGTGGCGTCGGGCGCGGGTGCGAGTAGGTCGGCGACCGCGTAGCGCTGCGGCGCGCGCCCTGCGAGCCGCTGGGCGACATGCAGGGCGCCTGCGGCGAAGATGTCGCGGTTGCCGGCGCGGTGCACCAGCTCGATGCGTTCACCCACGCCGGTGAACTGCACCAGATGCTCACCCACGATGTCGCCGGCGCGAAGCGACGCGTAACGCGGCTGGGCGCCCTGCCCGGCCGCCGCCTCGCCGAGCGTCAAGGCCGTACCCGAAGGCGCATCGAGCTTGCGCGTGTGATGCGATTCGACGATGTCGCAATCCCAGCCCGGCAGCAGCGCCGCCGCGCGGCGCACGAGGTCCTCGAGCACCGCGACGCCGAGGCTGAAGTTCGACGCCCACACGACCGGAATGCGCGCCGCAGCGGCGTCGAGCGCCTCGCACTGCGCGCTCGACAGCCCGGTCGTGCCCGACACCAGCGCCGCGCCGCGCCGCTCGCACAGCGCCAGCACCGCGTCGAAGCCCTGCGGCAGGCTGAAATCGATGGCCACGTCGAACGTCGGCACGCCGCCGAGTTCGGAGCCGCCGAAATACGGCACCCCGTCGACGACCCGCTGCCTGGGCGCGCTGCCGGACACCGCGCCGACGACCTGCAGGTCGGCACGCTCGCGCGCCAGGCGCAACAGGGCCTGTCCCATGCGGCCGGACGCGCCATGGACGAGAACACGCACAGGGGCGCTCATCGAATCCGGCCTGTGGCCACGGAACGGAAATCTGCAACGGAAGCGAGTTGATTCATGGGGCCATTCTAGCGTCGCCGGCTCCGCACGCACGCCGCGTGTGCAGGGTGTCGGGCACCGCCAGAGCCCGTCCCGGCGTGGCACTGCGCGGCAATGCCCATGCGTCAGCACCGACATCGATGCTCGCGTGCTGCGGCTGCCAGCGGACACACGCCGCGACACATGGACCACGCCGTCGGCAGGCCCCGATGCGATATCTCCGAGAGCGCGTCTCCGCGCGGCAGACGCGCACGGCAACGCGGCGGGCCGAAACCGGGGGAGACGGTCAGCGACGACCGCAGAGCCGTTTCGAACGACCATTCCGCCGGGGCCGGGATCGACCGGACACACAGCCGCTGCATGCACGCCACGCCGCGCGGATCAAGTGGAGGGACGTGGCCCGCACACCCCCCTTGGCGAATTCCTGACCACGCGATCAGAGCCGCGCCGCAGACCGTGTCCCGCGGCTTATCCACACCTTTGTCAACGGATCATCCACACCCCGTGTGGACAGCCGAAGCGCTAGCGCCGCCAGGACCCCAGGTCAAGGCGCATGGTTCGCGCGGATCACGTCGGGGCCCGATGCGATGCGGTTCGTCGCCAGTGGCATGCGGGGATCCGGACGGTTGCGGTGCAATCCCGCCCGGGCCCTGGCGAGACTTTGATCACGCTCCGAAACGCCGGCCGTGGCGGGCACTTGCGCGGCTTATCCACACGATTGTCGACAGCTGATCCACAGCGCCTGTGGATGACGGGGACGCCCGGGCAGCCAGCGCGATCCACACATGAAAACGCCCGGCCTGGGCCGGGCGTTCTGCGCGTAATGGACGGTGCCGACTCAGGAGGTCATGCGATCCCAGAAGCCCTTGACGCCGTCCAGGAACGTGCTCGAACGCGGCGAGTGCCGGCGCGCGTTCTCGCTGGTGAATGTCCCTTCGAAGCGCTCGAGCAGATCCCGCTGCTCCGCAGTGAGATTGACCGGCGTCTCCACGACGATCTTGCAATAGAGGTCCCCCGTCGCGCGGCTGCGCACCGACTTGACGCCCTTGTCGCGCAGGCGGAACACCTTGCCGGTCTGGGTCTCGGCGGGCACACGGATCTCGGCCTCGCCGCCCAACGTGGGCACGCGCACCGTCGAACCGAGTGCGGCCTGGGAGATGCGGACCGGCACCTCACAATGCAGATCGTCGCCGTCGCGCTGGAAAATCGCGTGCTCGCGCACGCGCACCTCCACATACAGGTCGCCGGGCGGCGCACCCGCAGGACCGGCCTCGCCCTCCCCCGACAAACGGATGCGATCACCCGAGTCGACGCCGGCCGGCACCTTCACCGACAGCACCTTTTCATCCTCGACCCGGCCTGCACCACGACACGTGGTGCAGGGGTTGGCGATGATCTGCCCCTGGCCCGCGCAATGCGGGCAGGTCTGCTGCATCGTGAAGATGCCACGCTGCATGCGCACCTGCCCACGACCGGCGCAGGTGGAACAGGTTTCACGCTTGCCGTCTTCCGAGCCGCTGCCGTCGCAGCCGTCGCACATCGCCAGCGTCGGAAGCTCGATGCGCTTCTCGACGCCCGCCACTGCGTCCTCGAGATCCAGCTCCATCACGTAGCCGATGTCCGCGCCGCGCCGGGGGCCACCGCCGCGCGCGCCACCCCCGAAGATGTTGCCGAAGATGTCGCCGAAGATGTCGCCCATGTCCGCACCGTTGCCGAAGCCCGGGCCGGCGTTGCCGCCGCCCATGCCGTGCTCGAACGCGGCATGGCCGTGCTGGTCGTACATGCGGCGCTTGCCGCCGTCCGACAGGACCTCGTAGGCCTCCTTGCACTCCTTGAACGCCGCCTCGGCCGCGGCATCGCCCGGATTGCGATCCGGATGATGCTTCATCGCGCAGCGCCGGTAGGCCTTCTTCAGCTCGTCTTCGGTGGCCGTGCGCGTGACGCCCAGGACTTCGTAGTAATCGCGTTTCATTGACAGCCGGGATTTGGGATTAGGGAATGGGGATTGGAGCGAGCGGGGGAAACCCGGAGACGCGGGACATGTGCCGGGGAAAGAAACGGGGCCGAAGCCCCGCTCTTTCGAATCCCGAATCCCGAATTACGAATCCCGGCCCTTCTCGTCCTTGACCTCGGTGAACTCGGCATCGACCACATCGTCCGCCGTCGAGCTCTCGGCCTGGCCGGCGTCGCCGCCGGGCTGACCCGCCGAAGCGGCGGCCGCGAACAGCTGCTGCGCCACCTCTTCGAGCTTCTTCGACTTCGCCTCGATCTGCGTCTTGTCGTCGCCCTTCATCGCGGTCTCGACGTCGGCGATCGCCGCCTCGGCATTGCCGATCAGGTCGCCGGGCAGCTTGTCGCCATTGTCCTTGATCGCGCTGCGCGTGCTGTGCACCAGCGCATCGGCCTGGTTGCGCGCGCCGACGAGCTCCTGGAACTTCTTGTCGTCCTCGCGATGCGCCTCGGCGTCGGCCACCATCTGCTGGATCTCCTCGTCCGACAGCCCCGAACCGGCCTTGATCTCGACCTTCTGTTCCTTGTTGGTCTTCTTGTCCTTGGCCGACACGTGCAGGATGCCGTTGGCGTCGATGTCGAACGACACCTCGACCTGCGGCATGCCGCGCGGCGCCGGCTCGATGCCGGTCAGGTCGAAGCGGGCCAGCGACTTGTTGAAGCGGGCCTGTTCGCGCTCACCCTGCAGCACGTGGACGGTGACGGCCGACTGGTTGTCGTCGGCGGTGGAGAACGTCTGCGAAGCCTTGGTCGGAATCGTGGTGTTCTTCTCGATGATCTTGGTGAACACACCGCCCAGGGTCTCGATGCCGAGGCTCAGCGGGGTCACGTCGAGCAGCAGCACATCCTTGACGTCACCGGCCAGCACGCCGCCCTGCACCGCCGCGCCGATGGCGACCGCCTCGTCGGGGTTCACGTCCTTGCGCGGTTCCTTGCCGAAGAACTCGGCGACCGCGGCCTGCACCTTGGGCATTCGGGTCTGGCCACCGACGAGGATCACCTCGTTGATGTCCGAACCGCGCAGGCCGGCGTCGTTGAGCGCGATACGGCAGGGCTCGATCGACTTCTTGATCAGGTCCTCGACCAGCGACTCGAGCTTGGCGCGCGTGAGCTTGATGTTGAGGTGCTTCGGGCCCGAGGCGTCGGCGGTGACGTACGGCAGGTTGACTTCGGTCTGCTGCGAGGACGAGAGCTCGATCTTCGCGCGCTCGGCGGCGTCCTTCAGACGCTGCAGCGCCAACGGATCCTTGCGCAGGTCGATGCCCTGGTCCTTGTTGAACTCCTCGACGAGATAGTCGATGACGCGCGCGTCGAAGTCTTCACCGCCGAGGAAGGTGTCGCCGTTGGTCGCCAGCACTTCGAACTGCTTCTCACCGTCGACTTCCGCGATCTCGATGATCGACACGTCGAAGGTGCCGCCGCCGAGGTCGTACACGGCGATCTTGCGGTCGCCGCCGGACTTGTCGAGGCCGTAGGCCAGCGCGGCCGCGGTCGGCTCGTTGATGATGCGCTTGACGTCCAGACCGGCGATGCGGCCGGCATCCTTGGTCGCCTGGCGCTGGGAATCGTTGAAGTACGCAGGCACCGTGATCACGGCTTCGGTGACCTTCTCGCCCAGGTAGTCCTCGGCGGTCTTCTTCATCTTCTCGAGGATGCGCGCCGAGACTTCCTGCGCCGAGAGCTTCTTGCCGTCGCTGGTCGACACCCAGGCGTCGCCGTTGTCGTGCTCGAGGATCTTGTACGGCACCAGGCCGATGTCCTTCTGGACCTCGCCATCCTTGAACTTGCGGCCGATCAGGCGCTTGACTGCGAAGAAGGTGTTGTGCGGATTGGTCACCGCCTGGCGCTTGGCCGACGCGCCCACCAGCACCTCGCCGTCCTTGGTGTAGGCGACGACGGACGGCGTGGTGCGATCGCCCTCGCTGTTTTCGATGACCTTGGCCTTGCCGCCATCCATGATCGCCACGCACGAGTTCGTCGTGCCCAGATCGATGCCGATGATCTTTGCCATTGCAGTGCTTCCTCTAGGAGATTTGTCTGGGTGACGGCCGGCGCCGTCGATGACCGTGATCTGGGGACACGCAACACAGCGTTCAAGCGGTGTGACGCATCCGGATGGAGACGAGCGCGCGAGGCGTCAGTCGGCCTTGGCGACGACGACCATCGCCGGACGCAGCAGGCGGTCGTTGAGCAGGTAGCCCTTCTGGAACACCTGGGCGACCGCGCCGGCGGGCACGCCGGGTGCGTCGACGATGCTCATTGCCTGGTGGTGCTCGGGGTTGAAGGCATCGCCCGGCGCAGGCGCGACGGTGGCCAGGCCGCTGGCCTCGGTGGCACGGGTGAGCTCGCGCAGGGTCAGTTCCACGCCGGCACGCAGCGGATCGGCCTCGGAAGCATTGGCCAGGCCGGCCTCGAGCGCGTCGAACACCGGCACCAGAGCCGACAGCAGACGCTCGTTGGCGAAGCGGCGCGCACTGTCGATCTCGCGCGCCAGGCGCTTGCGCTGGTTCTCCAGGTCCGCGCGCTCGAGCAGGCTCTGCGCCCGGACCTGTTCGAGCTCGGCCTTCAGCAGCTCGACCTGCTCGTCGAGCTGCGCGTCGACGCCGTCGAGCGGCGCATCGTGTCCGGCCTGTGCGTGCTCGGATTCGGGGTGCTGGGGGTCGTGCTGTTGCTGGGTCATATCGGGTTCCGGGGCGGGCGTCTGGCCGCCGACCGACCCGCTATGGGGTCGCCGGATCGGGATTCAAGGCGGCACCGAGCAGACTGGCGGTCGCCTGGACGACCGGAATGATGCGCTCATAGGCCATCCGGGTCGGCCCGATCACCCCCAGAACGCCCAGCGTGCGGCCGCCCGCGGCGTAGGGCGCGGTCACCAGCGAGACGCCCTCCAGCGGCGCCAGCCCGGTTTCCTCGCCGATGAAGATGCGCACGCCCGGCGCGTGGATCGTGCGTTCGAGCAACTGAAGGATCTCGCGTTTACGCGCGAAGGCCTCGAACAGCTCACGCAGCCGGTCGAGGTCCGACAGGTCCTGCACGCCGATCAGCCGGTTCTGCCCGGCCAGCACCATGTCGTCGTCGCCCGGCACCAATGCCTGTTCGGCCAGCTCCACGGTCTGGGTCAGCAATGTCTCCATCGCGTCGCGTGCGTCGCGCAACTCGTCCACCAGGCGCGCGCGGATGTCGGCCAGCGGCCGGCCGGCGCAGTGCTGGTTGAGATAGTTGGCGACGCGCTCCAGCTCCCCGGACTCGAACATGCGACGGGTCTGGAAGATGCGGTTCTGCACCTCGTGGTCGGCGAAGACGATGATCGCCATCACCCGCTGGCCGTCCAGCGGCACGAAATCGATGTGCCGGAACGCCAGCTGCTCGCGCCGGGGCACCGAGACCACGCCGACGAAGTGGGTCATCGCCGAGACCAGTTCCGATGCACTGCCCAGCAGCGATTGCTGGCCGCCGCCCGCGCTGAGCTCGCCGCGCAGGCGCACCATTTCCTGCTCGCGCAGCGGTTTGACCTGCAGCAGCGAGTCCACGAACACGCGGTAGCCCTGGGTGGTGGGCACGCGTCCGGCGGAGGTGTGCGGGGACGCGAGCAGCCCCGCTTCCTCGAGATCGGAGAGGATGTTGCGGATCGTCGCGGGGCTGACATCGAGACCGGCGTGGCGCGCCAGCGTCTGCGATCCCACCGGCTCGCCGTCACGGATATGGCGAGCGATCAGCGTGCGCAACAGCTGCCGCGCACGCGGATCCAGCGAATGGTGGGCATCGGAGGACATGCGGGCGGTATACGGTGCACCCACCCACGATGCAAGCGCGGCAATCTCCGACAGTGAGACGGGGGCCGGGTATCAAGCGCGTCGTCGAACCCCGATCTACTCGCCCGCAGCGCGCCAAGGCACAATCCGCACCCATGCTGACCCATCTCGCCATCCGCAATTTCGCCGTCGCCAGCCAATCGGATCTGGAGTTCGGCGCCGGCCTGACCGTCATTTCCGGCGAAACCGGCGCCGGCAAGTCGCTGCTGGTCGATGCGCTGGGCTTCCTGTCGGGCCAACGCGCCGACAGCGGCATCGTGCGCCATGGCGCCGAGCGCGCCGAACTGCATGCCGAATTCGCCCTCGACGATGCCGCGCCCGCACTGCGCTGGCTACGCGAACACGAACTCGACGACGGCGAGACGTGTCAGTTGCGCCGCACGCTGCGCGCCGATGGCGGTTCGCGCGCCTGGATCAACGGCCGGCCGGCGACGATCACCCAGCTCGGTGAACTGGCCGGGCATCTGGTCGAGATCCACGGCCAGCACGAACACCAGGCCCTGCTCGCCCGCGGCAGCCAGCTCGCGCTGCTCGATGCGCAGGCCGGCAACGGCGCGCTGCTGGCCGAAGTGCGCGCGACCGCGCAGGCCTGGCGCGCGCTGCACGAGGAACGCGATGCGCTGGTCGGGATCGGCGACGTCGCCGAACGCCGCGACTGGCTGCGCCACCAGCTCGACGAGCTCGACGGCGAATCGCTCGCCGCCGACGCGGTGGCCGACCTGTTCGCCAGCCATCGCCGGCACGCGAACGCGGCCGGCCTGATCCAGACCTGCGACACCGCACTCGAGCGCATGCGCGGTGACGACGACCTCGGCCTGCCGCAGGCGCTGCAGGCGCTGCGCCACGATCTGGCGCGGATGCGCGCGCACGAGCCGCGTCTGGGCGACGTCGACGCGATGCTCGACGCCGCCGCGATCCAGCTCGACGAGGCCACGCTGCTGCTGGGCCAGGTCCGCGACGATCTCGACATCGATCCCGAACAGCTGGAGACGCTGGAACAGCGCCTCGGGCGGCTGCACGAACTCGCACGCAAGCATCGCGTGACGCCCGAAGAGCTCATCGACGTGCAGACGCGTCTGGCCGGCGAACTCGATCAGCTGGACGGCGCCGGCGAACGCCTGAAGCAGCTCGACGGCGAAATCGAAGCCGCGATGGGCCGCTGGCGTGACGCGGCCGAGCGCCTCGGCGCGGCACGCCGCAAGGCGGCCAAGGCACTGTCGAAGGCGACCACCGCGCTGATCCACGAGCTCGGCATGGGGGGCGGCGTGTTCGAGGTGGCGATCGAACCGGTCGAGACCTCACGACCCGACCCGCAAGGCGCGGAGCGCGTGGAATTCATGGTCTCGGCCAACGCCGGCCAGCCGCCGCGTGCGCTGCGCAAGGTGGCCTCGGGCGGCGAACTGTCGCGCATCTCGCTGGCGATCGAAGTCGCTGCGCTCGGCCACGACGCGGTGCCGACGATGGTGTTCGACGAAGTGGATTCGGGCATCGGCGGCGCCGTCGCCGACATCGTCGGCCGCAAGCTGCGCGCGCTCGGCGAAAGCCGCCAGGTGCTGTGCGTGACCCACCTGCCGCAGGTGGCCTCGAAGGGCCACACGCATTACCGCGTGCACAAGTCCAGCGCCGACGGCGCGACCGAAAGCCAGGTCAGCCGGCTCGACGCCGGCGAACGCACCGAGGAACTCGCGCGCATGCTCGGCGGCGTGGACGTCAGCAGGGAAGCGCGCGCAGCGGCGCGCAAGCTGCTGCAGGGCATGGTCTGACGGCATGGAGCGCCGCACGGCCCACTGCGCCTGCGGTCAACTGCGGATCGAGGTCTCCGGTGCCCCGGTGCGCGTGTCCGTCTGCCACTGCCTCGACTGCCAGCGCCGTACCGGCAGCGCGTTCGGGGTGCAGGCGCGGTTTCCGCGAGCCGCCACACACATCCACGGCGCCCATACCGACTACGTGCGCATCGGCGACAGCGGCGGCCGCATGCAGGCCGCGTTCTGCCCGCATTGCGGTTCGACGGTGTTCTACGTGGTGGACGCGGAGCCCGATCTGGTCGCCATCCCGGTCGGCGCCTTCGCAGATCCGGCATTTCCGGCCCCTGAGGTCTCGGTCTACGAGGAACGGATGCACGACTGGCTGCGCCTGATCGGCGCGATGCGCCACGTGCATTGAGCCCGGCGACGGGCCCACGGTTGTCGATCGGCCGTCAGCGCTTCTTGCGCACGTACAGCACCAGCGAGTGTTCCTCGAGGTGGTAGCCGTACTGCTCGGCGATCTGCCGCTGCAGGGCTTCGATCTCCTCGCTCTCGAACTCGATGATCTTGCCGGTGTCGACGTCGACCATGTGGTCGTGGTGGCCGCCGCGGTCGAGCTCGTACACCGCGTGGCCGCCCTCGAAGTTGTGCTTGAGCACGAGGCCGGCGGCCTCGAACTGGGTCAGCACGCGGTAGACGGTGGCCAGGCCGATCTCGTCGCCCTGCTCCAGCAGTTGCCGGTAGATGTCTTCCGCCGTGAGGTGCTGACGCGGCGTGCGCTGCTCGAGCAACTCGAGAATCCGCATCCGCGGATGGGTGACTTTCAAGCCGGCCTTGCGCAGGTCGAGCGATTCCATCAGGTGTGTCTCCAGGTCCAGGCCGGCATTCACTGGCGGTTTATCGCCGGCTGTCCAGAACCCGGTCGCGGCGTGCAGCAGAGTGTATCATCGCCCCCGTTCCCGCAGCCCCCGCCGAGCGCACCTGTCCATGCAGAAATTCCTTCTTGTTCCGGTCATCGCCCTGGCCACCAGCGGTTGCGGCCTGCTCTACAAGCAGCCGATCTATCAGGGCAATCTGATCGAACAATCAGCGGTCGAGCAGTTGCAGGCCGGCATGGGCAAACCGCAGGTCGAGGCCCTGCTGGGCACGCCGTCGATCACCGACCCGTTCCACCAGCAGCGCTGGGACTACACCTCGACCGAACGTGTCGGCCGCAGCGGCCGCACCGAGATCAAGAACTTCACCGTGTTCTTCGAGAACGACCAGGTGCTGCGTTGGGAAGGCGAGTATTTCCCCAACCGCGACCAGTCGCTGGCCGAGGAAATGCGCAAGTTCGGCAACCTGCCGCGTGAGCGCGGCAACAACCGCCGACGCTGATCGTTCTCAGCGCGTGTCGGGCTTCGACGCGCGCCGCCGACGCGCATCCTTGGGATCGATCTGGAGTGCGCGCAGCAGTTCCAGGCGATCGCCGTCCCGGAGCACGGTGGTCTCCGTGACCCGCACACCGAACACCGAATAGCCGGCGATGTCCGCATCGGGCGCGGCGATCGATGCCAGTGCCGCGGCGACCGTGCTTCCATCGGGCAGTTCCAGCGTCTGGCTGCGGGCCACACGGGGCCAGGCCTGCACCACTTCCACGTTCACGACGCGAGCGTCACGGGTCGGCCGGCTCGCGCTCGGCGACCCGCACGAAGTCGTCGACCATGCGGTCGGCGAGCCCCTGGAAGCCCAGGGTCAGGGCCGGCAGCATCAGCCGGCTGCGGGGTTCGAATTCCAGCATCAGCGCGACCTTGCAGGCGTCGTCACGCAGGGCGGTGAAGGTCCAGCGGCCGTGCAGCGACTTGAATGGACCATCGCGCAGCTGCATGTCGATCGACTCCGGCGGCGACAGCGTGTTTTCGGTCGTGAACCAGGTGCGCAGTGCGCCGAGGCCCAGATCCAGGCGCGCGACCATGCGCGAGGCGGTCGCCTCCTCGATCACGGCCTCGTCGCACCAGGCGAACCGGCGGGGATAGGCGGCGACATCGTTGACCAGCGCGAACATGCGCTCGGCGGACTGCCCGACCAGGGCGCTACGTTCGATCTTGGGCATGACTCGCCTGGGGGACGTGCTTCGAGGACAATGTGCGGATGAGCAAGAAAAGCGGCAAGGACAAGGATAAGGCAAACAGCACCGGCACCATCGCGCTGAACAAGCGCGCGCGCCATGAATATCACCTCGAGGACCGCTACGAAGCCGGCCTGTCCCTGCAGGGCTGGGAGTTGAAGGCGATCCGCGCCGGCCGCGCGAACATCGGTGAGAGCTACGCGATCATCCGCAACGGCGAGCTGTTCCTGTTCGGCGCGCAGATCACGCCGCTCACCCAGGCCTCGACCCACGTCATCGCCGACCCCCAGCGCACGCGCAAGCTGCTGCTCCACCGCCGCGAGATCGACGTCCTCGTCGGCCGCGTGCAACGCGACGGCTACACCATCGTGCCGACCGCGCTGTACTGGAAGGGCAACAAGGTCAAGGCCGAGGTCGCGCTCGCCAAGGGCAAGCAGCAGCACGACAAGCGCGATGCCGAGCGCGACCGGGACTGGGCGCGCGACAAGCAGCGCGTGCTGCGCAGGCACAACAAGGACGCGTGACGCCGTTCCGGAGGCCGCACTCGCGCCCGTCCGGACCCTCGCTCAGGCGTCGTCTCCATCGCGCGGCGCCGGCGCGAGGGTGAAGCGGATCGTAGCGCCCTGCCCCGGCGCGCCTTCGGCGCTGATGCAGCCGCCGTGCCGTTCGACGATGCGCTTGACCGACGCCAGGCCCACACCGTGGCCGGTGTACTCGTCTTCCCGGTGCAGCCGCTGGAACGGCCGGAACAGCTTGCCGGCGTATTCGGCGTTGAAGCCCGCCCCGTTGTCGCGGACTTCGAAGTGTCCCGCATCGGCGCGGACGAACTCGATCCGCGCAGCGGGCGTCGACGCGGTGAACTTCCATGCATTGCCCAGCAGGTTCTGCAGCAGATTGCGCACCAGAGCGGCGTCACCGTCCGCGCGCAGATCCGCCGCGATGCGGACGTCGACCTCGCGTCCGGGATCGGCCTGGCGGAGTTCCGCCACCACCTCGCCCGCGAGCCGGCTCAGATCGAGCGGGCTGCGCTTGAACTCGCCGCGCGTGATGCGCGACATCGCCAGCAGCGCGTCGATCAACGCATCCATGCGCCCGGCGGCGTTGCGCACGCGCCCGAGATAGTCGTGGCCCTGCGCATCGAGCACATGGCTGTAGCGCTCGGACAGGATCCGCCCGAAGCCGTCGATGCTGCGCAGCGGCGCGCGCAGGTCGTGCGACACGATGTACGCGAACGATTCGAGCTCGTGATTGGCCTGCGTGAGCTCACGCGTGCGCGCCTCCACGCGTGATTCGAGCGTCCGATTCAGCGCATGCACCTGGGCCTCGGCGCGCAACCGTTCGGTGACGTCGTCGACCTGCACCAGGCGCACCACGTCGCTGCGGGTATCCCCGGGCACCACCGTCGATGCCAGATGCACCTCGCGCACGTCGCCGTCGTCGCGTCGCAGCCGCCGCACGCTGCGATGGACACCTTCGCGGAAGGCCTGCATTTGCCCAGTGCGCGACATCTGCTGGGGGCCGTCGACGAAATAGCCTTCGAACAGGCTGCCCACCAGTGCGCTCTCGCCGATGCCGGCGATCTCGGCCATCGCCGGATTGGTCTCCACGATCGCGCCGTTGCGGTCGAGCAGCACCATGCCGATCGCCGAATACTGCATGGCATTGCGGAAGCGCTGTTCGCTGCGGCGGTAGGAATCGCTGAGCCGCAGGGCGAGCATCTCGGCCCGCGATTGCGTGCGAGCGAGCGTCATCACCACGGCGAACATCAGCAGCGAGGCCAGTACGCCGGCGGCCAGCGTGATCCGCAGTTCGTCCATGCCCGGCGACGTGAGCGTGCCGACCGGCTGGAAATCGTAGCGCCAGGTGCGCCCGTAGACGGACTGGGTGACGCTGTGCAGCGCCGGCTGGTCGGCCGTGTCCCTGAAGCCGTCGGAGGCCAACACGGCCTGTGCGCCGCCATCGGTGATGTCGACGATCCGGAATGCCAGCCGCCCACTGGTCGGAATGCTGGAGCGGCCGAGGAACTCCGCCGAGCGGAACGGCGCGAACACCCAGCCCACCAGCGCACCCTGGCGGTCCGCCTGATTGGCGGGCAGGCGCGCCGTCCGGTAGACGGCCGCAAACATCAGCACGCCCGGGCTGCCCTGATGCAGGGTCAGCGGGGCGCTCAACCGGACCTCGCCGCTGTCGCGCGCCGCATCCATCGCGACGCGCCGGACCGGATCGCTGTACTGGTCGTAGCCGATGACCTCGCGCGTCGACGCATCCTCGGGCTCAAAATAGACGATCGCGCCATAGTGCGGACGGATGCCGCGCGGCTTCAGTGTGAACAGGCCCTGCCCCGCTGCGCGGCGCTGCAACTGCAGCGCGGCGAGCGACTCGGGTTCCAGATACGCGACATACCCCAGACCCTGGAGACCGGGCAGCTGCCGCGCGATATCGAGCCCCTCGACATAGCCCCGCCACTGGCGTGGCGTCGGCGTGTCGGCCGCAGCGCTGTGCAGGGCGACACCCCCCCGCAGACTCAGCTCGTACTGCAGCATGCGCTGGCGGATCGTGTCCGCCAGTTGATCGGCCTCGGACACGAAGCTCGCCTCGGCCAGCCGACGCTCGCGTTCTCCGGCATTGCGCGCGTACAACGCCACGAGCAGCAGTGCACCGATCAGCACCAGCACCGCCAGGACGTGGCTGCGACGGAGTCGCGCAGCATGCCGGGACAGACCGGTGCGACGTTCAGGAGCAGAGTCGGACATCGCACAAGCATACCGGCGACGATCGCGGCACCGCATCGGCGCACAAAGAAAAGCCGGGCCCGATCGCTCGGGCCCGGCTCGTCAGATGGTGGAGGTGGCGGGAGTCGAACCCGCGTCCGAAGGTACTCCATCCCCGGCACTACATGCTTAGCTCACCGTTGGATCTCGCCCCGGAACAGCACGGTGCGCGAAGCGCATCCCAGGACCAGCCTGCTTGATTGGAGCCGTGACTGACAGGCAGCCATCACAGCCGATTCCGTGATAATGACCCTACATCCACGAGCACGGACACAAGTGGGTTCAGGGCTTACGCCTTAAGCGGCGAGAGCGTAGTTGTCGTCGTTGGCAACTAATAGTTTGCTGCTGGATTTACGAGGAAAGCGGCCCCCTCGGCATGCACCAGGCAATTTCGCATCCCCCGTCGAAGCCATGACACCCCCGGGAAACCAGAACTCGCACTGATGCCGCAAGTATAGGGGCGATTGCACGTCCCGCAAGGCGCGCGCGCGCCAGCCGAGGCGCAGGTTCATCGAGATGGCACCGGTGTGCACATCGAACGCTGCGCATCGCCTGGATGACGCAGCCTATGAGAGATGCTGCCGGCTATACGTGTGCGTGATCGAAACGGCGCTGCTAGCATGCGCGTCCCCTTGGGGAGTAGCCGGCTTCCGTTTCGCGGGAGCGCCTGCGTCAACACACTCGATCCGGTGCGATCGTGGTGCAGGCAACCAGTCCAGGTTGGCGAGACCAGCGGCATCACGGCGCCATGCAGGCATGGGCGCGCCGCGTGCCGCCGTCGCGACCGCCCGCCTGGAACTGAAATCCGAATGTCTCTTCTCTCGATCCTCCTCATCGGCTTCGCGATGTCGACCGACGCGTTCGCCGCCGCCATCGGCAAGGGCGCGGCGATGCAGCGACCCCGCTTCGTCGAAGCCCTGCGCGTCGGCGTGATCTTCGGCGTCATCGAGGCGATCACGCCCGTCATCGGCTGGGCACTCGGCCTTGCGGCAGCCGCCTACGTCACGCGCTGGGACCACTGGATCGCGTTCGTGCTGCTGGCGCTGCTCGGCGGCCGGATGATCCGTGCGGGTCTGGCCACCGACGGCACCGCATCTGGACCCGCGCCGGAACGTCACGGCTTCTGGAATCTCGCGACGACCGGCTTCGCCACCAGCATCGACGCCATGGCGATCGGTGTAGGCCTGGCTTTCATCGACGTCAACATCGTCCTCGTCGCCGGCGTCATCGGTGCGTGCACGCTGGTCATGGTCACCACCGGCATCATGCTCGGACGCGCCCTGGGCGCGATCGTCGGCAAGCGCGCGGAGATCATCGGCGGTCTCATCCTGATCGGCGTCGGCACCGCGATCCTCTACGAGCACCTCACCGGGGGCGGCGGCATCGCGTTCCCGCAGTAGGCCGGCACATCCGACCTGCCACGCGCGGCGCGTCGAACGCCGGTTCACAGCCGCGCCACAGCGCGTGACCGACGCTGGCGGTCCTGTCCGCTGGAGTGCCTCCCGATGAAAGTTCGCCGTGTCTACAGCACTCCGAGCCTGCCGACCGCGCAGACCGCGATCCGTGACATCCGGGATGCCGGAATCGATGACGACGACATTTCGCTGATCGCGCGCTCCGACATCGAGCTCGAACGCGTTCCCGAGCAGCAGAAAGAAGCGCCCACGGACTTCAAGCATGCCGCGCTGCGCGGCGCGGGCCTCGGTGGCGCGACGGGCCTGCTCGCTGGTCTCGCGGCGGTGGCGTTTCCACCGCTGGGACTGACCATCGCGGGTGTCGCCCTGACCACCCTGGGCGGCGCCGCGGTGGGCACATGGGCTTCGGCCATGGTGGGCGCGTCGTTGCCGGACCCGATCCGGCGGCGGTTCGAGAGCGAGATCGAGGCCGGGCGCATCCTCATCGTCATCGACGGTGAAGGCGACACGCTCGAGCGCGCGGAAGCAGCGCTGGCCGCCGCAGGCGCGGTCCATCTGCCGTATGACGATCCGTCTGCGA
This sequence comes from Luteimonas sp. WGS1318, assembly GCF_043187535.1. Lineage (GTDB taxonomy): Bacteria > Pseudomonadota > Gammaproteobacteria > Xanthomonadales > Xanthomonadaceae > Luteimonas. The sequence goes on from NZ_CP171131.1 coordinate 1,988,822, forward strand.
TGAGCTGATACGGACTCCGCCGATCGATAACGCGGGATGCGTGATGCGGTCCCGCGAAATTGGCGGAGAGATTGGGATCGGATCAACTCTCACCCAACCCATTGATCTCATTGCAGAACTCAGATCAGGATGTGTCCTGTTTTGTGTCCCGGGGATCATAGCGAGGCGTAAGCGGCGCAGCCGATCCGCCTTCACGGGGCGGTTGGCATGCAGTCATGTAGGCAGCCTCATGCTCGCGAACCGTGGAATTTACTTTTGACTAATTCTCACAAATGTGAATTGGGCCCGTTTTGAACTCTTGCCAGAGACGTGTGAAGTGCTTTGCTGGTCGGGTCTTCACTTCTCCGGTTCCCCATGCCCCACGACCCACAGCTTCAAATCGCAAGCCGCTTACTCAGCGGCCATATCAACGATGCCGCTCGGCTTAGCCCGGCTGAGCGTCTCGAAGTGATCGATCTCGCCCTCGAACTTGCGGCCGATATGATCTCCCGCCGCAACTCGGGTCTGCCCAAGCTTGAACATGCGCCTCCAAGCTCCTCAACTCCCCAAGCCGGGACGAAGAGCCGTCTTGTGGAGCGCGAACTGCGTCCTCTCAGCGAACTGCTTGCAAACCGCAGAAAAACGGCCAAAGAGCGTGAGCGGAACGCAGTGCCAGCAGGCAAGCCCCCCACGCTGCATTGATTAAAAGCACCCAATGGATCGACAAACGCCCTGCCCTAGCGGGGCGTTTTCAATGGGGCCGGGGGCCGGGAGGGCTCGTCCCTGGGTGGTCCGGCCGGACAGGCGGCAACTGGATTGGGCCGAAAGGCGGGGCCATAGCGTCCTCGGCGACTGGATAGCGCTCCAGCAACTGCTTACTCCAAATTTCAGCGGCCTCGATTGCCAGCTCCAATTTCTCAGAGCAATCCGCGTGCGCCCCAGGAGAGAGCGTAAGCTCCCCCGTCTGACAGACACCGCATAAGTAGATCTTTCTGGCATCGTTTCCCAGCCAGGAGGTCCCATGCGCACATCGAAGTTCACCGAGACGCAGATCATCGCGACGCTCAAGCAGGCCGACGCAGGCGTGCCGGTCAAAGACATCTGTCGCCAGGTCGGCATCAGCACCGCGACGTACTACCAGTGGAAGAGCAAGTACGGCGGCCTGGAGGCCTCCGAGCTTCGGCGGGTCAAGGAGCTCGAGTCCGAGAACGCCAAGCTCAAACGGATGTATGCCGAGCTGGCGCTCGACAACGCAGCGATGAAGGACCTGATCGCAAAAAAACTCTAGGGCCGGCGCGCAAGCGCGAGGCCGTGCGGTTCCTCGTCGAGGTCCACGCGCGGCCGCTGCGCCGGTCCTGCGCATGCGTCGGTTTGTCGCGAGGGGCGTGGTACGCGCCGCCTCTGGATTGGACGGTGCGCGATGCCGAGCTGATCGCTGAAATCGCGCGCTTCGTTGAGGCGCACCCCAGCCGCGGCTTCTGGAAGTGCAGCAACCATCTTCGCAAGCAGCAGCCGGCCTGGAATCCCAAACGAATCTATCGCGTGTACAAGGCCATGAAACTCAACCTGCGCCGCGCCGCCAAACGGCGCCTGCCCAAGCGCGAGCGGGTGCCGCTCTATGTGCCGAGGCTGCCAGACACGGTCTGGTCTGTCGATTTCATGAGCGACGCGCTCGCCTGCGGCAGACGGTTTCGCACGTTCAACGTCGTGGACGACTTCAACCGAGAAGCCCTGCACATCGAAGTGGACACGTCGATCAACTCGCAACGGCTGGTCCGTGTGTTCGAGCAGATCAAACGCGATCATGGTTTGCCGCAGGTCGTGCGCTCGGACAACGGTCCCGAGTTCTTGGGCGATGCGTTCACCAACTGGCTCAAGGCGAACGGCGTGGCGCTGCAGTACATCCAGCCCGGCAAGCCAAATCAGAATGCCTTCATCGAGCGCTTCAATCGCACATTCCGCGAGGAAGTGCTTGACCTCAATCTCTTCGTCCGTCTCGACGACGTCCGGGAAGCCACCCACTGGTGGATGATCGACTACAACGAAGAACGATCCCACGACTCGCTCGGCGGAATGACCCCGCTCGAGTACCGCAGACACCACGCCGAAAGCTCTACTTTTGAAGTGTCTGCTTGACGGGGGAGCTTACGTTCCGACCTCACGCTGCACGGCCTTGAGAAGTTCAAGAGGGTGCTCGGCACGCGCGGCCACAAATAAAGGGTCACTTGTGTATTTGGAAAGATTCTCCGCAGGCGCTTCTGTAAAGCGGATCACAACCTGCGGCACGACCGCGTCACTAAAAACCATTCCCGCGTAAACATCTGGGAGCTCCGTCCGAAGTTTCTCATCGAGTAATGTCGAGGCCGGCCCAAGACCTCGAATTCCCGTCGAACCGACACTGAGCGCAGGCAAGTCGGCTATTGCCCGCTCGCGGCCAACTGCTAGACACAAATGCGGATAACACGAGAATAGAATTAAAACCGACAGCGATAATATATTAGTCGCTCGCATAGAGGTCCCTCTCCGGATTAAGTTAGACTAAGGAATGTAAACTAACATCCGCTCTCCCTTGCAACTATCAGCCACTATCGCCCCTTCGTAGCCTTCAATAGCACCTCCGTTTAAATCGGAAGGAACGCCAAATCTCAGTTTCTTTCCGCGCCTTGGATCCCAAATCCCGACCACCTTCCCGTCTTCTTTCAGAAGCTCATAGTGGCCGGGCCAGACAGCAAGCATCCCTAGCTCTTTATCGCTCCCGACAACAAAGATGCAGCCATCTCGCGGCTGAATCTGTCCATTTTCGATAAGAACTAAAGGAAGAGGTTGGTTTGGCTCAAGCTTGGCCAATGAAATTACGAGGTCATCCCGTTCCCTTTCGGCGCCCCCGCCCGTAGCCGACGCGCAGGACGCGTTGACTGTTGAAAAAGCGATGACCATACCCGTAATGAAGAATCTCATATCCTTGGCCCTTCGTAGTCGACATCGAATATCGATGACAGTGGCAAAGTCCCGCCACTCCGATAATCATCTGGGCGAGAATTTCAGCTATTTTTCACCCTTGCAGGGCAGCTTGCGCCGCCGAGTTGACGTAAATATGTCGGACATTGATCAACGTAGAGGTAGGGATACGCCGACACACGTTACTGTGAGTATTGTGCGCGCTCTCCCTACTAATATTTAGACGCCATAGCGCCTGCAGCACGGCAGCACGTTTCCGCTTGCTCAAACACCGTCAAAGGCCTTTCGATGGCACATTCTCACTGATTTGGAAGGGATCTCGGTTCCCGCAGGTCCGCGCGGCGCGGCCTAAGCCGCACCCGCTGTCGTCGCGATCCTTGTAACAAGGCTACCTCGGGTAATTGCCTTTCAAAGACTTGCCCCTCCTGCGCCTACTGGTGCCGTGTCCGCTCTGGTGGCTCTTGCTGTGCTTCGAGCTGTAACTCATATTTCAGGGCACTCAGGCCGGAGAATGCGGCCCTAGTCCCTCTAGCTTCTCCTTGGTAGAGAAGTCTCGGCTGTAGGTCGCGTGATGCTCATCGTCTAACTCATGCCCGACAAGTTGCGCGCGAAGCTCCGACACGACGCCAGCGCCCTGTAGCTCTTGAATCAACGTCTTTCGAAGGGAATGAAAACCGCGCTTTCCTGGCGCCCACCCCGCCCCCACTTCCGCCAGATGTCGGCTGAAAGCCTTCGAAATCCAATTGCCCTGCCCGTTCTTCGCGTCCGCCTTGGCCGCTGGAAACAGTCTCTGATGGCCCGCCCTGCGTCGGTCTTCAACCCACGTCAGAAACCCCAGCTCAAGCAGCTCGGGATGCACGGGCACTGTGCGCAAGCTGACATCGGTCTTCACCTTCTGGTGCTCGCCCTCATCCGAAATGCGTATGCAGGGTATGCCGTCCTCATCAATGATGTCGGCGGTGAGGAGCTGGCCCACTTCTGACGCCCTGGCGCCCGTGTAAAGGCCAATGAGTGAAGCCCATTGGGCTGACTCGGACATCTTTCCGAAAGCAGCTGGTGCGAACAGCGCTTGAATCTGGTCGCGATCGAAGGATTTGAACCCCAACTTTCGCCGCGCTCACTTCTCGCGGACCGAGTAGCTCACGTGGCCCGACGCGGGGTTGTCGCCCTTAGGGTAGTAGCCAGACGCAACTGCCCAGTCGAAGAAGCCGCCCTTACCTCCGATGTAGCTCTGCTTGTTCGTGAGCGTGGGCGTCGAGGCGCCGGCCTTGCGCATGGCCTGATACCAGCGCGCCAGATCCGATCGAGTGATGCTCGCAACCCGCGTTTTCTCACCCAGGAACTGGACGAGGGCTTGGACAGCAGTCTTTTTGATCGTGTAGGTCTTAGGGAGCGTGCTGCCCTTGAGCGTCGCAAGCCACGCGTCCCGGGCCTTTCCGAGCTGGATGGGTTCCAGGCCCGGCTTGGGAGCGGCCGGCCTGGGCGCCGGCACGATGCCGTCCACAAGGTCCTGAAGCGGGTCGTCGCCCACACGGCGCTGCTGGACTGCGCGGAACAGCCGAACGTCCTTCTCGTCGTCGATCTGCCACCGCTCGCTGACGGTGCCATCAGGCCCCAAGGTCCGATGCAGCGTCAGGTCGCGCAGGTTGTCCGCGCCACTCAAGCGCCCGATGAGGGCGTCCACCTCGTCCTTGGACAACTTCGCCACGCGTTGATCCCTCAACAGGCTGAAGAGCCGAGCATAGCCGGCCACGAGCATGACGGCGCGCATCCGCGCCTCTGGCAGATCAGCCGTGCGAAGGGAGCGCTTGAGGAGACGGCATCCGAGGATGCCTTGAAGATCGGCCGGCACACGCTGGCGAAACGCCCAGCGCCCCGACGGGGAGCGCGATAGATGATGAGGAATTCGCATCGGGTTCTATGTGACCCGATTTGTGTCCTGATTCGCCAACCCCGAAATCGCGCTTTATCCAATCAAATCAGATAGATACGCAGGATTGGCGGAGAGAGTGGGATTCGAACCCACGGAAGGTTTGACCCTTCGGCGGTTTTCAAGACCGCTGCCTTAAACCACTCGGCCATCTCTCCGATGTGTCCCGCCATTACCAACCGCGCCGCTCACGCAGCGTCGGCGGTTTGACCATCGACCCCACGGTCGATGTTTCTCCCGGCCTGCGGCCTCCGGACAAGACCGCTGCTTGAACCACTCGGCTGCGCTCGATGTCGGTGCTTGTCAGCAACGGATGACGGCGCCGCGCGCCGTCAGGCCATTGTCGCACGCGCGACTGCGGCGGCAATACGGGGCGGCGGCACGGGACCACCGGCGACCGGCTTCTTGTCGCAGTTGCGGCAATCGAGGCTGGAGGCTTCGATCAGCGGCGGCAGCTTCTCGGCGAGGAAGTCGATGAAGACGCGGACCGCCGGCAGCAGGCCACGCCGCGACGCGAACACGGCATGGGCGATGCCCTGCGGCAGGTGCCAGTCGGGCAGCACGACTTCGAGCTCGCCATTGCGCACCGCTTCGGCGCACAGGGTTTCGGGCAGCATCGTGATGCCGAGGCCCTGCTTGGCCAGCGCCATCAACATCGGGAAATCGAAGCCGGCGACGCGCGGCTTCAGTTCGACGCGGCGCGTGGTGCCGTCGTTCGCCTGCAGGTCCCAGCGCTGCTTCACCTCGTCCTCGCCCATGCTCATGGTGGTGTGCTGGTCGAGTTCGTCGGGATCCTTCGGCCGGCCCATGCGATCGAGATAACCGGGGCTTGCGACCAGCAGTTCCTGGATCTGGCCGAAGCTGCGCATCACCAGGCTGCCGTCGTCGTCGAGCTTGGAACGCACGCGCACGGCGACGTCGAAGCCCTCGTTGATGACGTCGACGCGGCGATTGCTGACGTGCAACTGCACGCGCACCTGCGGATAGCGCGCGAGGAACTCCGGCAGCATCTGCGGGATCGACTGCTGGGCGATGCTGACCGGCACGCTGACACGCACCAGACCGCGCGGTTCAGCGCTCAGGCGGTCCACCACCTCGCGCGCGGCCGTCGCCTCGGCAAGCATCGACTGTGCGTGCCGGAACACGCTCTGGCCGACGTCGGTGACGGCGAAGCGCCGGGTCGAGCGCTGCAGCAGCCGCACGCCCAGATCGTTCTCGAGCTGGCTGATCCGCCGACTCAGACGCGATTTCGGGATGCCCAGGGCACGTTCGGCAGCGGCGAAGCCGCCATGCTCCACGACCATCGCGAAGTAATACAGATCATTGAGATCCTGCACGGGAAGGCGCTCGACATAGGACGATGGCGGCCATTTCACCACCTTTATTCCATATCCGCAACGAGCACTGATCGAATCCTAAGCGCAAGTCGTGTTGGAATGCAGCGTCGTCTTCGCATCGCGAAGCCGACATACCAGGCGCAGTGGCCGACGGATGTCAGGCATGGACCGCCGCAGCTTGTGCGGGAGGGCATTCACAAGAACGCCCGTCACACCCCCGAGTGGCCTTCGCGTACCGCCAGGCCCCTCAGGTCAGGCATCGCAACGACACACTGACGCACCGGCTGCCGCCGCGCTCACAGTACGACCCGCCCCATCCGCGCGCCGATACGCGAACGCGTCGCGCGGTTCGCGCCTCAGCCGATCCGCTCGAGCCCGCCCATGTACGGGCGCAGCACCTCGGGCACGTCGATCGTGCCGTCGGCGTTCTGGTAGTTCTCCATCACCGCGATCAGGGCGCGCCCCACCGCCACGCCCGACCCGTTGAGCGTGTGCACGGGCTCGGGCTTGCCGGTCTCGGGGTTGCGCCAGCGGGCCTGCATGCGACGGGCCTGGAAGTCGCCGCAGTTCGAGCACGACGAGATTTCGCGATAGGTCTGCTGCGACGGCAGCCAGACCTCGAGGTCGTAGGTCCGCTGCGCCGCGAAGCCCATGTCACCGGTGCACAGCAGCATGCGGCGGTATGGGAGCCCCAGGCGCTCAAGCACGGTCTCGGCGGCGCGGGTCATGCGCTCGTGCTCGGCGTCGCTGTCGTCGGGGCGCGCGACCGTCACCAGCTCCACCTTCTCGAACTGGTGCTGGCGGATCATGCCGCGCGTATCGCGGCCATGGCTGCCGGCTTCCGAGCGGAAGCACATCGAATGCGCACTCATGCGCAGCGGCAGCCGCGTGGCCTCGACGATGCTGTCGCGCACCGTGTTGGTCAGCGGGACCTCGGCAGTGGGAATGAGATAGCGGGTCTCGTCACCGAACGGCGTGGCGAACAGGTCGTCCTCGAACTTCGGCAACTGCCCGGTGCCACGCATGGTCTCGGCGTTGACGATCAGCGGAACGCTGGTTTCCTCGTATCCGTGCTCGCCGGTATGCAGGTCGAGCATGAACTGCGCGAGCGCGCGGTGCAGGCGCGCCAGCGGACCGCGCAGCACGGTGAACCGCGCGCCGCTGAGCTTGGCGGCCGTCTCCGCATCGAGCCAGCCGTCGCGCTCGCCAAGGGCGACGTGATCCTTCACCTCGAAATCGAACGTCCGCGGCGTGCCCCAGCGCGCCTGCTCGACGTTGCCGGCTTCGTCGCTGCCGAGCGGCACACCCGCGTCGGGCAGGTTGGGAATGCCGAGCAGGATGTCGTCGAGTTCGGTGCGGATCCCATCGAGCCGGGCCTCGCTCGCCTTGAGCTCGTCGCCGAACCCGGCGACTTCGGCCAGCAGCGGCTGCACGTCTTCGCCGCGGGCCTTGGCCTGGCCGATCGCCTTGCTGCGGGTGTTGCGCAGGTTCTGCAGGTCCTGGGTACGCATCTGGATCTGCTTGCGCTCGGCTTCGAGCGATTCCAGCCGCGCGATCGGCAGCTCGATGCCGCGGGTCGAGCGCAGACGCGCGGCGGTTTCGGCGAGGTGTTGGCGCAGCAGGCTGGGATCGAGCATGACGGAATCGCACGGCGTGGACAGCGGCCATTATCGCCCGGATCGGCGGCCGGACGCCCGCAGGCGCTGTGCAAGAATGCCGCCTCGTCCGCTGGAGCACCGCATGCCCGCACCGTCGTCCCGTCTTCGCAGCGCCGTGCGCGAGCTGCGCCCGCGTGGCCGCGCCTGGCTGCTCATCGCTGGCGCCTGTATCGCCGGCGTGCTGATGTTTCTCGTGCTCTGGCTCGGCAATCGCGAGTCGCCCGCTGATCGCGATGTCGCCGACGAGGGCCCGACCGCCAGCGATGCGGCCTTGGGGGCCCTGCCGGCACCGCTGCCCGCGTCGGAGGCCGGAGCCAGCGGCATCGAATATCCACTGCCGCCGCCGCCCGCGCCACCACCGCCGCCCGTCGCCGCGGTACCCGCTGCGCAGGCTCCCCTCGATGTAACGCCTACCGCCGTGGCCACGGCAGAACCGGACCGAAGCGTGCCCCGGCCCGTCTCCACACCGGCCCCGAACTATCCCCGAGCGTCGCTTCGCCGCGGCGAAGCGGGCGAGGTGCTGTTGCGCGTCCATGTCGGTGCCAACGGCCGCACGCAGGCGATCGATGTCGTGCGCAGCAGCCAGCACCGCCGCCTCGACCAGGCCGCCGTGGCCGCCGTGCGCCGTTGGCGCTTCGAGCCGGCGATACGCGACGGTCAGCCGGTTCCGGGCGAGGTGCAGGTGCCGGTGGACTTCACACCGGAGACCCGTTGAGCCCGCGAACGCCGTGACACGCCGTCGACAAACTGCGTGGGAGGCTCCGGGCTCCCGTTCAGCTTGGAGGTGTGGTCATGAGCGATCCGATGCAGCGTCCCCACGATGCGCCGCCTCCCGAGGGCGCGCCCCGCAAGGGCTCGAGCCCGCTGATCTGGATTCTGCTGCTGGTCGTCCTTGTGGCCGTCGGCTGGTACTTCCTCAGCCAGCGCACCCCGAGCGCCCCGCCGGAGGTTCCGGATGCGCCGGTCATCGGTGACGGCATCGCCCCGCCGGCCGAACGCGAACCGACGCCCGCCGCTGCGGATCCCGTACCCGCGCGGCCCGCGGTGACGGCCGACCGTGACGCGCGGCCACTCAGCCAGCCCGAGCCCGTCTACCCGCCCGCCGCGGCGCGCAACCGCGAAGAAGGCACGGTGGTCCTGCTGGTGCAGGTCGGCGCCGACGGCCGACCGAACGACGTGAACGTGGAGACGCGCAGCCGATCGCGTGATCTGGACCGGGCCGCGATCGACGCGGTCCGCGGCTGGACCTTCGAACCGGCGATCCGCAACGGCAAGGCCGAGGCGAGTGCCGTACGCGTCCCGGTGGAATTCACGCTGGACGAGCGCAGCGCCGGCGCCGGCAACTGAGTGCGGCTCGGGATGAAAAAAAGGACCCGTTGATCGGGTCCTTTTTCATGCGGCAGCCTCCGGCCCGGTCAGCGCGCTGCCAGACCGAAGCCGATGCCTTGGGCCAGGGCCTCGAAACCGGGAAACGAGGTCGCCACGTTCGCGATATCGTCGATCGTCAGCTCGGCACCACTGCGTTGCGCAGCGACGGCGAACGCCATCGCGATGCGGTGGTCGCCATGGCTGTCGATACGTGCACCACCGCCGAGCGCGGCCCCTGCCCGGCCGCGGATGGTCGCGCCATCGTCGGCTTCGTCGAGATCCACGCCCAGCGCACGCAGGCCGGCCGCCATCGTCGCGATACGGTCGGATTCCTTGACCCGCAGTTCCGCAGCGCCGGTGACCCGCGTCGTGCCGTCGGCGCACGCGGCCGCGACGAACAGCACCGGAAACTCGTCGATCATGTCCGGCACGTGCTGCTCAGGGACGTCGATGCCGCGCAGCGGTGCGTACCGCACGCGCAGGTCGGCCACCGGCTCGCCGCCCTCCTCAGCTGCATCGGATTCGACGATGTCGGCACCCATCAGGCGCAGCACGTGCAACAAGCCGGTGCGCCGCGGATTCATGCCGACACGGCGCAGCAGCAGATCGGAACCGGGCACGATCGACGCGGCGACCAGGAAGAACGCGGCCGACGAGAAATCCGCCGGCACGCGCACGTCGGTCGCACGCAGTCGGTGTCCGCCGGTCAGGCGGGCGATGCCCGGAGCGAATTCGATCGGCCAGCCGAACGCGGCGAGCATGCGCTCGGTGTAATCACGCGTCGGACGGGTTTCGTGCACGACGGTCTCGCCATCGGCATACAGACCCGCGAGCAGCAGACAGGATTTGACCTGCGCACTGGCGAGTCCGTTGTCGAATTCGATACCGGTCAACGGCGTCCCACCGTGCACGTGCAGCGGCGTTACGCCGCCGTCGCCGGTGTCGATGCGCGCGCCCATCCGCGCCAGCGGTTCGGTGACGCGACGCATCGGGCGCTTCGACAGCGACGCATCGCCGACCAGCGTGCTGTCGAAGGCTTGGCCTGCGAGCAGGCCGGCGATCAGGCGCATGCCGGTGCCGGCATTGCCGCAGTCGAGCGGGCCGTCGGCCGCGCGCAGGCCGTCGATGCCGACGCCGTGTACGACGCGCGTGCCGGACGCCGGCGTTTCGATCGCAACGCCGAGGCGACGGAAGATCGCCTCGGTCGCGCGTGCGTCCTCGCCCTCGAGAAAGCCCTCGATGCGCGAGGTACCGTCGGCGAGCGCGGCCAGCATGATCGCGCGGTGCGAGACCGACTTGTCGCCCGGCACCCGCACGTCACCGCGCAGCGGCGCACCCGGCGCCGCGATCCACGAAGCCGCGCTCACGGCACGGCGACCGGGTAGGACCCGAGCACGCGGACCTCACCGGCGAACGCGTCGATCTCGCCCAGCGCGTCCTTGAGCGGCGATTCGTCGACGTGGCCGTTGACCTCGATGAAGAACGCGTACTGCCACAGCGCACCGTGCGCGGGGCGCGACTCGATGCGGTTCATGCTGATGTCGCGACGCGCGAGCGGTTCGAGGATGCGATACAGCGCGCCCGGCTGGTCGCGGATGAACACCATCAGCGAGGTGCGGTCGTTGCCCGAAGTCGGGAACGCGCCGCGGCCGATCACCAGGAAGCGCGTGGTGTTGTCACTGCGGTCCTCGATCGGGCCCGCCAGCACCTGCATGCCGTAGACATGCGCGGCGTTCTCGCCTGCGATCGCCGCCGCGTCGTCGGACTTCTTCGCGCGTCGCACGGCTTCGGCATTGCTGACCACCGCGTGCTTTTCGACGCCCGGCAGGTTCTCGCGCAACCACTGTTTGCACTGCGCCAGCGACAGGCCGTGCGAGTACACACGCTCGATGTCCTCGATGCGGCCGGTGCGCGACAGCAGATACTGGTGCACGCGCAACTCGACTTCGCCGCAGATCTTCAGCGGCGAGGTCAGGAACATGTCGAGTGTCGACTGGATCGTGCCCTGCCCCGAGTTCTCGACCGGCACCACGCCGAAATCGGCATTGCCGGCCGCGACTTCGTCGAAGACTTCCTCGATGCTCGCCAGCGGCAGGCCTTTGGCCGAATGGCCGAACTGCTTGTGCACCGCCTGCTGCGAGAACGTGCCCTCCGGGCCGAGGTAGCCGATCTTCAGCGGCTCCTGCTGCGCGAGACACGCGGACATGATCTCGCGGAACAGACGCACGAGTTCGGTGTCCGACAGCGGGCCGTCGTTGCGGTCAACCACGCGCCGCAGCACTTGCGCTTCGCGTTCGGGCCGGTAGTAATCCACGGCCGCGGCCAGCTTGCCCTTGGCCTTGCCGACCTGGCGCGCGAACTGCGCGCGCTCGGCGATCAGCGTCTGGATCTGGTGGTCGATGCCGTCGATCTGCGCGCGCACCGCGTCGAGATTCGGCTTGGGGACGCCTGCGGTCGCCGCCGCCTTCACCGCATCGACCTTCGCAGCCGCCGGCTTTTTTGCCGGTGCGGCGACCGGAGTCTTCTTCTTCGAATCAACCATGGGTCTTCTGGAAATCCTGCATGTAGGCCACGAGGCTGCGCACGCCGTCGACCGGCATCGCGTTGTAGATCGATGCGCGCATGCCGCCGAGCACGCGGTGCCCCTTGAGGCCGATCAGCCCGGCCTCACGCGCGCCGTCAAGGAACGCGGCATTGCGCGCTTCGTCTGCGAGGAAGAACGGCACGTTCATGCGCGAACGCACGGCGGCGTCGATGTCGTTGCGGTAGAAACCGCCGGAACCGTCGATCGCGCCATAGAGCAGTGCGGCCTTCTCGTCGCTGCGGCGGTTGAATTCCGGCGTGCCGCCTTCGTCGAGCATCCAGCGGAACACCAGGCCGGCCACGTACCAGTTCCAGGTCGGCGGCGTGTTGAGCATCGAGTCGTTGGCGAGCTGCGAGCTGTAGTTGAAGATGTCGGCACGCGGCTGGCCGGCGCGCTCGAGCAGATCGCGTCGCACGATGACGACCGAAATGCCGACCGGCCCGAGGTTCTTCTGCGCACCGGCGTAGATCACGCCGTAGCGCGAGATGTCGATCGGCTCGGACGCGATGCTGGAACTGAAGTCGGCGAACAACGGCACGTTGCCGGTATCGGGCGCGGGCGCGCCCCAGGCCGGCCGGTACTCGACGCCGTGGATGGTCTCGTTGGCGGTGATGTGTACGTAGGCCGCGCCCGGCGTGAGCCGCCAGGAATCGCGCGCGGGAATCGTGCGATAGCCATCGGCCTCGCCGCTCGCGGCGATGTTCACCGACACCGCCGGCGTGAGCTGCTTCAGCGCGGTCTTGCCCCAGTGGCCGGTGACGACGTAATCGACCGTGTCGCCCTGGTTCGCGAAGTTCAGAGGCAGCAGCGCCTGGGCCGTCGTCGCGCCGCCCGGCAGGAACAGCACGGCATAGTCATCGGGCACACCAAGCAGCGTGCGAAGATCGGCTTCGGCGCGCGTGGCGACCTCCATGAACTCCGGTCCGCGGTGGCTCATCTCGACGATCGACGCGCCTGCGTTTCCCCACTCCAGCATGTCCGCCTGTGCCTGTTTCAGCACGCTTTCAGGCAGGGCGGCCGGACCGGGTGCAAAGTTGTAGGCACGCGCCATTCGTCGACTCCACGCAAGGATTTGGGGGCCGGTCAGTATGCCGCAGCGCAACAGGGTTGACGTGCATCCGTTGGTTGCACTGGCAACGTATGTCCACCGGTTCAAAAGCAGGCGCCACGCGCCGAGGAGTTCGAAATGTCGTTGCGCGACGCCCTGCGGATCCGCGAGTCCGATGTCACCGATGAAACCGTCTACCGCGACCGGCGCCGGCTGCTGGCGCTGATGGCGGCCGCGCCTGCACTGGGTCTGGCGGGCTGCGCCGAGGCCGAGCCCCCTCCGCCCTCGACCACCCGGCTCACGCCCGAGCAGGCGCGCAGCGGCTTCCGGACCACGGAAGAACTCACCCGCTTCGAGGACATCACCACCTACAACAACTTCTACGAATTCGGCACCGGCAAGAGCGATCCGTCGCGCGCCGACAAGACGCTGCGCACCTCGCCGTGGACGGTCGAGGTCGGCGGCGAATGCGCCAAGCCCGGCCGCGTGTCGTTCGAGGACCTGCTGCGCGGCGTCGCCAGCGAGGAGCGGATCTACCGTCTGCGCTGCGTCGAAGGCTGGTCGATGGTGATCCCATGGACCGGCGTGTCGCTGGCCTCGGTGCTGCGGAAGTTCGAGCCGAACGCGAACGCGAAGTACGTCGCCTTCACCACGCTGGCCGACCGCGAGCAGATGCCCGGCCTGCGCTTCCGCTCGATCAACTGGCCCTACCGCGAAGGCCTTCGCATCGACGAGGCCATGAATCCCCTCGCCTTCCTCGCCACCGGCCTGTACGGCAAGGCGCTGCCGCAGCAGAACGGCGCACCGCTGCGACTGGTCGTGCCGTGGAAGTACGGCTTCAAGAGCATCAAGTCCATCGTCGAAATCCGCTTCGTCGAGCGTATGCCGGCCACGGCCTGGAACCAGCTGCAACCGTCGGAATATGGATTCTTCAGCAACGTCAATCCGGCGGTGGACCACCCGCGCTGGAGCCAGAAGACCGAACGGCGCATCGCCGGCACCAGCAACCGCCTGATCGCGAATCGCATCGATACCCGTCCGTTCAACGGCTACGCTGATCAGGTCGCTTCGCTCTATTCGGGCATGGACCTGCGTCGATGGTATTGAGCGCGCGTCCGTCGGCGGCGCCCGTACGTCGCCCGTCGGCACCGCCGACCGCGCCGGGCGTGATCGCCGCGAAAGTGCTTGTGCATGCGCTGGCGCTGGCGCCGCTGGTGTGGCTGGCGTGGCGGACCTGGCAGGTGCTGGGCGGCGCGAACATCGATGCGCTGGGCGCCGATCCGATCGTGGCGATCGAGCACGAGACCGGGACCGGCGCGCTGCGTCTGCTGCTGATCACCCTGGCCGTGACGCCGTTGCGCCAGCTCACCGGTGCCGCCGTCCTGCTGCGGTTCCGGCGCATGCTCGGCCTGTACGCCTTCGTCTACGCCAGCCTGCACTTCGCCGCGTGGTTGAGCCTCGATCTGGTCGGGGACGTGTCGCAGATCACCACCGAGATCGCACGCCGCCCCTTCATCACCGTCGGCTTCCTGGCCTGGCTGCTGCTGGTTCCGCTGGCGGTGACCTCGACGCGCGGATGGATGCGGCGTCTCGGACGCAACTGGGGACGTCTGCACAGGTTGATCTACGTGATCGCCGCGCTGGCGGTGCTGCATTTCTGGTGGATCGTCAAATCCGACTGGCGTGAGCCTGCCCTCTACGTCGTCCTGCTGGCCGCGCTGCTGGGCTGGCGGGTCTGGAAGGCGCTCGAACGACGACGCGCGGCGCGGGTTGCGGCGCAGCGGCGACCCGCGGCACCGACGCCGCGCTGAACGCGTGCGCAGGCGCGCGCATCCTCGATCGGCGTGATCGCGGCCACCGCCGCAGCAACCGGACCTCAGCCGGCGCCGAAGAGCAGCAGGACGCTGAGCAGACCGGCGATCACCAGGGCCGCCAGCAGCAGCCAGGGCAGCGGCAGCCCGCCACCGCGCCGCGTGCGGACGTCCAATACCGGAACCGCCTCGCCCTCCTCGTCGACGCCGGGCAGATGGACCGCACGCGCCGGGGCCTCGACCACGAACCGGTGATGCGCATCGAAGACGACCTGGTCGCCGGCCTGCAGCCAGGCGTCCCGGACCGGCTCGCCATTGACCAGGCTGCCGTCGGCGCTGCCGAGGTCGACGAGGCGCACCCCGCCGCCGGCGCGTTCGAGCCGCGCGTGGCGGTCGGCGAAGCCTGGATCGTCGATCCGGATGTCGGCGTCGGCATGGCGTCCGACGAGTCGCGGCTGGCCCAGCGTGAAGCTGCGGCCGTGATAGCGCCCGCCCACGCCACGCAGGACGATGCGCACATCCGCATCCGCGATGTCGAAGGCATCGTGGGCATCGGTGATCTCACCCCGCACACTGACCGGCACCGCCGACACCAGGCGCAGTTCCTGGCCGTCCACATAGACCGCGTCGCCGGTCCGCAACATCGCCATGCGCTGGATCGCACGGCCGTTCACGTGCACGCCGCGCACACCCTCACTGACCGTCAGCCAGACGCCACGGCGATCGACGCAGAAGCGCACGCTCGGTTCGACGCCCTCCGCGACCGGACCGAGACCGGTGCCGCGCGCACGCGGCGCGATCCCGTGCTCGCCCATGTCGAGCGGCAGTTCGGGTTCGTCGGGCGTGGGGAAACGCAGCTTCAGCGCGGTCATGCGGCGGCAATCTAGCACGTGCCGCGCGCAGCCCGGTCGTCGCGCGGGGCCATCACTTGGTCGATGCGCGGCGGCATCGCAAAATGGGCGCCCCTCGTTTAGGAAGCGCCCGCATGTCCGGCATCGACATCACCCACCCGCACTCGCTGCCGCCCGAGAAGGCGCGCGCCGCCGTCGAGGACGTGGCCGGCAAACTGGCGCAGCGCTTCGACATGCAGACCGCCTGGCACGGCGACACGCTGAAGTTCACCCGTTCGGGCGTCGACGGCGCGATCGACATGCTGCCGGGCAACCTGCGCGTGACCGCGAAACTCGGCTTTCTGCTCACGGCGATGCGGGGGCCGATCGAATCCGAGATCCGGCGCGTGCTCGACGAGAAGTTCTGACACCCGCGGCTCACGCCCGCGCGTACGGCGCGGGATGGCCCGCGAACAGGCGCCGCGAGATCTCCAGTTCGTCACGCTCGATTTCGGCGACGAACGCGTCGGCGTCGTCCAGGGCATCGAACGCCGCATAGCCCTGTTCGAGAAACCCCTGCAGCTCGCTGAGGCCGGCCAGGCGCGCGGGCCCGCGGGCGAATGCCAGCAATGCGGACACGCCGCGCATGCGCAGGGCCTGGGCAAAACCGCTGCCCACGTCGGCGACGAGCCGGATCTGCCGACGCCGCAACTGCGGCCGGCCCACAGCGACGTAGGCGTCGGCGTACAGCGCGGCATCGAGTCTGCGGCGACGCGGCGCGAGCGCGTGCAGCGCGTCGGTCATCCGCAGGTCCAGCGCATGGCTCAAGGCGCCGAGTTCGAGCGTGTCGGCCACCGTATCGAGCAGGCTCGCGGGCAGCAGGCGACGCATCACCGGCAGGGTCCGGGCGATATCGGCATCGCGCCGGGTGAAATCCCGATCGCCGTAGACGTGCTCCAGGAAGAACTCCGCCGCCGGCCGTCGGCCGGGGTCCTCGAGTGCGTGGGCGAAGCTCGACGCAAGCCGCTCGGCCTGCCAGCGGCGCACCTCCGCCACCCAGCGCGAGCGGTTGCGCGGCTCGCTGTGCGGGTCATGCAGCCGCTGGTGCCAGCGCAACCGGGTGCCGAGCCGGACATGGACATCGGATCTGCTCATGCGGGCATCTTCGAGGCTCCCCGCTTCAGGAGCAATCGCGTCGACCGGCGAACCCGCACAACGCGGTGCGGGCACGCGGGTGCGACGCGCCGTTCTGGAGTGAAGACTCTAGGCGGACGCGCGAGTCTGGCGGGGTCCCCACTCCGATCGAGACATGTCCCATGGCCACGACCCGAAAGACGACGAAGAAGGCGACACGGACCACGACGAAGCGGCGCGCGCACACGGACGAGGCGTCGCACGCACACGCCGAAGCCGCACCGCGCTCGATCAGCGAGACCGCGCAGCAGATCTGGCTGGCCGGAGTCGGTGCCTTCGGCCGCGCCCAGGCCGAGGGCACGCGCCTGTTCGATGGCCTGGTGCGCGACGGCGCGGACCTCGAGAAGACCGCACGCGACTTCGCCACCGCACGCGCCACCGAGGTCCGCAGCGTGGTCGAAACCAGTGTCGACCAGACCCGCGAGCGCGCGATGGAAGGCTGGGAGCGCCTAGAAAGCCTGTTCGAGGACCGTGTGCACGGCGTGCTGCAGCAACTGGGCGTCCCCCGGCGCGAGGAGGTCGAAGCGCTGCGTGCCCAGGTGGATGCGCTGAGCCGCGAGCTGCGGTCGCGGGGTGCAGCCGCAGATGGCAGCGCCAAGGCGCCCGCGCGCAAGGCCGCGGCCCGGAAAGCCCCCGCCCGCAAGACGGCGCAGGCCCGCACGCCGACCAAACCGGCGCGCACGGGCCAGGCCAAGCCGCGCAAGCCGTCCAGGACCACGTCCAGCTGACCGGACGCTTGCCGCGGGCGGCGCCGGTGCGCCGTCCGCGGCGTCGTCGCCTGGCCGCTCCGCAGCGGGCAGATCGTGTCCTCGGGTATTCTTCCGCGCCGACACGCAGAGACGACAGCGCATGAGCTCCCAATGGCTTGCCGCGACCGGGGTGGCACTCGCCATCGGAGCCGCCGCGACACTCTATTTCCACACGATCCAGCGTCGCCGTGACGAAACGGCCGCCGGCATCGTCGCGCTCTCGGCGATCTCCTGGCGCGGCTTCATCGGCATGGTGTTGCAGGCCCTGCAGCGGCGCGGCTACGTGCACACCACCGGCACGGGCGAGGTCTCGGGCGACACCGACTACGTGCTGGAACACCCGGACGGGCGCTGGCTGCTGTCGTGCAAGCACGGGGCGACCTTCGTACTGGGGCGCAATGCGGTGCAGGCGCTGTCCAGCGATATGCTGCTGCAAGGTGCCACCGGCGGCCTGCTCGTGACCCAGGGCCGGATCGACGACGAGGCGCGGCGCCTGTCGGGCAAGCACCGGATCGAACTGCTCGACGGCGAAGCGCTGTGGCCCGAACTGCGCGCCCTGATGCCCGCCGCGCAGCTCCAGGACATCACGACCCGCACATCGACGCAGGCGCGCCGACGCATCCTGCTGTCCTGGCTGCTCGCGTTGCTGGCGGGCGTGGCGGTGTTCATCGCGATGCCGGCACCTGCACCGACCGCCGCGCCGACCCCGTCAACGTCGGTGGACGCGGCGCCCGCGCCGGGTGAGCCGGTGCAGATCGAAGCGCCGCCGCGCGCTTCGATCGAGGACCAGCGGTCGGATCTGGCGAGCGCGCTGGGGACCCTGTCCACGGTCGACCGTGCGATCTGGGTGAGCGGTTCGACGCTCCAGGTCTTCGTCGAGCGAAGCGACGACCAGGCCACGGTCGATGGTGTTTGCGCACTCGTGCTGCGGCAACCCGACCTCACCGCGTCGCGGATCCAGTTCAGTCCGCCGCCCGGCAGCGGCCAGCAGAACCGCTTCCTGCAATGCCGGAGTTTCTGACGGCGGTCGATACCGCACGATCGCAGGACGCGCCTTGCCGCGGGCGTCGCGGCATGCACGGTCGACGCCGGGGCCGCGGATCCGCCCGTCGTCAGGCGCCTGCGAGACGCCCGGCCAACGCAGCCGCGGCGACATCATCGGATTGACCGCGCGCGTTCCGGTACCGTGATGCAGGAGTTCCTGAGCCAGGCGGTTGCCACGGTGCCTTCGACATCCACGGCGGCGAGTCAGCGCCACATCCACCGTCGCCCGGCATGAGGTGCGCCCATGGCCCATGACACGCGGCAGCGGATTCTCGATGGCGCCCTGGCGTTGTTCAACGCCGACGGCGAGCCGCGTGTGACGACGAATCACATCGCCGAAGCCCTGGCCATCAGCCCCGGCAACCTGTACTACCACGTGCGCAGCAAGGACGACATCATCGGCCAGCTGTTCGCGCGCTATGAAGCGCGCATGGATGCAGCCCTCGTCGTCCCGGACGACCGGCCTCCGACCCTCGAGGACCTCTGGCTGCAACTGCACGGCGTGTTCGAATGCATCTGGGACTACCGGTTCCTCTATCGCGACCTGCTCGAGATCCTCAGCCGCAATCCGCGGCTGCGCACCCGCTTCTCGCGCATCCTGGACCGGGCGAACCAGCGTGCACGCGCGGTCATCGCCGGTCTCGCACGCGCCGGCATCCTGCGGGCATCGCCGGCCGAGATCGACGCGGCGGCGACCAACTTGATCGTCGTGGCGACGTTCTGGCTCAATTACAGCGCGACCCGCGGCCAGCGCGACGAGCAGGCGGCGATCCACGCCGGCATCGTCCAGGTGATGATGCTGCTCGCACCCGCACTGCGTGATGCGGAACGTGTGCATCTCAATGCACTGATCAGGGCGTATACCGACTAGGCACGCATGCGCGGCATGGCCTGCGCCCCGAGGCGCGGCCGGGCCGACGCCGGGCCACGTCGTCGCCGGCATCCGCCACCGCCCGCGAATGACGCACGTGGTGGTTCGGCGCTTGCCGATGTCCGCGATCGCCCGTAGAATGCGCGTCCCGATCGGACCGGCTTCGCCGGACGATGCGTCACCGGGCGGTTAGCTCAGCGGTAGAGCATTGCCTTCACACGGCAAGGGTCACAGGTTCGATCCCTGTACCGCCCACCATCGGATCGGAGTCGGACAGGCCGCCTGCAAGGGCGGCCTTTTCCGTTTCAGGCGCTGCATCGCAGCCGCCCCTGCATCCGTGTGCACCGGAGCCCCGGCGGCCCGCCGTGGATCGACGCGGCGCGCCGCTAGAATGCGCGCGACCCCCGCACTCCGGAGCCCACGTGTTCAATCCCGACCGACTGCCTGTCTGGCTGCACGACTGGCTGGACATCGTCGCGCCCATCGGCCAGATCCTTCTGATTCTGGTGATCGCCTGGCTCTTGCGCGTGCTGGCGCGGCGGCTGGTCGAGCGCGTCGGTCAGCGCTATACGCTGCCACCCGAGGCGGTGGTCGGCGCGCGGCGCGTGCTGTCGTTCCTGATCTATGCCGGCGCGTTCCTGCTGGTGCTCGAACGACTCGGTGTCTCCGGCACCGTACTGTGGACCGCGTTCACGGGCTTCGCCGCGGTGGCGGCCGTGGCGTTCTTCGCCGCCTGGAGCGTGTTGTCGAACATCTTCTGCACGATGCTGATCCTGACGACGCGTCCGTTCCGCCTGTACGACCACGTGGAGCTGCTGGAGAACGGCGAGAAACCCGGCCTGCGCGGCAAGGTGGTCGACATCAACCTCGTCTACACGACCTTGCGCGAGACCGACGACGGCGACGGCGCGGGCACGGTATTGCAGATTCCCAACAGCCTATTCTTCCAGCGTGCGCTGCGCCGTTGGCGCGGCGGTGCACTGCCCGCGCTCAAGGGTGCGTCGGGCAGCGCCAGCGATTCGCTCGACGTCTGAGGACACGCGGCCCGCGCCCGCACCGGCCGGGCAGCGGTGGCGCGCTCGTGGTCCGACGCGAGGCGCTCACGCCACGGCGGCGGTGACCAAGATCTCGATGCGCCAGCCCGGATCGGCCAGACGTGCCTCGACGGTCGCCCGCGCCGGCGTCCGCCCCGGCTCCACCCATCGGTCCCATTCGGCGTTCATGCCGTCGAAATCGGCGATGTCGGCGAGGAAGATCTGCGCGAACAGAATCCGCGTGCGGTCGCTGCCGGCCTGCGCGAGCAAGGCGTCGATCGCGGCCAGTACTTCGCGGGTCTGGACGTGGATGTCGGCGCCCGCGGTTTCAGGCACCTGGCCCGCGCAATACACGATGCCGGCATGGCGGGTCGCTTCGGACATGCGCGGGCCGGGGTCGATGCGGTCGATCATCTGACGCCTCTCGAATCGGAACGGGGCGGACACGGTAGACGGCCACCCCACCGGTCGCCAACCGGCCTCACCGCAACTGGCTGTCCTTGCTGCCGCGCCGGTTGTAGCCGCTGCCGGCCGCATCGTGGTCGTGCTGCGCCTGGCACGCCACGCACAGGCGCACGCCCGGGACCGCCTGACGGCGCGCCTCGGGAATCACGGCGTCGCATTCCTCGCAATGGGTGAGCCCGGGCCCGCTTCGCATCTGGCTGCGCGCCCGCTTGATCGCGTCCTCGACGGTCGCGTCGATCTGATCCTGCACGGCGCTGTCGCCGGCCCAGCCGGTGGCCATGGCGGACTCCTGCGGTTTCGGGATTGGGAGGCACGGACTCTAGCAATGCGGACGTGGCCGCCGGATGAGTGCGACCGCGCCGGCTAAATGGCGGGATTCCCCCGGCCCCGCCCCGCCCCGCGCCCGCCCGCCTCGCCATCGTGGGCGGCGGCCCGGCCGGCCTGTTCGTCGCCGAGATCGCGCGCGGCGCCGGGCTGGAGGTGGACCTGTTCGACGCCAAGGGCTCGGTGGGGCGCAAGTTCCTGATCGCCGGCAAGGGCGGGCTCAATCTCACCCATTCAGAACCACGCCCCGCGTTCGATGCGCGCTTCCGCGAGCGCCAACCCGAGGTCGCACGCTGGCTCGACGGCTTCGACGGCGCGGCGCTGCGCGCCTGGGCGGCCGCGCGTGGCGTCGAGACCTTCGTGGGCAGTTCCGGACGGGTGTTTCCGGTCGACCTGAAGGCCGCGCCGCTGCTGCGCGGCTGGGTGCGCTCGCTGCGCGACGCCGGTGTGCGTTTCCACATGCACCACCGCTGGACGGGCTGGGATGCCGACGGCCGCCTGCGGTTCGCGACGCCCTCGGGCGAGCTCCTGCATGCCGCCGATGCGAGCGTGCTCGCACTCGGCGGCGCCAGCTGGCCCGAGCTCGGCTCGGACGGCGCCTGGGTGCCGCTGCTCGCCGCGCACGGCGTGGAGATCGCGCCGCTGGTACCGGCCAACTGCGGGTTCGATGTCGGCTGGAGCGCCCATCTGGTCGAGCGGCATGCCGGCGCGCCGCTGAAGCCCGTGGTGCTGCACTGGCGCGACGCGCGCGGCATTGCCCGCGAATTGCAGGGCGAATGCGTGCTCACCGCGACCGGCATCGAAGGCAGTGCGGTCTATGCGGTCGCGGCGGACCTGCGCGACGCGATCGCCCGCGACGGTGCCGCGACGCTGGCACTGGATCTCGCCCCCGGACGCGATGCCGCACGCCTGCAACAGGCGCTTCAGCGCCCGCGCGGCAAGCGCAGCATCGGTGAACACCTGCGCCGGGCCACCGGGCTCGACGCGGTCAAGAGCGCGCTGCTGTTCGAAGTGCTGCCGCGCGAGGCGTTCGACGACGCCGCGCAGGTCGCCGCGGCGATCAAGCATCTTCCGCTGCGGCTGCATGCGACACGGCCGATCGCCGAAGCCATCAGCACCGCGGGCGGTGTGCGCCTCGACGCACTCGATGCCGGGCTGATGCTGCAGGCCCGTCCGGGCACCTTCGTCGCCGGCGAGATGCTCGACTGGGAAGCCCCCACCGGTGGCTACCTGCTGACCGCCTGCTACGCCAGCGCCCGCGTCGCGGCGCATGGCGCATTGGACTGGCTGGCCCGGCGCAGCGGCTGATCGACGCCGGCGGCGCATGCGGGGGCCGATCAGACCGTCAGGCGTTGCTGCGATTCGAACCGGCGCGGACGGCCGTCGAGCGGATCGGCGAACGACAGGCCGCGGGCCAGCAGCTGCAGCGGCGTCTCGTCCGCGGTCTCACGCAACGCCGGATACCAGGGATCGTGCAGGATCGGCGCGCCGAGCGCCGCCATGTGCACGCGCAGCTGGTGCTTGCGCCCGGTCACCGGCGTCAACGCATAGCGCCACACCGCGGCGCCGCGTTCGATCACGTCGATGCCGGTGGCGCTGTTGGGCTCGCCCGGGACCTCCTGCATCCGGAAGAACGGCGTGCCGCGCTCGATCCGGCTGCGCCGGTGCAGCGGGAACACGTGATCGGGCAGCGGCGGCGCGAGCGCTTCGTAGCGTTTGTCGATGCGACGTTCGCGGAACAGCGCCTGATAGGCGTCGCGGCTCGCCGGGTTCACGGAGAACAGCACCAGGCCCGCGGTGGCGCGGTCGAGGCGGTGCAGCGGCACGAGATCCGGCAGGCCATGGCGCCGCACCAGGCGGGTCAGCAGCGTCTGTTCGACGAAGCCGCCTGCCGGCATCACCGGCAGACCGTGCGGCTTGTCGGCCACCAGCAGGTGGGCGTCGAGATGCAGCACCCGGGCTTCGGCGGCGATCACCGGTTCGTCGGCGACCTCGCGGTAGTAACCGATCTCCAGCCCCACCCGGTACGGCGCGTCCAGCGGCAAGGCGACGCCATCGCCGCCCAGCACGCGGCCACGCGCGAAGCGGTCCACCCAGGTCGTACGGGGAATCGCGGGAAACCGGGCGCACAGCGCATCGAGGACCGTCGCCCAGTCGCCCGGCGGCAACTGCAGGTGGCTGGCGGGCACACCGTCCCGGGGCGGCAGGCGCGCGCGGGTCACGACGGAACGCGGCCTGTGCTCATCGCGTGGGCAGGCCCATTTCCTCGAGCAGCGCCGGCGCCGGATAGACCTTGGCCATCAGCCAGCGCATGTAACGCATGTCGACGTGGATCGCGCGCTTCATCCGCGGATCGAACCACCAGCTGGCACTGACCGACTCCCAGTTGCTGTCGAAATTCAGGCCGACCAGTTCACCCCGCGCATTCAACACCGGCGAACCGGAGTTGCCGCCGGTCGTGTCCAGGTTGGTGAGGAAGTTCACCGGCTGCGTGCCGAGGCTGGCCTCGTCGGTGCCGGCGAAATCGGCGCGGGCGATCGCGTCGAGCAACGGGCGCGGCGCGTCGAACGGCGCCGTACCCGTGTGCTTCTCGACGATGCCGGCCACGGTGGTCACCGGTTCGTAGCGCACCGCGTCACGCGGCGACAGGGCCTCGACCCGTCCATAGCTCACGCGCAAGGTGCCGTTGGCGTCGGGATACACGGTCCGTCCCTGCGAGTCGCGCCACGCGAACAAGGCCTGCATGTACGCGGGCCGCAGCCGCAGCTGCTCGCCCTCGCGGGTCTTGCGCGCCTGCTCGACCTCGAGTTGCGCTGCCACCAGTGGCCGGGCCAGCGCGATCAGCGGATCGTCGGCCAGCGTGCGGCCCTCGCGCGCCGCGGCGAAGCGCGACAGGCGCTCGGCTTCGTCGCCGAGCCGCGTGTCCGCATACAGCGCATCCAGCGCCCGGGCCAGCGATTCCGGCGTGCGCCCGAACGCGGCATCGAACGCCGGCAGACGCTGCGCATCGGGCAACTGCTGGTAGCGGCCGATCAGCACCGCCATCAAGGCCTTTTCGGCGGCAGGCGCATAGCGGCGCTGGGCCTGGCGCAGCACGCCCTCGATCAGGGCGTGGTCGCGCTGCTGGTAGCCGCTTTCGCGCCCGGTGTCGGGTCGGGCCGATTCGATGCGCAGGCGTTCGAGCAGCAGGGCCGAGCGCATCAGCTGGGTCTGGCTGGCGACGAGTCCGAGCAGCAGGTCGCGCTCGCCCACCGCATCGCCTTCGGCGAGCACGGCGCGCAGCGCCTCGATCCCGGCGCGCGTGGCCTCCGGCGTGGCCGCGAGCATCGCGGCCTCGTCCGCAGCGCGCTGGGCCACCGCGTCACTGCGCAGCAGGCCTTCGAGTTCGCCGGCCGCGCGCTTGCGGTTGTTCTTCAGCGACTGCAACTGCGCGGCATAGCGCGTACGCACGTCGGCATCACCGCGTCCGGCCTGCTCCACCGCGGCGATCAATGCATCGAAGACGTCGACACGCTGCGGCAGCGTGCGCGCCACCTGGGCCTCGAACTCGGCCGCGGTGCGGTGGCGGTAGGTCACGCCCGGATAGCCGGCGAGCATCGCGAAGTCGCCCGCATGCAAGCCGGTGCGCGCGACCTGGAGATGCGCGGGCGGCGCATAGGGCACGTTGTCCGGGCTGTAGTCGGCCGGCCGGCCATCGGGCGCCACGTAGGCACGCAGCAGGGTGAAGTCGCCGGTGTGCCGGGGCCACATGAAGTTGTCGGTTTCGTCGCCGTAATTGCCGATCGCCCGCGGCGGCGCATAGACGAGGCGCACGTCGCGCAGTTCGAGCTGGCGGATGCGGTAGAAATCCGTGCCGTAGTACATATTGGCCACGCTGCAGCGCACATCCCCGGCCTGCTCGCAGTCGGCCACGATCTGCTTGCTGGCGGCGTCGACCGCTTCGAAATAGGCGCGCCCCTGCAAGCCGCGCGCCGCGGCGAGCACGGTGTCGGTCACGCGGTCGAAGCCCACGGTGACCAGTACGCGGAAATCCGGATTCGACGGCCGCTCGTCGCTGCGGCCATCCGCGATGAAGCCGGCTTCGATGATGTCGCGTTCGGGACGGCTGTTGTACTGGATCACGCCGTAGGCGACATGGTGGTTGGTCAGCAGCAGGCCGTCACCCGAGACGAAGGCACCGGTGCCGCCGCCTGCGCGCACCACGGCGCTCAACGGGGGCCTGGTCACATCGGCGAGCGCGCGGGCGTCGCCGCGGAAACCGGCAGCGCGCATCTGCGCGGCGATGTCGGACAGCTGGCCCGGCATCCACATGCCTTCATCGGCCTGTGCCGCGGGAAGGGTCAGGCCCATGGACAGGGCGACGGCGAGAAGGCGACGGGGCGTCATGGGCGTTCGCAGCGTGATCGATGGACGGCGACCTTAGCGACCCGTGTCCTGCGCGGCAATGCCGGCCATCCATGCGGGGGTTAACACGACGTCAAGCGACGAGGCGTCGCTGGTCACGTCGACATCATTGCCGCGTTGCGAGCATGCGCGCCATGCCAGACGCCCCCGATTCCCGCCGCCCCCACGCCGAGACGTTTCTCACCGACACCACGCCGCCCGCGCTGCGCCTGCGCGAAGACGCCTGGGACCTGACCGTCTGCGATGGGCCGGTCATCGCCACCGCGATTCACGACGGCCACACGCTGCACCCAGCGCTGCACGACCGCATCGCGCTCGACGAACAATCGCGCTGGCGCGAAGAAGACCCGCTGACCAGCCTGCTCACCCAGGTCGGCGATGCACGCTTGCGCGTGCGCACCTCGCGTTTCGAAGTCGATCTCAACCGTCCACGCGCCGGCGCCATCTACGCCACGCCGGAGGCCAGCTGGGGTCTCGACGTGTGGATCAGTCCACTCGAGGAGGCCGAGCGCGCGGCATCGCTCGCGCTCTACGATCGCTTCTACGCGATGATGGGCGAGCTGATCGACCGTACCGTCGACCGCTGGGGCTGCGTGTTGCTGGTCGACATCCACAGCTACAACCACCGCCGCGACGGGCCCGATGCAGCGCCGGCCGACGCCGCCGACAACCCCGATATCGAACTCGGCATCACCACGCTCGACCCGAAACGCTGGGGCGACACCGCGCGGCGCTTCGCGAACGTGCTGCGCCGCCATCCGGTGCGCGGCGCGCTCCCGGACGTACGCTGCAATGTGCGCTTCCCCACCGGCGGCCACTTCCCCGAATGGGTCTACGCGCACTGGGGCGAGCGGGTCTGCACGATCTCGCCCGAGTACAAGAAGATCTTCATGGACGAGTGGAGCGGCCAGGCCGACATTCCGGCGCTGTACGCCCTCCGCGACGGCCTGCAGCATGCGGTCGACGCCGTACGCCCCGAGTTCCTGGCATGACCGGCGCCACCCGCAACCGTCTCCGGCCCGAGGCACGCGCCCTGCCCGCGGCGGCCGCCCATGTCGACGCGGTGCTCGCGCGGCTCGATGCAAGGCTCGATTGGCTGGTGGCGCTGTCTCCGCTGGATGGTGACGCGGTGTGGCGCGCCTTCGATGCCGGCGGCCGGCGCCACGAGCCCCCGCTGCGCTACATGGATCTCGACGATGATCTGGGCGCGATCCGCGCCGAACTGGCGGCCCTGCCGGTCGAACAGATCGATACCCCCGCATTGCGCAGCCTATTGAGCGAGAAACAGCACGAGCTCGAGCGCATGATCGATCTCGTCGAACAACGCGACCAGCCGACCTTCGTCGACGCCAGCGTCGCCCTGTTCGGCGCCGTGGAGCCGGAGTTGCTGGCACTGGCCGAACGCATTCTCGACCGCGTGCCGACCGGCGAGCCGGTGGTGGCCGACGCCGGTATCGACGAGATGCGCAGCGCCGTGGATGCGGAGATCGACTGGTATCGCGCCCAGGCGCCCGATTTCCACATCGATGTCGTCGTCGACACCGACATGAATTCGATGCTGATGGTCTCCCATGGCACCTTCTACATCGACGGCAACATCCGCCTGCCGCGCGCGCGCATCGATCCGCTGATCCAGCACGAGATCGGCACGCACGTGGTCACCCGCCACAACGGCCGGCGTCAGGCCTTGCGTCAGCTCGAGGTCGGCCTTGCCCAGTACGACCCGATGCAGGAAGGCCTGGGTGTGCTCTCCGAATTCCTCGCTGGCTACCTGCCGGGCGAGCGCCTGCGCGTGCTGGCCGCGCGCGTGGTGGCCGCATCGATGGCCGCATCCGGGGAATCACTGCCGGCGATCTTCGCCTGCCTGCACGAGGGGCACGGGCTGCCGACCGACGACGCCTTCGACGTGGCCGTCCGCGCACGACGCGGCGGCGGCCTGACCAAGGACGCGGTGTACCTGCGCGGGGTGCGCGATCTGCTCGCCTATCTCGAGGCCGGCGGTGAATTCGATGCGCTGTTTCTCGGCAAGTTCGCCCTGCCCCATCTCGAGCAGCTCGACACCCTGCTGGACGAGGGCTGGATCGTGCCGCCGGACCTGCTTCCCCGTTACGCCGCCGCCGAGGATTTCGACGCGCGGCTCGAGGTCTGCCGGCGCACGCCGGTGGACCGCCTCTTCCAGACGCACCGCCCCACGGAGCAGACCGCATGACCGAAACGCGCACACCGATGCGCCTGGGCTTCGTCGTCAACGACGTCGCCACCGAGCAGGACAACTACACCACCATCCGCCTGGCGCGGAAGGCCATTGCACGCGGGCACGAGGTCGCCCTGATGGGCCTGGCCGATTTCACCTACGACGCCTGCGGCACGGTACGCGCCTGCGCGCGTCGCCCGCGCGACACCGAGTACGCGGACGACGCCGCGTTGCTGGCCGACATCCAGGGCACCGACGGCGTGACCGAACGCATCTCGGTCGACGAGCTCGACGTGCTGATGCTGCGCAGCGACCCTGCCGACGAAATGATCGAGCGCCCGTGGGCCCCCGCTTGCGGATTGCTGTTCTCGCAGCTGGTGGCCTTGCGCCGCGCCCTCGTCATCAACGATCCGACCCATCTCACCGATGCGTCGAACAAGACCTACTTCCAGCATTTCCCCGAGGAAGTGCGGCCGGTCACCTGCATCAGCCGTGATGCCGAGGAGATCAAGGCCTTCATCAAGTCCCGCGAGGGCTACGGCGTCATCAAGCCGCTGCAGGGTTCGGGCGGCCAGGGCGTGTTCGTGGTCACGCCCGACAGCGGCGGCAACCTCAACCAGATGATCGACGCGGTGATCCGCGACGGGTATGCGATCGCGCAGGAATATCTGCCCAAGGCGAAGGACGGCGATCTGCGCCTGCTGATGCTCAACGGCCGCCCGCTCGAAATCGACGGGACCTACGCCTGCATCCGCCGCTACAACGACAGCGGCGACGCGCGCAGCAACATCAGCGCCGGCGGCAAATACGAGATGGCCGTGCCCGACGCCGATGCACTGCGTCTGGCCGAGCTGGTGGCGCCGAAGCTCATCCGCGACGGCATGTACTTCGTCGGCCTCGACATCGTCGGCGACAAGCTGATGGAAGTGAATGTCGACACGCCCGGCGGCATCAACATGGTCGAGGAACTGACCGGCCTGGATTTCAGCGGGCACATTCTCGACGATCTCGAACGCAAGCTGCGCCTGCGCACGCATTACGGACGCACATTGGACAACGCCGAACTCGCGATGCTGTGAACCGCGCACGCGCCTGAGCCCGGAGCGGATTGCACGCCGCCCCGGGCTTTTTCATGCGTTCAGTCGGGTGACGGCCCCGCCGGCACCGGCGCGTCGGTACGACGGGAGATGCGCACCGGCACCGACTTCGCGGCCGGCACGTGACTGTCGATCGCGTGGTGGGCCACCGGGATCAGCGGATTGCACTCCGGGTAATAGGCCGCGATGCAGCCCCGCGGCACCAGGTACGGCACCACGCGCAGTCCGCCGACCATGCGTTCGACCCCATCCTCCGCGTCGCCGACCAGCGCGATCTGCTCGCCGGCCGTCAGGCCGGCCTCGGCGATGTCGTCCTCGTGCATCAGCACCACGCGGCGCGTGCCTTCGATGCCGCGGAAGCGGTCACGGTAGCCGTACACGGTGGTGTTGAACTGGTCGTTGCTGCGCACCGTGAGCAGCCGGAACCTGCCTTCGACATCGTCGAAACCGGTTGCACACAGACGGCCGGGCACGTGGAACTCCGCCTTGCCACTGGGCGTTTCCCAGCGGCGCTCACGCGCACCGACCGGCCGCGGAAATCCACCCGGCGTGTGCAGCCGCGCGTTGAAATCGCGGAACTGGTCCGGATAGGTCTGCTCGATCGCATCGCGCACCAGGGCGTAGTCGTCGACCCAGGCCTGCCACGGCACGCGGGTGTCGTCGGGCTTCCACGCACGGGCGATGCCGGCGACGATCGCGGGCTCCGAGCGCAGCTGCTCGCTGGCCGGCGCGCTGGTGCCGAAGGACGCATGGATGCAGGTCGTGCTGTCCTCGATGGTGACGCACTGCTCGCCACTGCGCTGCACGTCCTTCTCGATCCGTCCCAGGCACGGCAGCAGCAACGCGGTGCGCCCGCACACCAGATGGCTGCGGTTGAGCTTGGTCGCGATCTGCACCGTCAGCGCCATCTGACCCCAGTGCGCCTCGAGCTTGGCGGTCTCGGGCGCCGCACGCACGAAGTTGCCGCCGAGACCGATGAAGGCGTGCACCGAGCCGTCGATGACGCCTTCCACCGTGCCCACGGTGTCGAGCCCCTTGGTCCGCGGCGCGGTGAACCCGTACTGCGCGTCGAGCCGGTCGAGCGGCACCAGTTCCGGCTTCTCCGAAATGCCGACGGTGCGCTGCCCCTGCACGTTGGAATGCCCGCGTACCGGGCAGATGCCCGCACCCGGCCGCCCCACGTTGCCGCGCATCAGCGCGAGGTTGCAGATCATGCGCACGTTGTCGACGCCGTGGCGGTGCTGCGTGAGCCCCATGCCGTAGATCAGGATCGAGGCTTTGGCGCGCGCGTAGATTGCGGCAACGCCTTCGATGTCGGCGCGTGTCAGGCCTGACTCGCGCTCGATGTCGGCCCACTCGATCGCGCGCACCGCCTGCTCGAACGCCTCGAAGCCGTTGGTGTGGGTTTCGATGAAGCCGACATCGAGCACGCGTTCGCTCGACGGATCGGCCTTGGCGGCATCGTCGAGCGCGAACAGCGTCTTCGCGATGCCGTGCATGACAGCCAGATCCCCGCCCGCGCGCACCGGAAAATAGGCGTTGCTGATCCGGGTGGACGCGCCGGTGGCCATCGCCAGCGGTTCCTGCGGATTGGTGAAGCGTTCCCAGCCGCGCTCGTAGAGCGGATTGAAGGTGATGATGTCGGCGCCGCGACGTGCCGCGTCCTGCAACGGATGAAGCATGCGCGGGCTGTTGACGCCCACGTTCTGGCCGAACGACAGGATGCAGTCGCAGTGCGCGAAGTCCTCCAGCAGCACGGTGCCGACCGGCACGCCGATGCTGCGCGGCAGGCCGACCGACGTGCTTTCGTGGCACATGTTGGAACTGTCGGGCAGGTTGTTGTTGCCGTACAGCCGGGCCAGAAGCGCCCACATGTACGAGGTTTCCAGTGACGCGCGCCCGGAGGCGTAGAACACCACGCGCTCGGGTTCCAGCGCGCGCAGCTCGCGGCCGATGATCTCGAACGCCTCGTCCCACGCGATGGGCACGTAGCGGTCGGTGTCGGCGTCGTAGCGCAGCGGTTCGACCAGACGCCCCTGCGCCTCGAGGTCGTAGTCGGCCCAGGTCGACAGCTCGGACACGCTGTGCTTCGCGAAGAAATCGGCATCGGCCCGGCCGGTGTCGAGTTCCCACATCGTCGCCTTCGCGCCGTTCTCGCAGAACTCGACGGCGTGCGGCTCCGCCGGCTTGGCCCAGGAGCAACTGACGCAGGCGAAGCCGTCGACCTTGTTCTGGCGCTGCAGCTGGCGCATGCCCTCGACGGTCGGCGTGTCGTGGCCGACGACGTGGCGGACCAGGGAGCGCGCTGATCCCCAGCCTCCGGCGGGGCCGGAATACGGGTGGATCCGGGTGTCGGTCATGGTGCAATCGCCTTCATGCAGTGGAACACCCGCCCCACCCTAGCCACGACGCGTGCCCGCAGACGTGAACGGCTGCTGCGCCCAGGTCCGATGGCCACGCAACCACGACATCACCGTGCGGTGTGCGGCGCGATGATCAGCGGATGTGGACGACGACATCATTGCGCTGCCCCTGGTGCGGCGAACGCTTCGAGGCGCTGGTCGACGGCGGCGAGGGGACCGGGGACTACATCGAGGATTGCCCGGTGTGCTGCCGTCCGATCACGATGCATCTCGAGATCGACGGCGAGGCGATCCGGCTCGAGGGTGGACGCGACGACTGAACCGCGCCGACGGCGTGCACCTCAGCCGCGCGTGAGGTCCCAGAACGTGCGCACCAGCGGCTCGGCACGCTGCCACTCCAGGCTCGGACTCCGGCGCACGCGCAGCCAGCCTTCGGCCAACTGGTGGACGCACTGGTCCCAGGTCTTGTCGGCCAGGTATTCCCTGGACAACTGTCCGTAGATCCGACAAAGCTCGATGTCGTCCGCATTCATGCCTGATCTCTCACCCGATGGGTCTGCGGTGCGCGTGTTCGATGCGCATCTCACGTGTCAAGCTGTGACGCAGCGGGTCAGCATGGGACCGAAGCTGAATCCTTTCTGTTCGCTGGCGAACGCAGTGCCGATACGTATGCGCGGTGGCGCACATACGACCCCGCATTCAGCCGGGACAATTCAAGGTCGATTCCAGGTCCACGACGTTCTCTCATCGCATGGCAAAGAAAGCCGCTTGGGCACCCCAGAATGGATTGCTGCAGGATCTTCCGGGCGATATCTGCGATCGCATCGGCGATGACCTGCAACTCGTGGAATTGCCGGCCGGCAAGGTGTTGCACGAGGCCAGTGCGCAGCAGAGCACGATGTACTTCCCGCGGGAGGGCATCGTGTCGCTGATGTACGCGCTGGAGAACGGCGATACCAGCGAAGTCGCGATGATCGGCAACGAAGGCGTGGTCGGGATCGGTTTGGTCGCCAACAACCGCACGCTGCCGGTGCGCGCGGTGGTCCAGGCCGGCGGCGAGGCGCTGGCCCTGCGCGCCGACATCGCCCAGCGCGAGTTCCAGCGCGGGGGCGCGTTCCAGGCGATCCTGTTGCGTTACATGCAGGCGCTGCTGACGCAGACCGCGCTCACCGGTGTCTGCAACCGGCACCACACCGTCGATCGCCAGCTGTCGCGCTGGCTGCTGCTGGTCAACGACCGCATCGGATCGACCGAAATCAAGATGACCCAGGAGCAGATCGCCCATCTGCTGGGCGTCCGCCGCGAGGGCATCACCGAGGCGGCGCGCAGGCTCCAGGATGACGGCTGCATCCGCTACAGCCGCGGGCTGATCCAGGTGCTCGAACGCGACTGCCTGCTCGCGCGGGCCTGCGAGTGCTATGTCGGCATCCGCACCGAGTACGACCGCCTGCTGGGTCCCGCCGGCGAGGGCTGAACGCCGTCACCCGGCCTTGGCCGCGGGCGCGTCAGCCTGGTCTGCCTGACCGGAGCACCGCCATGGGCCAGACCCCGCCGCGCATCCACACCCATCGCGCCGATCTCGAGCTGATGGAGCAGCGGATCGGGCTGCTCGATGACGAGGCCCGGGTGCGCGTGACCCTCGAAGGCGGCGCCCGCATCGAAGGTGTCGTCTCGGCCCGCCCGACGCTCGAGACCTTCCGCGACGCCGCAGGCAACGAGGGCCATAACGCGCGGCTGCGTCTCGACGACCTCGCAGCGCCCGATGTGCCGCACTTCATCTGGGTCGGCGACATCCTCACGATCGAGCGCATCGGCAGCCGCTGAACACGCGAGGCGGGACGGCCATCGCCTTCCCGCAGACCGTGCGCGCTGCCTCGACTCAGTCGACGCACCGCACGCGTGCGGCACCCGGGCCATCAGGCCCGTCCAGTACCAGCGTGTTGCCGCCGTCGATGAGGCGCAGCGTCTGCGTCGCCTGCCAGCGCTCGCCCTCGCCTTCGTACTCGAACGACGCACGGACCGTATCGCCGTCCAGCACCTCGACGTCGCCGGCCACCGCCACGCTTTCGTGGAAGACCAGTTGCTCCGGCGTGACCGTCAGCCCGAGATCACCTCGGTCGGATGCCGTACACGCGGCCTGGACGACATCCCAGCGCCCGAGGAACGCGTCGGGCAGCCCGCGCGGGGTGTCTCCGGCTTCGGCGGGGGGCGCCATCGACGCAGGGCGCGCGCAGCCGCGGAACGGACCGCGACCGTCGATCGTCAGCAGTCCGGTCATCGGGAAGCGTGCGCCGGACATGTCGTCCTCGCAGCGCATGCGCCGCACGATCAGCACGACCTCGCCCTGCGCATCGCGTGCCGAGATCCGCTGCCCGTCCGAGGTCATCGACGACCGGGCGTCGGCGAGCCGGCGTTCGGCGGTCTCGACGCCGGTGAGCACGATGGTGTCGCCTTCGAGCCGTGCCTGCCAGAACGGTTCGTTGGTCGAAACCACGATGTCCTCGTCCAGCGCTGGACGGGTATCGGCCTGATCGACCGGCGCGCCGGCCGCATCCTCGTCGATCGGCGCCGCGTCGCCGGAGTGCGTCGACTCGCCACAGGCGGCGAGCAGCAAGGCGGACACGGACAGCGCCAGGGGAAGACGGGACATCGACGACTCCATCAGGGGGACACCGGGAGGGTCGCCGATCGCGTGTTCAGATCCGGTCGAGCCGTCGATGCCACGCATTCGACAGGCGGCCGCCGGCGTACGCCGTTCGGCTGTAAGCCCCTGTTCCGGAACCGGTTTCTGCTGCAACGCAGCAATCGTGCGACAGCTCAACGTGGCGTGAAATTATCCATATTTATCAATGTGTTATGATTCGAGACCTTCGACACACTCTGCGGAGGCCTCCATCGCTGTCGTTCGCGCCCTGACCGCGCTTCTGGCCGGCGTCGCCCTGCTGCTGATGGGCAGCGGCCTGCTCGGCACCCTGCTCGCCGTGCGCGGCGGGCTGGAAGGTTTCAGTGACCAGACCCTCGGTCTGATCATGTCCGGATATTTCGTCGGCTTCTTCCTCGGCACCTATCTGGCGCCCGGCCTGATCCAGCGCATCGGCCACATCCGCGCCTTCGCGTTCTACGCGGCG
This sequence comes from Luteimonas sp. WGS1318, assembly GCF_043187535.1. Classification (GTDB taxonomy): domain Bacteria; phylum Pseudomonadota; class Gammaproteobacteria; order Xanthomonadales; family Xanthomonadaceae; genus Luteimonas. The sequence goes on from NZ_CP171131.1 coordinate 2,023,192, forward strand.
CTGTGCGCTGCGGCGGTGCTGCTACATCCGATCTTCATCGACCCCTGGGCCTGGGGCGCCCTGCGCGTGCTGACCGGCATCGCGCTGGTCGGCCTGTACACGGTGATCGAGAGCTGGCTCAACGTGCAGGCGCCGCCGGACAAGCGCAGCCAGGTCTTCGCCGTCTACATGGCCGTCAACCTGCTCGCGCTGGCCGCGGGCCAGTGGCTGCTGGGCCTGCAGGACCCGGCGTCGTTCGCACTGTTCAGTGTGGTCGCGATTCTGATCTGCCTGGCCGCGCTGCCGGTGGTCGCCAGCCGGATGGTGCAGCCCACGCTGCCGTCGGTGCCGCGGCTGGCATTGGCCGCGTTGTGGCGTGCCGCCCCGGCGGCGGCCAGCGGCTCGCTGCTGGCGGGCCTGGCGATGGGCGGCTTCTGGGGCATGGGCGCGGTCTACGCCGGCGGTCTCGGCCTGGATCTTCAGGGCATCGCGTCGCTGATGAGCGCCACGATCCTCGGCGGCGCCTTGCTGCAATGGCCGATCGGCCGGATGTCCGACGGCGGCGACCGGCGCACGACGCTGGCGCTGATCTGCGCGGTCGCCGCGCTGCTCGGCGTGGCGATGGTGTTCATCGCGCCGCAATCGGAGTGGCTGCTGTTCACGCTGTTCTTCCTGTTCGGCGGTGTGGCGTTCGCGATCTATCCGATCTGCGTGGCCCACCTGCTGGACCACCTGCCGACCGAGGACACGCTGTCGGGCTGCTCCAGCCTGCTGCTGCTCAACGGCGTCGGCTCGGCGATCGGCCCGGCGCTGGCCGGCGTGGCGATGACGCGGTTCGGGCCGTCGGCGCTGCCGGCGTCGTTCGCGCTGATCCTCGGCGTGCTGGCGCTGATCGCCGCGGGTCGCCGCCTGCTGCGTCGCCGCGACAACGATCATCCCGCGCACTTCCACCCGATGTTGCGCACCACGCCCTCGGCACTGGAACTGCTGCCCGAAACCGGGCCCGCGCCCGAAGGCCCCGACCTTTCCGATCCACACCACAAGGACCCACATTGATTTCAGACCCGATCACAGCCGACCTCACCCCCGCCAACGTGCCGTTCGTCCCGCGACTGATGCTCGCGACCGACCTCGACGGCACCTTCCTCGCCGGATCCCCCGCGCACCGCCAGCAGCTCTACCGCCTGGTCGACCGCCATCCCGAGATCCGCCTGACCTTCGTCACCGGCCGCGGCCTCGAAGCCGTCATGCCGCTGCTGTCCGATCCCAGCCTGCCGCGCCCCGACTACGTGATCTGCGATGTCGGCGGCACCGTCGTCGACGGCCGCACGCTGCAGCCGATCCAGCCGCTGCAGACCCACATCGACCGTCGCTGGCCCGGCGAACACGCCGTCGCGACCGCGATGGAGGCCTTCGGCGGCCTGGTCCGCCAGGACGTGCCCCAGGAACGCCGCTGCTCGTATTTCTGCGAACCCGAGGCACTGGCCGGCGTGCGCGCCGACATCGAGGCCACCGCCAAGCGTCTGGGCTGCTCGGTGCTGTATTCGGCCGACCGCTATCTCGACATCCTGCCGCCCGACACCGACAAGGGCCGCACGCTGGCCGCACTGGCCGAGCACCTCGAGCTGCCGCGCGAGCGCGTGCTGGTGGCCGGCGACACGCTCAATGACCTGTCGATGTACACCTCCGGCTTCCAGGGCGTGTGCGTGGGCGAATCGGAGCCGGCGCTGGTCAAGGCCACCGATCAGCTGTCCAACGTGTTCCACGCCCAGGCGCCCGGCTGCGGCGGCATCCTCGAGGCCATCGCGCATTTCGACCTGCTCGACGCCGACGACCCGCACCTGCGCACCACCCGCGAGCCGACCACCGGCCAGTCGGACCTGGTGATGGTCTATCACCGACTGCCCTACGAGGAGTACGTCGAGGACGGCGAGCGCAAGCGCCGACGCCCGACCTCGCCCAACGGCATCATCCCGAGCCTGCTCGGTTTCTTCGGCGGCGGTCAGAAGGGTTCCTGGGTCGCCTGGAGCGTCGACGATCCCAAGCTCGGCACGTTCGAGACACGCACGCCGGTGGATCCGGACGCCTATCCCGATCTCACCGTGGCCCGCGTGCCGCTGTCGAAGACCGAGGTCGACGCGTTCTACAAGCGCTTCTCGAAAGAAGCGTTCTGGCCGATGCTGCACACGTTCTGGGAGCGCGCGCGCTTCAGCGAGGACGACTGGAACATCTACCTGCGCGTGAACCGCAAGTTCGCCGAGGCCACCGCCGCCGAGGCCGCGCCCGGCGCGACGGTGTGGCTGCATGACTACAACCTGTGGATGGTGCCGGCGTATCTGCGCGAACTGCGTCCGGACGTGCGCATCGCGTTCTTCCACCACACCTACTTCCCCTCGGCCGACGTGTTCAACGTGGTGCCGTGGCGCCGCGAGATCCTCGGCAGCCTGCTCCAGTGCGACTACATCGGCTTCCACATCCCGCGCCAGGTCGAGAATTTCGTCGACGTGGTCCGCGGCGCGATGCCGACCGAGGTGCTCGAGCGCGAAGGCTGCGCGCCGCGCTTCCTGACCTACGGCTGCGCCGTGGGCCTGGACGAGATGAGCACGCGCATCCGCGTCGGTGACCGGGTCGTGGGCCTGGGCGCGCATCCGGTCGGCACCGACATCAAGCGCATCGAGAGCGGGCTGGCGCATCCCCGTGTGCGCGTGCGCCTGGAGCAGATCCGCCGCGAATTCGCCGGCCGCAAGCTCGTGCTGTCGGTCGAGCGCCTGGACTACACCAAGGGCACGCTGGAGAAACTGCTGGCATTCGAGCGTCTGCTGGAGGAACACCCCGAGCAGCGCGGCAAGGTCAACCTGCTGATGGTCTGCGTGCCGGCCGCGAAGGAGATGACCATCTACCGCAAGCTGCAGACGCAGATCGAGCAGGCCGTCGGCCGCATCAACGGACGCTACGCGATGCTCGACTGGACCCCGGTGCGGTTCTTCGCGCGCGCACTGGCGTTCGAGGAAGTGCTGGCGCATTACGCCGCCGCCGACGTCATGTGGATCACGCCACTGCGTGACGGCCTGAACCTGGTCGCCAAGGAATTCGTCGCCGCCCACGGCATCGAAGGATCCGCCGGCACCCTGGTGCTGTCGGAATTCGCCGGCGCCGCCGCCGAGCTCAAGGGCGCGGTGTTGACCAACCCGCACGACCAGACCGATCTCGTCGCGGGCCTGCGCCAGGCGCTGGCGATGCCGGACCACGAGGCCGTCGGGCGCCAGCGTCAGCTGTTCGAGACGGTGCGCTACTACGACGTCGAGCGCTGGGGGCGCGATTTCCTCGCATCGGTCGCGAGCTCGGGCAGTGGCGCCGACCAGCACCGCTACGCGATGCGCGGGCTGGCCGCCTGATCCAGTGGTGGGTCGGGTTTCGGCCCGGCGCACCGTATCGTTCTGCGGGCGCCGTGGACACGCCAACCGGGTGGTCACGGCCGCCTGCATACCGTACAGGGGCCGGTCTGCCGGTCCCGATCCGCTTTCGACGAGGACACCGCCATGCGCGCAGCCCCCGCCTTCACCGCCCTGTTCGCCGCGCTCGTGCTCGGCGCCTGCGGCAATTCGCCTCCGGCCACGCCCGAACCCGTGGCCACTGCCAACGACACCGCGGCCCCGCCGCCGGCACCGCCCGCCGAGCGGACCGAACCCGAAGATGCGCCGATGACCGGCTCCTTGGCCGCGCGCGAAGCCGCCTCCGAACCGTCGTCCACCCTGAATTTCGATTGCGAGGGTGTGCGCATCACCGTGGCCTACGAAAATGACGATGCGCTGGCGAAGTTCGTGGTCGACGGCGAGACCCTCGCGCTCGACCGCGAGGACGCGCCGTCCGGCGCGATGTACGCCGACGGCGCCGGCAACCGGTTCTGGGCCCATCGCCCCGACGAGGCCCGGCTGACGCTCGACGGCGACCACGAACGCAACTGTTACCGCGTCTACTGAAGACGCCGCCCCATGCCCGCCGCCACCGGCGGGCCAGCCTGCGCCCTCCCCCGCGTCGATCCGGTCCCACCAAGGCAAGGAGACGACCATGCGCTGGCATTCACCCATCCTCGTCGCCGCGATCGGCGGCGCCCTGATCGCCTGTGCGCCCGCCGAGGCGCCACCCGACGAACGCACGCCGCCGCCTGCGGCCGACGCTGCCGATCCCACGCCGCCCGACACGGCGACGGCGGCGCCACAGATCATCCACTACGACTGCGAGGGCACCCCGGTCGATGCCACCTTCGACGGTGGCGACCGGGCCACCGTGCAGGTGGACGGCATGACGCTGGCGATGCAGACCGAACCGGCGGCCTCGGGTGCCAAGTACGTGGACGGCGACGGCAACGTGTTGTGGACCCGCGGCGCGACCGATGCCCTGCTGATGCGTCCGGACCAGCCCGACCGCAGTTGCAGCGGCAGCCCGGCCGCGCCGGTCTGATGCCAGCCGCACGGATGCGCACACCGCGCATCCGTGCGCACTGCGGTACGGCCACGTCGCGGCGCGCCGACCAACGTCTAGCAGGCAACGCCCGGCGATGACGCTAGGCTTGCCCGCCCGCGTTCCTGCCGGTGCCCATCCATGTTCCAGCGTGCGACCCGTGTTTCCGTTCGCCTCGTCGAGCGGTATCTGCCCGACGCCTACGTCTTCGTCCTGATCTTCACCGCGCTCGCCGCCGTCGCCGCGCTGGCGATCGAGCGCACGCCGCCGCTCGAGCTCGTGCGCTACTGGGGCACTGGTTTCTGGGAGCTGCTCGGCTTCTCGATGCAGATGCTGCTGGTGCTGGTGACCGGCTTCATCCTCGCCAAGACACCCCCGGTGAAACGCGGGCTGACCTGGCTGGCGTCGCGATGCCGCACGCCGCGCAACGCGATCGTGATGGTCACGCTGGTCGCCATGGCGGCGAACTGGATCAACTGGGGCTTCGGCCTGGTGATCGGCGCGCTGTTCGCGCGCGAGATGGCCCGACATGTGCGCGTCGACTACCGGCTGCTGGTCGCCAGCGCCTATTCCGGTTTCATCATCTGGCACGGTGGCCTGTCCGGCTCGATCCCGCTGACGGTCGCCACCGACGGACATTTCATGCAGGAGGCGATCGGCCTGATCCCGACCACCGACACCCTGTTCGCGCCCTTCAACCTGCTGATCATCGCGCTGCTGGTGATCGCGATTCCGCTGATCAACCGCGCGATGACACCCTCCGAACGCGACACCGTGCTGTTCACGCCGCCCGAGGACGCGGAGGCGCCCCCGTTGGTCGCGGACGCATCGCCGGCCGAGCGGCTCGAACACGGATGGCTGCTGTCGGTCGCGGTCGGTGTCGCGGGGCTGGTGTTCCTCGTCGACCACTTCGTCGGCGGCGGCGGGCTGAACCTCAACATCGTCAACTACGCCTTCCTGATGCTGGGCATCGTGCTGCACCGCACGCCGGCGCGGCTGCTCTCGGCCCTGCAAGAAGCGATCAAGGGCGGCGCCGGCATCGTGATCCAGTTTCCGTTCTATGCCGGGATCATGGCGATCCTGGTCGGCTCCGGCCTGGCGACGACGCTGTCGACGTGGTTCGCCTCGTTCGCCACCGCCGACACCCTGCCGGTGCTGACGTTTCTCTCGGCCGGGCTGATCAACATGTTCGTGCCGTCGGGCGGCGGCCAGTGGGCGGTGCAGGCCCCGGTGATGGTGCCCGCCGCGCAGGCGCTGGGCGCCGACCTGCCGCGTGTGGCGATGGCGGTGGCCTGGGGCGACGCCTGGACCAGCATGCTGCAGCCGTTCTTCGCGCTTCCGCTGCTGGCGATCGCCGGCCTGAAGATCAAGGACATCATGGGCTACTGCCTGATGCTGCTGCTCGCATCGGGCGTGATCATCGGGCTGGTGCTGTTGCTCGCGTGAGACTGCGGCGGAGCGCGGCGGACCGCCGGGCCGATGCCGGACGTGGATCCGCCGTGCGGGCACCCTGGCCCGCGCAACGGTCAGGGTGCAGTGCGGCCCGGCGATTGCCGAGCCCGTGGCTCATTGTTCCGGTGTGGCGTGCATCGCGACATTGAGTTGGTCGATCACGACGATCCAGTCGGCATCCTCGATCCGTTCTTCGCGCAGCAGCTGGGCCTGGGCATCGGACCAGAACGGCGCCTCCTCGAGCCGCATGTCGGCGGGCAGCGGGCCGTGTTCGGCGATGAACGCACGGATCGACGCTTCGTCATCGGGCAGGCCGAGCTGGGCGAAGAGTTCGGAAAACGGATGCACGGTCTGTTCCATGAGAATGTCCTCGAAGTGATGGCGCGAGGCTAGCGGGGCCGGCGTCAAGGCCGGCTGAGCGCGCAGGCCCGGTGCAATAAAAAACGCCGCCTGCGCGGGCGCAGGCGGCGTTGGTGAGTCCGTGCAGCGCGGTGACTAGCGCACGACCTTCTTGGCGACGGTCAGACCCAGCACGAACAGGATCACCGCGATGATGATGGCCGCCCAGAACAGGAACTGTGCGATGCCCATCGAGGCACCCGCGACGCCGCTGAAGCCGAGCGCACCGGCGATGAGGCCGATGACGGCAAAGATGATGGCCCACTTGATCATGACGCTCTCCTGGCAGTCGATGGACACGCCGCGGAGTGCAACGCGTCCTTGGCCCGAAGTCTGGAACGGCTGCGGTGCTGCCGGCGTGAATGGGGTCGCGATCAACCCGTGCGTGTCGCCGCGCGTCGCGTGCGCTGCCACAGCGCGAACGCGACACACGCCAGCCATCCGACGATCAAGGCGATCACCGTCTTCTGCGCGAGGCCGCGGGGTGCGTCGCGCCAGGCAGCCAGCACCCAGATCGATGCGAAGCACAGCAGCGCCCAGGGCAGCGCCCAACGTGCCGTGGCCCGCCATGCGCTATCCCTGCGGAATCGCAGCGCCTGCAGCACCATGCCGCCGGTCGCGCACAGGAAGGCCGCCTGCGCCGACACGCCGTGGACCAGGCCCTCGAACGTGCGGTCGACGCCCGGCAGGTCCATCCACGCATAGGCCGTCGTGGTCAATGCGATCCCACCGAGCACGAACAGCAGCATCGGTGCCGCGCTGCGTGCATGCGGGGATGCCGCCGTTCTCAGGCCGCATGCCAGCGCGACCATTCCCACCGCAAGCGACGCGTAGGCCGCCTGCAGCAGCGGGCCCCAGGCCCCGATCAGGTACAGGCTCATCTGGCTGTGCACCGGATCAAGGTCCGGGCGTCGCAGATGCAGCACCACGGCGCTGAGCACGAAGATCGCGAGCGCCGTCAGCGCGGTGTCCGCCCAGCGATGCGACACGGTCGTGGCGTGGAGCGAGGTGCGGGAATCGGGCTCGGGATACATCACGCGACATCGGGTGGCGACGGGGCCGGTCATGCTACCCACCGGGCATCGTCACGTCCTCCCACGACGCCGCGGGCACGATGCACGTCCGCCTCCGATTGCCCCTCAAGATGAGCCGCGACCTCCGCAACCGCCACGCCGCACTGCACGTTCCAGGACTGAGCATCGACAGCTGCAACCTGCCGTTGCGCGAGCCCGATGGCGACGGCTTCATCGGCGACCGTGCCAGCCAGACCGCGTTCCGCGCGCTGCTCGATGCACGGCGCCGGGAACACTTCACCGGTGACCGCGATCCGTTCGGGCGAACGCCCACCGACGCCATCTCCAAGCGGGAGCTCGACCTGGTGCTCGTCGGCGGTGATGCCGATGCCGCACACCTGGTGCATGCCGCGATCGAGGACCACGCCGAGCGGCTGGCGGATGTGGTGCGCTGTTTTCTCGCCCAGCCCGAATGGGCGGGGGTCAAACGCATCGTCATCGGCGGCGGGTTTCCCGGCAGCCGGGCCGGCGCGCTGTCGGTGCGACGCGCCGCGCGCCTGCTGAAGCTGTCACGTGCGGGCGTCGACCTCACGCCGTTGCGCCACGACGGCGACGATGCCGGGCTGCTGGGCTGGGTGCCGCTGGCCCCCGCCACCGTGCTGCGTCGCGCCGCCTTCCTCGCCGTCGACATCGGTGGCACCAACATCCGCTGCGGCATCATCGCGCCGCGCCTCGACCAGCGCGACGACGGCAGCCGCGCCACCGTGCTCGAGCGCACCCAGTGGCGCCATGCCACCGAGTCCCCGGACCGCGAGGACGCGATGGTGCGGATGGCGGCGATGCTCAACGGCCTGATCGCACACGCGCGCACGCTCGACCTCGACCTCGCCCCGTTCGTCGGCATCGCCTGCCCGGGGCAGATCCTGCACGACGGCCGCATCGCCCACGGCGCGCAGAACCTGCCGGGCGACTGGGAAGCCGAGGACTTCCGCGTGGCCGATGCGCTGGGCGCATTTCTGGACCGGATCGGCGGACGCGCGCCCGTCGTGCGCCTGCACAACGACGCCGTCGTGCAGGGCCTGAGTGAACGCCCGCGGATGCACGCGGTCGCGCGCTGGAGCGTGCTGACGATCGGCACCGGCCTCGGCAACGCCAGCTACACCAACCATCCGCGCTGAACGCGGCACCGCGACCGGCCCGGAGGCCCGGCGGGCCGGTGCTATGCTCGACCGTCGGGCCACGCCCGATCCGCGCGCCCAGCGCGACCTGAGCCGTCGCCGCTTCGCTTCCCTCCATGCGTGACCGCCCGTCAGGGCAACGCTCCCGAAGGAAGTGCCGTGCCCGGTTATTCCACCTCTATTTCCACTGTCGACATCGGCGCGCATTCGTACCGCCTGCGGATGCTCACCGATCTCCAGCAGTACGCCGACCCCGATGGACACAGTGCCCGCCTCGGCATTTCGTCGGCGCAGTGGCCGCTGTTCGGGCATCTGTGGCCGTCGGGACGCCTGCTCGCGCAGGTGATGGCCCGCACCGAGGTCGCCGGGCTGCGCATTCTCGAGATCGGCTGCGGCATCGGCCTGTCGAGTCTGGTGCTGCAGCGTCGCGGTGCCGACGTGGTCGCCTCGGACATGCATCCGCTGGCCGAAGGCTTCCTCGCCTACAACGCCGCGCTCAACGCGCTCGACGCCGTGCATTACCGGCACATGCGCTGGGACGAACCGCTGGCCTCGCTGGGCCACTTCGACATGATCATCGCCAGCGACGTGCTGTACGAACGCGGCCATGCCGTCACCCTGGCGGGTGTCGTCGCGCGGCACGCACGCCCGGATGCGGTCGTCATGCTCACCGATCCCGGGCGCGGTCACAGCGCCGCCTTCGGGCGTCTGCTCGACGCCCAGGGGTTCACCTCGAGTGAAGAGCGCCTCGCGCTGGACGGCGACCTCGACATGGCGCCGCGTGGACGCCTGCTGCGCTATCAGCGCGGCACCGTCGCGTCATGAGCGTGGCGCAAGACCACTGCGACACCTGCGATGCAGTCTGCTGCCGGCTCACCGTGGTGCTGCAGAGCGACGACAACGTGCCCGAGCGCTTCACCGACATCACCGACGCCGGTCTGCGGGTGATGGCACGCGACGACGAGGGCTGGTGCGTGGCGGTCGATGCCGCGCGCATGTGCTGCTCGATCTACGACACCCGGCCGGACGTCTGCCGACGCTTCGCGATGGGCGGCCCCTACTGCCGCGAGATCCGTGCCGAGTACGCCGATCGCGGCGCACGCGGCATTCCCCTGACCATGTACTGAAGGAGTGCCCAGCATGTCCGGTACGAAGAAGCCCACCGCCTCGGGTGGAGGCACGCGTCACCTGTTCGCCGGCGCACGCACCGCGAGCGAACGCGCGTCGTCGCTGACCAGCGAACGCATCGCCGACGATGTCGCGGCGTTCTGCGGGTCCGGCGGCAGCATCGAGAAACTCGGGACGACGCGCACCCTCACGCGCCTCGACGAACATCCGGCACCGGTGCCGGCGCCTGCGGGCCCCGGACGCGGCGGCCGCTGACACCGCACGACGCGGGCGCCGTCGACACGCTGTCGATGCGGGCGGACGGACACTGTCCGCCGATTCCCTCCAGGCTGCCGCGATGTCGCTCACACCCCCGATCGAAGCCCACGATGCCGCGCCTTTGAAGGGACGCGTCGTCGTGATCACCGGCGGCGCGCAGGGCATCGGCCGCGGCATCGCGCAGGCCGTCCTCGGTGCCGGCGGTCGCGTCGCGATCGGCGACATCGACCGCGATGCCGGTCGCGCCTGCCTCGACGAATGGCAGGTCGGCGAACGCGCCTGGTTCGCGCCGCTCGACGTGCGCCGCGAAGCCTCGGTCCGCGGCTTCATGCGCAAGGCGATCGCGCGGTTCGCGCGGCTCGACGGCCTGGTCAACAACGCCGGGCCGGCATCACCCGGTGTCCAGGACCTGTCCACGTTGCCGCTGGCCGAATGGCGCCGTTTCATCGACGGCCATCTCACCGGCGCGTTCCTGTGCTGCAAACACGCGCTGCCCGCGTTGCGCGCGCAGGGCGGCGCGATCGTCAACATCGCTTCGAGCCGCGTGCACCAGTCCGAACCGCACACCGAGCCCTATGCGTCGGCAAAAGGCGGACTGGTGGCGCTGAGCCATGCGCTGGCGATCAGCGAAGGTCCGGCGGTGCGCGTCAACGCCATCAGTCCGGGCTGGATCGTCACCGACGCCTGGCGCAAGCCCGTTGCACGACGCGCGCCGAAACTCTCGCGTCGCGACCATGCGCAGCACCCGAGCGGACGCGTCGGCGAACCAGGCGACATCGGTGCGCTCGCGGTGCATCTGCTTTCGCCTGCCGCTGGTTTCATGACTGGCCAGAACATCGTCGTCGACGGCGGCATGGGCCGGAAGATGCAGTACGTCTGAGTGCGTCACACGACGACGCGCTCCTCACGCGGCGCGCCAGTGCCTGAACCGCGCACTGTCGCCTTCGCGGATTTCATCGAAGCTTGCATCGCGCGCTGACAGCATCCTCGCCACGTCATCCGCGAGGAGCACTTCCCATGAATTCGATCCGCACCCTGGCCTGTATCGGCGCCCTGTCCGTTCTCGGCACCGCCGCTGCATACGCACAGAATTATGGTCCGCAGGACGAAGGACGCCGCTTCAACGACGGCAGCCGCGTCGTCTGCCAGGACGTCGAGGTCCGCCGCGCGGCGTCGGATCCGAACCGTGTCGGTGGCACCGCGGCCGGCGCGGTCATCGGCGGCCTGGTCGGCAACCAGATCGGCAGCGGCAGCGGACGCAAGATCGCCACCGTCGGCGGCGCGGTCGCAGGCGGTGCGATCGGACGCAACGTCCAGGGCAACAGCCAGGAATCGCGTGGCGATCGCATCGTCGAAACCCGCTGCGAGCGCGTCTACCGCTGAGCCTGGCGACGCTGATCGACCTCGAGCCACCGCGGTCCCCGCGGCGGCTTTTTCGTGCCGGATCGTGCCACGGGTGCAGTCGCCCGATGCTGCGAGACGATGCCGATGCAACGATCCTTCCCGATTTGCCCTGTCGTTCCATCCCTGCTGCCAATGCAGACTGCCGTGGTCGCCGCCCCCCGGCCAGCCCACGGAGTTGTCATGCCCCACAACGCGTTCCTCGAATCCGCCCACCGTCGCCGCACCCAGTACAGCCTGGGTCGCACGCTTCCGATCCCGCAGGACGAGGTCACCGCGCTGATCCAGGACGCGGTGCGCGAGAGCCCGTCGTCGTTCAATTCCCAGAGTTCGCGCGCGGTGATCCTCTACGGCGCGCAGAGCGTGACGTTCTGGAATCTGGTCAAGGATGCGCTGCGTGGCGTGGTGCCCGCGGATGCGTTCGCGCAGACCGAAGCCAAGATCGACGGCTTCGCAGCCGGCGCGGGCACGGTGCTGTTCTACGAAGACCAGGACGTCGTCCGCGAGTTGCAGGCGAAGTTCCCGCTGTACGCCGACAATTTCCCGGTGTGGTCCGAGCACGCCACCGGCATCGCGCAGTACGCCGTGTGGACCGCGCTCGCCGATGCCGACATCGGCGCCAGCCTGCAGCACTACAACCCGCTGCCGGACGAGGCCGCCGCGCGCGAATGGAATCTGCCGGCCAGCTGGCGGCTGCGTGCGCAGATGCCGTTCGGTTCGCACGAGGCGCCGATCGGCCCCAAGACCTACATCGACGACGCGACGCGCTTCCGCGTGCACGGCTGAGCCCTGCGCGACACGATGTGCGCGCGGCGTGCCCGGCGCACGGTGGGCCCTGCGTAGAATCGCAGGGACCCACCGCTGCCCGGAGTTTCCGTGACCCATCGCCCTCGCGTCGCCCCGCTCGCCATCGCCCTTGCCGGCAGCCTGCTGTTCGCCGGCTGCGCCTCGACATCGCCGACGCAGACGTCGGCCGCGCCCCGTGACGATGCGGCCTCGAGTCAGGCCGCGACGCCGGTCGCCGCATTCTTCGACCGCTTCACCGACGACTGGATGCGCCGCCAGCCCAGCGCCTCCACCGGCAGCCGCTATTTCGACGGCGCGCTGCAGTCGGAGATGGATCGCCAGCTCACGCCGCAGACCGCCGAGTTCCGCCGGGGCACCTTGGCGCTCGCCGAACGCGGCATCGCCGAACTGGCACGCTTCGACCGGGGCGCGATGCGCGACGTCGAACGCGTGTCGGCCGAGCTGATGGACTGGCAGCTGCGCAGCGCCGTCGAGGGCGAGCGCTACGACGACTACAACTTTCCGCTGCAGCAGTTCAGCGGCGCCAATGTCGGCCTGCCGAACCTGATGACCGTGGTGCACCCGGTGCGCAGCGAAGAGGACGCCCGCAACTACCTGGCGCGCCTGGGCCAGTTCGAGGCGCGCATGGACGAGTCCACCGCCCGCGCGCGCGAACTCGCCGCCCGCGACATCCTGCTGCCGCGCTTCATCCTCGACGCCACCATCGCGCAGATGCAGCAGTTCATCGACGGCCCGGCCAACGGCAACCCCCTGGTCGCGACCTTCGCGCAGCGCCTCGAATCGGTGGACGCGCTCGACGCGGACGCACGCGCGGCGCTGGTCGCCGAGGCCACGCGCACGGTGCAGGACGGCGTGTATCCGGCGTGGTCGCGCGCGATCGCCGAACTGCGCGCGCAGCAGCCGCGCGCCACCGACGATGCCGGCCTGTGGCGCTTCGACGACGGCGCCGAGGTCTACGCGTATCACCTGAGGCGCTTCACCTCGACCGGACTCGGCGCCGACGAGATCCACGCGATCGGCCTGCGCGAAGTGGCGCGCATCGAGGCCGAGATGGACACCATTCTGCGCTCGCTCGGCCGCAGCGACGGCAGCGTCGAATCGCGCGTCGCGCAGCTGCGCAAGGACCTGGCCTACAGCAACGACGACACCGGCCGCGCCGCGATCATGGCCGACATCGACACGATGATGCGCGATGCCGAACGCCGCGCCGATGCGCTGTTCGACATCCGCCCGAAGACGCCGGTCATCGCCCAGCCCTACCCCGAGTACCGCTGGGCCAGCGCAGCGGCCAGCTACACCGCGCCGCCGCTCGACGGCTCGCGTCCGGGCGTCTACCAGATGCCGCTGCGTCCGGATCGGCTGACCCGCTTCGGCCTGCGCACGCTGGTCTACCACGAAGCGGTGCCGGGTCATCATTTCCAGATCGCCCTCTCGGTCGAGAACCCCGACCTGCCGAAGTTCCGCCAGACCCGCGCGCTCGGCGGCATCTCCGCCTTCAGCGAAGGCTGGGCGCTGTACGCCGAGCGGCTCGCCGCCGAGGAAGGCTGGTACGAAGGTGACCCGGAGGGCCGCCTGGGCCAGCTCGATGCCGAACTGTTCCGCGCCCGGCGTCTGGTCGTCGACACCGGCCTGCACGCGATGCGCTGGACCCGCCAGCAGGCGATCGACTACGGCATTCCGGCCTCGGAAGTCGACCGTTACGTCGTGATGCCGGGCCAGGCCACGTCGTACATGATCGGCCAGCTCGAGATCATCCGCCTGCGCGACAAGGCCCGCGACGCGCTCGGCGAGCGCTTCGACCCGCGCGCGTTCCACAACCGCGTGCTGCTGACCGGCGTGGTGCCGCTGGAGCTGCTGGAGCGCGAGGTCGACGATTTCATCGCCAAGGCGTCCGCCACGGGCTGAGCCCGCGCGACGCCGATCGTGGCCGCAGCCCGGATGCAGGCTGCGGCGCGTGATCTCTGATCCACAGCGGCGCCGTGACGGCGGATACCCGTCACGGCGCATCCGGTGCAGCGCCGCGCCGATTCCGACGCGCCGGCACGCCATCGCCGATGACGGCGACGTCTGCGCCGCATTCATGTCCTCGTTCGATCGAGCGCGGGCGCGCTCACAGCGCCATCCTGCATACCGGCCACGCAGGCGCACGACCGGTGCTTGCTAGACTGCCCGGCCACCCGCACCGGACCGCACGATGACCCGAGGCAAGTCGGCAGCGCCCGCATCCGAGCCGCGCAGCGCGATCACGCGCCTGCTCAACACCGTCGAGTTCCTCGGCAATCTGTTGCCGCATCCGGTGACGCTGTTCGCATTGCTGGCGCTGTTGATCGTGCTGCTGTCGGGCGTGCTGGCCGCCTATGGCGTCTCGGTGCCGGATCCGCGTCCCGAGGGCGCGTCCGGACGCGCCGAGGACGGCATCATCCGGGTCATCAGCCTGCTCGATGCCGAAGGCCTGCGCCGGATCGTCATGGGCCTGGTGACCAACTTCACCTCGTTCGTGCCGCTGGGCACGGTGCTGGTGGCGATGCTGGGCGTGGGCATCGCCGAACGCTCCGGCCTGCTGACGGCGGCGATCAAGGCGCTGGTGCTCGGTGCACCGAAGAACCTGGTGACCGTGGTCATCGTGTTCGCCGCGGTGCTGTCGAACACGGCCTCGGAAATGGGCTACGTGGTCGTGATTCCGCTGGCGGCGGCGATCTTCCATGCGCTCGGGCGCCACCCTCTCGCGGGCCTGGCAGCCGCGTTCGCCGGCGTGTCGGGCGGCTACAGCGCGAATTTGCTGATCGGCACCGTCGATCCGCTGCTCGCGGGCATCACCCAGGAAGCGGCGCGGCTGATCGATCCGACCTACGAGGTGCACGCGGCGGTCAACTGGTACTTCATGATCGCCAGCACCTTCGTGGTGACCGGCCTGGGCTGGTTCGTCACCACCTACATCGTCGAGCCGAAGCTCGGCGCCTTCGATCCGAAAGAGCTCGACCCTGACGCCGAGCCGGTGAACATGGATCCGCTGGCTGCGCGCGAACGGCGTGCGCTGCTGTGGTCGGGCCTGGCCGCGCTGCTGGTCGCGAGCGTGATCGCCGCGCTCACCGTGCCCGCCAACGGCGCGCTGCGCCTGCCGGGCGTCGACGACACCCTGGGCAGCCTGCGCCCGTTCCTGACCGGCATCGTGGTGCTGGTGGCGGTGTTCTTCGCGGTGGCGGGTATCGTCTACGGCGCACTCACCGGCTCGATACGCAACGACCGCGACGTCATCGACGCGATGGCGAAATCGATGGCCACGCTGAGCCTGTACATCGTGCTGGTGTTCTTCGCCGCGCAGTTCGTCGCGTTCTTCAACTGGACCCAGCTCGGCCAGGTGATGGCGGTGCTGGGCTCGAACCTGCTGCAATCGATCGGCCTGACGGGGCCGCTGGTGTTCCTGGCCTTCATCGCGCTGTGCGGAATGATCAACCTGTCGCTGGGCTCGGCCTCGGCACAGTGGGCGGTGACCGCACCGATCTTCGTCCCGATGCTGATGCTCGTTGGCTACAGCCCCGAGGTGATCCAGTCCGCGTACCGCATCGGTGATTCGGTGACCAACCTGATCACGCCGATGATGAGCTACTTCGGGCTGATCATGGCGTTCGCCGCGCGCTACAAACGCAACCTCGGGGTCGGCACGCTGATCGCGATGATGCTGCCCTACTCGATCGTGTTCTTCATCGGCTGGACCGCGGTGTTCTTCCTCTGGGTGTTCGGCCTCGGCCTGCCGGTCGGGCCGGGCGCCCCGACCTACTACACGCCGGGCTGACGCCGCGCAGCCTGATCCGTCGGATGCGCCGACGGCCTGCCGCACGACGTGGCAGGCTGGCGGCGCGCGGCCCGCGGGGCCGTCCCGCACGGAGACGATGACCATGACCACCGCACGAGCCCGTCTGACGGCGCGCACCGCGGGCCCCGACTACCGCGTCGATCTCGACGACGGCGCCGGCCACACCTGGCAGGCCGACGAGCCGTCGACCCTGGGCGGCGGCGACACCGCGCCGACCCCCGATCACCTGCTGCTCTCGGCCCTGGGGGCGTGCACGGCGATCACGTTGCGCATGTACGCCGCACGCAAGCAGTGGCCGCTGGAGGCGGTCGAGGTCGAGCTCGCACTCGATCCGGACGGCAAACCCGCCGCGGGGACCGACATCACCCGCATGATCCACCTGCGCGGCCCGCTCGACGCCGACCAGCGCGAGCGTCTATTGCAGATCGCCAATGCCTGCCCGGTCCACCGGCTGCTGACCGGCGAGGTGCGCGTAGCGAGCACGTTGAGCGACTGAGTGGGGCGACCTCAGGAAGGTCTGACAAGTCTGCTCTTGACCATCATTCCCGCGGCTTTCAACGGACGTATGCCCGGTCAAGCGGGAATCCCACGCCGTTGATTTTCAAGGCTTGACGTCGCTGGATCCCCGCTTGATCAGCCGTTCGGCTGTTGAGAGCCGCGGGGATGACGGCAGTTATTCAGACCGTCCCTCAACGGATCCGTGGGCCCACAACGCGACAGGGCCGGGAAATCCCGGCCCTGTCGTGTCTCAACGCTGGCGCGTGATCACCAGATCCGCACGCGGTCTTCCGGTGCGATCCACAGCGCATCCTGCTCGGTCACGCCGAAGGCGTCGTACCACGCATCGATGTTGCGCAGCGGCGCGAACGCGCGGATGTGGCCCGGCGAGTGCGTGCCGTTGACCAGCTGCTGGCGCAGTGCATCGTCGCGCCACAGGGTGCGCCACACCTGGCCCCAGCCCATGAACAGGCGCTGCTCGCCGGTGAAGCCGTCGATCTCCGGCGCCGGCTGACCGTCCAGCGAGCGGCGGTAGGCCTCGAGCGCGATCGTCAGGCCACCGAGGTCGCCGATGTTCTCGCCCATCGCCACGCGGCCGTTGATGTGCATGCCCGGCAGCTGCGGGAACTCGTAGGCCTCGTACTGGGCGCCGAGCTTGGCCGCCTGGGCCTCGAACTTCGCCGCGTCCTCGGCCGTCCACCAGTCGCGCAGCAGGCCCTTGCCGTCGGACTTGCGGCCCTGGTCGTCGAAGCCGTGGATGATCTCGTGACCGATCACGCCGCCGATGGCGCCGTAGTTGACCGCCGGATCCGCGTCGGGATCGAAGAACGGCGGCTGCAGGATCGCGGCCGGGAACACGATCTCGTTCTTGACCGAGTTGTAGTAGGCATTGACCGTCTGCGGCGTCATGCCCCACTCGGCTTTGTCCACCTGCTGGCCGATGCGCGCGCGGCGGAAGTCCCACTCGAACGTCATCGCACGCTCGGCATTGCCGAACAGGTCGCCCGGCTGCACGTCGAGCCCGCTGTAGTCGCGCCACTCGTCCGGATGGCCGATCTTCAGGCCGAAGTTCTCGAGCTTCGCGCGCGCTTCCTTCTTGGTCTCTTCGCCCATCCAGTCCAACTGGTCGAGACGCGCGCCCATCGCCACCTTCACGTTGGCGACCAGCTCGTCCATCTTGGCCTTGGCGTCGGCGGGGAAGTACAGCTCGACGTAGTCGCGACCGATCGCCTCGCCCATCGCGTTCTCGGCGAACGAGACGCCGCGCTTCCAGCGCTCGCGCTGTTCCGGCTGGCCGGACAGGAACTTGTTGCGGAACTCGAAGTTCGCGTCCACGAACGCCTTCGACAGCAGCGGCGCGGCGTTGTCGGCGGTGTGGAAGGCCTGCCAGGCCTGCAGCGTAGCGACGTCGGTGTCGGCGTAGATCTGCGCCATCTTCGGGATCGCGGTGTCCTGGCGCACGACGGCGCGCGGCGCCTGGGTCACGCCGGCGGCCTCGAAGAACGTCGCCCACGGGAAGCCCGGCGCGGTGCTCTCGAAGGCGGCCAGTTCGACCGGGTTGTAGGTCTTGTCGCGGTCGCGGCTCTCGGCGCGGGTCCAGTGCGCCTCGGCGATCTTCGTCTCCAGCGCGAGGATGGCTTCGGCATTGCCCTGCGGGTTGTCCCAGCCAGCGAGTTCCAGCAGCTGCGCGACGTAGGCCTGGTAGCGCTCGCGCTGCGGCGCGAAGTTCTCGCGCAGGTACATCTCGCGGTCGCCGAGGCCGAGGCCCGACTGGCTCATGTACAGCGTGTAGCGGTCGGGATCGCGCTGGTCGTCGGACACGCCGACGCCGAAAAAGCTGCGGCCGAAGCCACCGTGGCTCTCGCCCATCAGGCGTGCCAACGCATCGTGGTCACCGGCGGCGCGGATCGCGGCGAGCTTCGGGGCCAACGGCTGCGCGCCGGCGGCTTCGATCGCGGCCTGGTCCATGAAGCCCGCATACAACGTGGCGACCTTGGCGCGATCGGCATGGGCGGCGTCGTTGGCCTGGTAGCTCTCGACGAGCTGGCGCACGCGCGCTTCCGACAGGTCGCGCAGGATCAGGAACGCGCCGTAGCTCGACTTGTCGGACGGAATCTCGGTGGTCTGCGCCCAGGTGCCGCTGACGTAGCGGAAGAAGTCCTCGCCCGGGCGGACGCTGGTGTCCATGCCGGCGGTGTCGATGCCCCAGGTGCCCATGCGCTGGGCGGCGATCGGCGCATCGGCGCTGCCGCCCGCGGGCGCGTCGGCCTGGAACAGCGTCTGCAGCTGGCACAGGGCGTCGAGACAGGCGTGGTCATGGTCGTGGGCGGCAGCGGACGAGGCCGCCATCGTCAGCGCGACGGCCGTGGCCGCGGACAGCAGGGTCTTCTTCAAGGTCGATCTCCGGGATGTCGTGTCGGGCCGGCATCGCGGCAGTTGCATGCGAAACCGGTCACCCAGCATACCGGTCCGGGGCGACCCGTCGGCCCCGGACCGACCCAACCAATGGCACTCGCGGTGGATTTGGGGTGGCGGAGGCGTCGCGACGGCGGGCGATGTCGGGCGCCGTACAGTGAACCGGCCCGCGCGTAGAGGGGGCCGCTGATCGCGCTCTGCGCGCGCTCGCCCGCCTCGAACACTCGATCAACAGCGCGTTCGCAAACGTGCGTGTCGGCAGGCGGCTCGACGCACCGCCGCGGCCATTGCCAGGCACTCCTCCGCCAGGGGCCGGACCGCCTGTGGCCACGCTCAGCAGCCGAAACGACGGCCTCAGTCGCGCGCGAGCACCCGGATGCGCTGGGTCAGCGTATGGGTGCCGCCGGGCGCGAGCTGCACGACGTCCGCGCCGGCGTTGGCCGCCTCCAGGCACAGGAAGCCACGCCAGGCGCCATCGTTCATGTCGCTGCTGCGCTCGGCGGATACCTCGCCCGGATTCCAGACTACGAGCGAGCGGCTGCCCGAGGTCGTCAGTTCGATGCGACGGTCGAGCCCAGGATCGTCCAGCCGGTAGCGCCCGCCCGCGTCGGCGTAGATGTAGTCGCTGCGGCCGGGATCGCGGGCGTCGTCCAGCACCCAGTCGCCGCGCTGCGCATGCGCGGCGTAGCCGTCGTTCTTGTCGAGAAACCGCAGGCCGTCGAGCCCTTCGACACGCACGCCGGCGACGTCGGAGACGCGGAAGTAGCTGTGCAACGCCTGGGTGAACGCGACCGGCGCGTCGCCGGTGTTCGTGGTTTCCAGCGTCTGCTCGAGCGTCGTACCGATGCGCAGGTGCATGCGCAGTTCGAGGCCGAGATCGGCGTAACGCGGCGGCGCGAGCGTCAGCGTGACGCTGCCGTCGGCATCGCGCGCGGCATCGACCAGTTGCCAGCGCACGGTGCGCACGAAACCGTGCGAGGGGACTTCGTTCGTCTGCCCCTGACGGCCGAAGAACGGCCAGATCACCGGTACGCCACCACGGATCGCGGCCGGTGCATCGGCCAGTCGCGGCGACACCCACAGCACGTCCTCGCCGCCGCTGGGCACCCAGGACAGCAGATGCCCGCCGTGCAAGGCGATGGCTGCGCGTGCGTCGGCGGTGTCGACGAGCACCGCCGGATAGCCGGCGAAAGTGCCGATCCGCACGCCGTCCACGTCCGGCGCGGTCAATGCTGGCGCCGGCGTCGCCGCGGCGGCGACCTCGTCCGCGTAGCGCTCAGGCGCGGTGAAACGGGTTTCGGTGATCTCGGAAAATCGGGTCATGGCGGCAGTCCTGGGCGGCGTCTCGGTCGGCCGGTCCGTCGCGCACCCGGCGAGCGCGGCGATCAGGCACGGCAGCAGCAGGCGGACGGTGACGGGCATGGCTCGGCTCTGTGGAAAACCGGCGCAGGGTAACGCACGGCGCGCGGCCAGCATCGCGGAACCGGCAACACGGTGTGCCGGAATCGGAGCGCGGCACGGCGTGCGCGCGGCCTAAGCTGCAGGTCCGGTCCCGCCGAGCCATCGCCATGACGCTGCGTCCCGTGCTGCTGTTGAGCCTGCTGCTGTCCGCCGCCCCGCCCGTCTTCGCCGACGACACCGCGCCGACGATCACCGTGCTCTACGACGCCTTCGGCGACGACCCCGCGCTCGAGAAGGACTGGGGATTCGCCGCGCTGATCGAGGTCGACGGCCAGCGCATCCTGTTCGACACCGGCAACGACGCGGAGACGTTCCGCCGGAACGTCGCAGCCAAAGGCGTGGATCTGGCCGATCTCGACAGGGTGGTGATGTCGCATCGCCACGCCGACCACATGGCCGGTCTGTCGGTCGTGCTCGAAGCGAATCCCGATGTCGTGATCCACGCGCCGCAGGAAGGTTTCGGCATCTACGGCTCGTCGTTGCCGTCGAGCTTCTATCGCAAGGACGCGTCCCTGCCTGCGCGCATGCGCTACTTCGACGGCGCGCCGCCGCAGACGCTGCAGTTCGGCAGCGCCTGGCCCGGCGCGAATCTGCAGCCCGTCGTTCAGACCACGGAGATCGCGCCGGGCGTCTGGGCGATCGCGACCGTGTCCGATGTACCCGGAACGCGCGAATTGCGCGAACTGTCACTGGCCGTGCGCACGCCCGAGGGCCTGCTGCTGGTCGTCGGCTGCTCGCATCCAGGCCTGCCGGTGATCGTGGCCGAAGCGGCGAAGCTCGACCCCGACATCCATCTGGTGATCGGCGGCTTCCATTACGTCAATGCCGACGACGCGGCGATCGCCGGCGTGGTCGCGGCACTGGCCCCGTACGACATCGACTTCATCGCCCCCGGGCACTGCACCGGCGAGGCGACGTTCGCCGCCTTGCAGCGCGCCTATGGGGATCGCTATCTCTACGCCGGCTTGGGCGCAACGCTGGTGCTGGACACCGCTGCAGGTCCCGACCGTCCACGTGGCGCGGCTGCAATGTTCGACGGCGCAGCGCGGACCGCCTATCGCGCCCTCGCGCTGCGCGGCGACCACGTGCATGACCACAGCGCAGGACGCTGACGCCGCGTTCTCATTCGCCCGAGGCCCACGGCGCCTGCGCCAGTTTGCGGGCGAGATGGTCGACCAGTGCCTGCACCCGCGCCGGGCGGCTGCGTCCGGGCGGCATGACCACGTGCACGGCAATTTCCGGCGGTTGCCAGCCGGGCAGCGCGACTTCGAGCGCACCGCGGCGCAGTTCCCGCCAGACCAGAAACTCCGGCTGCAGCGCGAGCCCGGCCCCGGCCAGCAGTGCCGGCGTCAGTGCTTCGGCATTGTTCGCGCGCAGCACTGACGGCACGCCGACCGAATAGTCGCCGTGGCGCGCATGGTGAAAACGCCACGCCGCGCCCGAGCGCGCGTAGGCGTAGGTCAGGCCGCGATGGCCGGCCAGATCGCGCGGATGTTTCGGCCGCCCGACGCGTTCGAAATACGCAGGCGCGCCGACCAGCAGGATGCGCACGCCGCACAAGCGGCGCGCGATCAGGCTGGAATCCTCCAGCGTGCCGATCCGCAGCGCGAGATCGAAGCCGCCGCCGACGATGTCGACGGTCGCGTCGCTGAGCGCGAGTTCAAGGGTCACGTCCGGGAATTTCGCCATGAACGCCGGCAGCAGCGGCGCCACATGCGCGACGCCGAACGACATCGGCGCGGCCATGCGCACGTGGCCACGCGGGCTCACCGCCTGCGCGGTCACCGCCGCCTCGACCGCCTCGCCCTCCGCCAGCAGTCGGTTGGAGCGCTCAACGGCCGCTTCGCCCGCGGCGGTCAGCGTCATCCGGCGCGAGGTGCGATGGAGTAACGGCGTGCCGATGCGTGTCTCCAGCCGTGTCATGGCTTTCGACACCGTGGGCTGGGTGATGCCCAGCGCCTCGGCGGCTGACGCGAACGAGCCGAGTTCCGCGACACGCGCGAAGATCGCCCAGGCTTCGAGATCGGGAAGCTTCATAGCGCCAAAAATGGAATGGATGGTCTTCCATTATTTCCATTCCCCGCCTGCGCTGCAAGGCGTAACGTGGCGCCATCCCTTACACACGTTGGAGAACGACATGATCGAACGCCGCCCATTCGACACCCTCGGTGCCGCCAACCATGGCTGGCTCGACGCGCACCACCACTTCTCGTTCGCCAGCTATCACGAACCCGCGCGCATGGGCTGGGGCGCGCTGCGCGTCTGGAACGACGACCTGATCGCGCCGCGTACCGGCTTTCCGCCGCACCCGCATTCCGACATGGAGATCATCACCTACGTCCGCGAAGGGGCGATCAGCCACAAGGACAACCTCGGCAATGCCGGGCGCACCGGTGCCGGCGACGTCCAGGTGATGAGCGCGGGCACCGGCATCCAGCACGCCGAATACAACATGGAAGGCGAGGAAACCCGGATCTTCCAGATCTGGATCATTCCCGATGCACGCGGCGGCGCGCCGACCTGGGGCACCAAGCCGTTCCCGAAGGATACGCGCAGCGGCGATTTCGTCGCGCTCGCCAGCGGCTTCGACGGTGACGACGACGCCCTGCCGATCCGTGCCGCCGCGCGCGTGCTGGGTGCGACGCTCAAGGCCGGCGACACCGCCGAATATGCGTTCGACGATGGACGCCTCGGTTATCTGGTACCTGCTTCGGGCGCAGTCGAGATCAACGGCACGCGCATCGAGGCCCGCGATGGTGCAGCGATCCGCGACGAAGCGGTGATCCGCGTCACCGCGCTGGACGATGCGGAACTGGTGTTGGTGGATACCGCGCCGTAGGCGCCCGTATTCCGCTTCACCACGCATCACACGAGGCGTCTCGCCTTCGCCAGCCGATGCTGCAGCCGCAGCATCGGCGTGTCGTGTATGCGCGTGATTTCACGGGATGCGAACGCAATTCCGTGATCCCGCGCCCCGAATGGCCGATTGGTGGCGCGAGGTTTTGACAGCGTTGTCAGGCTGCGGCAGCGTCGGGGCCGGTCCAGCGCAGGGGATGGGCCCGACACCATCACGCAAGGAGCTCACATGGACCGGTCATCCCTCATCGCCCTTCCGATCGCCGCCTGCGTCGGCCTCGCCGCACTCGCCCTGCCCGCTCACGTGCATGCGCAGACGCCGGTCTGGGAGGAGAATTTCAACGGCAATTCGATCGACGGCAACACCTGGACCTTCGACGTCGGTACCGGCTGCCAGATCGGTATCTGCGGCTGGGGCAACAGCGAGCTGCAGTACTACACCAGCCGCCCGGAAAACGCGCGTGTCGAGAACGGCAATCTCGTCATCGAGGCGCGTCGCGAGACCTTCGAAGGCAGCCCCTTCACCTCGGCGCGGCTGAAGACCGAAGGTCGCGTGCATTTCAGGTACGGCACGCTGGAGGCGCGCATTCGCACGCCCGAGGTCGGCAACGGCCTGTGGCCCGCGTACTGGATGCTCGGCGCGGTCGGCGTGTGGCCCGATCGCGGTGAGATCGACATCATGGAGATCGGCCACGTCGACGGCATTGCCGCGGGCATGGCCAACCGCCGCGTCGGCGGCGCGGTGCACTGGAACTACGGCGGTGGCCATGCCAGCCACGGCGATTTCGCGGATTTCCCGACCGACCTGCACGACGACTACCGCATCTACCGGATGACCTGGGATCCGGAGTTCATCCGCGTCTCCGTCGACGGCCTGCAGTACTTCGAGATGGCGATCTCGGACATCGAGGGCGCCTCGCTGCACGAGTTCCACCAGCCGCATTTCCTGCTGCTCAACCTCGCGGTCGGCGGCACGTACACCGGCATCCTCGATGCCAACGGCATCACCGCACCGCTGCCCGGTGCCATGCACGTCGACTGGATCCGCTTGTACCAGGACCATCCCGACAGCGAGCTGCAGATCGGCGGCGACAGCGCCGTGCCGGCCGGTCGCTTCGGCGTCTACTCCGAACAGGGCGGCCTGGCCGGCGCGCTGGATTTCGGCAGCGACGCGGACCTGTTCCTCTGGAACAATCTCGCGCCGATCAGCGCCGCGCCGTTCGAAGGCAGCGAGACGATGGCGTTCCGCGCGAACGCCGGGGACTGGTTCGGACTCGGCATCATCACCGACTACCGCAACATGAGTGCCTATGCCGGCGGTGCGCTGAAATTCCATATGCGCACCACGACGGCATCGACATTCAAGATCGGTATCAACACCTCGTTCGGTGACAGCTGGGTCGACTTCGTCGCCGGCGGCCAGAACTACGGGCTGGCGCGCGACGGCCAATGGCACGAGGTCACGATTCCGTTCAGCGCCTTCTACGATCTCGACCTGCATGCGGTGAAACAGATGTTCATGGTCGTCGCCGACCCGCCGGTGCAGGACGTCGAACTGTTCATCGACAACGTCTACTACCAGAGTCCGTGAGCCTGTGAGCCGGGCGCGGCGCACCGCGCCCGGCTCAGAACACCGACAGGCCGGTCATGCGCGTGAAGCGGTGCAGCGCGTAGGCACCCAGCAGCGAGTTGCCCTTCTCGTCCAGCGCCGGCGACCACACGCACAGGTTCAGCACGTGCGGCACCACCGCGACGATGCCACCGCCGACGCCGCTCTTGGCCGGCAGGCCGACGTGGAACGCGAACTCGCCGGCGGCATCGTAGGTGCCACAGGTCATCATCACCGCGTTGGTACGCCGGGCGCGCTCGATGCTGGTCACCTGCTCGCCCGACGACGGGCATTTGCCGCGGTCGGCCAGGAACTGCAGGCTGCGCGCGAGGTCGATGCAGTTCATCTTCAGCGCGCACTGGAAGTAATAGAAATCCAGCACCGCCTGCACGTCGTTCTCGATATTGCCGAAGCTGCGGATGAAGTTGGCCAGTGCCACGTTGCGGTAGCCGCTCTTGCGCTCCGACTCCCAGATCTCGTCGTCGCGGCCGATGTCGGGATTGCCCGAACGCTCGCGCATGAAGCGCAGGAACGTGCCTTCCGGATCGTCGTAGTGCGACAGGATCACGTCGGCGACGACGATCGCGCCGGCATTGATGAAGGGATTGCGCGGAATGCCGCTCTCGTGTTCGAGCTGGATCAGCGAGTTGAACGGATCGCCCGAGGGCTCGCGCCCGACGCGCTTCCACAGATCGTCACCGGCCATGTCCAGCGCCAGCGTCAGCGTGTGGACCTTGGAGATGCTCTGGATCGAAAACGGTGCGTGCGCCTCGCCCACGGTGTAGACGTCGCCGTCGAGTGTGACCACCGCCATGCCGAAGGTGTCGCGCGGCACCGAGGCGAGCGCGGGAATGTAGTCGGCCACCTTGCCCTTCTGCGTGTCGAAGCGCTCGCGGACCTCGGCATGGATCGTCGACAGGATCTCCTGCAGATCGTGGCGGCTGAGGTCGTGCGGGTTCTGCGGAGGGCTGCGCATGGGGAATTCGCATCGGGAACGGGCCGCGAGTGTGCGCGTCGCCGTGTCAATGGGCGGTGCGCGTGCCGGGCACGCCTGCTTGACGTCCGCCCGTCCACACTGCGCGCTCTTTCTTCAGCGAACGAGGCCGACATGGGCATGCTGGTCGATGGTGTATGGCGCGATGACGACGATGCACTGGTGGACGACGACGGACGCCTGCAACGGCCGTCCTCGGTGTTCCGCGACTGGGTGACCGCCGACGGCGCACCCGGCCCCACCGGTGACGGCGGCTTCCGCGCCGAGCCCGGCCGCTATCACCTGTACATCGCGCGGGCCTGCCCCTGGGCGCACCGCGCGGCGATCTTCCGTGAGCTCAAGGGCCTGCAGGACATGATCGGCCTGTCGGTCACCCACTGGCTGATGGCCGAGGACGGCTGGACGTTCGCCGACGGTCCGGGCGTGATCCCGGACACCATCGAAGGCGCGAGCACGGTCTGGCAGTTGTACGTGAAGTCGGATCCCGACTACACCGGCCGTGTCACCGTGCCGGTGCTATGGGACACGCAGACCTCGCGCGTGGTCAGCAACGAATCCGCCGACATCATCCGCATGTTCAACAGTGCCTTCGACGCGGTCGGCGCCACGCCGGGGGATTTCTATCCCGAGGCCCTGCGCGGTGAGATCGACGCCGTCAACGAGCGCATCTACGACGGCCTCAACAACGGCGTCTACAAGGCCGGCTTCGCCAAGCGCCAAGCCGCCTACGACGAGGCCGTGGCCGGCGTGTTCGACACGCTGGACTGGCTGGAAGCGCGCCTGTCCGAGCGCCAATACCTCGTCGGCGACACGCTGACCGAAGCGGACTGGCGCCTGTTCACGACGCTGCTGCGCTTCGATGCCGTTTACCACGGGCACTTCAAGTGCAACCGGCGGCGGATCGTCGACTACCCCGCGCTCTGGGCCTATACGCGCCGGCTGTACGCGCATCCTGCGGTCGCGCCGACGATCGACATGGACCACATCAAGCGCCACTACTACCAGAGCCACCGGCACATCAATCCGACCGGCGTCGTGCCGGATGGCCCGGTGCTCGACTTCAGTCTGGACGACGCGGCAGCGACCAGGGCGCGTTGAGCCCGCGCAGCGGCGGTATTCAGTCGCCGGTCGACGCCCCGTCGGCCGGCGGCACTTCGTAGAGTTCGAGCGGCAGACCGTCGGGATCGGCGAAGAACGTGAAGCGCCGCCCCGTGTACGGATCGATGCGGACGGTCTCGACCTCCACGCCCGCAGCGACCAGTCGCGCGCGGCCGGCGTCGACATCGTCGATCGCGAATGCGAGATGCCGCAGCCCGCGCGCCTCCGGCCACGAGGGCCGCGGCGGCGCATCGGGAAACGAGAACAGCTCGAGCTGCCCGCCATCGGGCAGCGCGAGATCGAGCTTCCACGAGCGACGATCTTCACGATAGTGCTCGGCCAGGACCGTCAGGCCCAGCACGTCCGTGTAGAACGCCTTGGAGACCGCGTAGTCGCCGCAGATCACCGCGACGTGGTGAATGCCGCGCAGCATCGTGTCAGCGCGCGGCCAGTGCGAACTCGATCGCCGCGCGCACGGCCGCGACCTGGGCCGCGTCGCATTCGGCCGGCGTGGTCCGCGGGCTGTCGGGATAGACCTCGGTCGTGGTGACGAAGGGCGCGTCGCTGACGCCGGCGCACAGGCCGAGGCGGCGGACCGGGTACTCGATCAGCCCCGGCGCCGCGAGCGGCGTGCCGATCAGGGTGCCGTCCGCGTCCGCCGGCGCGATGTGGGTGGCCGAAGCGACCGCATCGAGAATCGCCTGCTGAAACGCGGGCTGCGGCCGTTCGGAATCACCAACGAGGTAGAAGCCGTCGGGAATCGTGCCGGGAACGAAGATCTGGCCGTCGCGCGCCGCGAGCGCCGGGCGGAACTCGCTCTCGTCGCTGTCGGTCGTCTCGTGCAGATCGACGTGCACCCGGATGCGCGCACGCACCGGCGCCACCAGGGCGATCAGCGCCGCGGATTCGGCGGCCGGGCTGTCGGCGCGGAACGCGCGGTTCGGATCGACCGCGTCGCGGTTCCAGCGCTGGATGCGTTCGAACGCCCACGGGCTCACGCACGGCGCCACCAGCAACTGGATGCGTCCGGCGTACGCGGCGGCATGCTGCTCGGCGAACGCCAGCGCGCCCTGCACGCCGCTGGTTTCGTAGCCGTGCACGCCGCCGGTGACCAGGGCGATCGGCAGGGTGTCGTCCGCCTCGCGGCTGCGCAGTGCGGACAACGGGAACGCTTCGCCGTCGTAGACCAGTTCGCCGTACTGCACGACGTCCCAGGTCGCGCGCAGCCGCTCGATGCGCGGCAGCACCTCGTCGGCGTAGCGACGATGGCGCGCGAGCCGGCTACGCCACTGCGCGCGTTCGGACTCGCCCCAGGGCTGGCCAGGCGTGCCGAGACCGGCGAAAGCGGTGGATGCGGTCATGCGTTCACTCCTGAACTGCGGGCCGGGCACTGTACACGCGGGTCGGCGCCGCCCGCGACCGCGCGGCGCGCGGTTCGGTCAGCGCTCACGATGTGCCGGCATCGATTCGCGACGGTGCCGCGCGTGCATGCCAGGCCTGCAGCAGCGCGGTCTCGCGTGCGCGCGACATGCCCGCACGCACGGTGCGGCGACGGTCGTCGGGCAGGCCGCGATGCCATGCCAGCAGATCGCTCACCGTCGTCGCCAGCGGCCGGAAACGCAGTCCGGACTCGATCGCACGCCGGTTGTCGACCTGGCCGAAGCCGGCGAAGCGATGATCGGCCGGAAACCAGATCGGCAGATCCGCGCCGAAGGCGATGCCCTGCTCGGCCAGGAAATCCGCGGGCACATGGGTGAAGCGGATCGGACCGCCGGTCACCGCATGCAGGCCGTGGACCAGGGCATCGGTGCCGAGCCGATAGTCGGGCCCCGTCGCGTTGAAGACGCCCGAGGTGCGCGTCTCGGCCAGACGCACGATCCACTCGCCGAGGTCACGCCCGTCGATGCACTGCACCGGATCCCGGCCGTCGCCCGGCACCAGCATCTCGCCGCCGTCGGCAACCCGCAGCGGCCACCAGGTGAAGCGGTCGGTCTCGTCGCGCGGCCCGACGATGAAGCCCGGGCGCACGATGGCGACGCGCGCGCCGAACTGCCGTCGCGCCTCGGCCTCGCTCGCGGCTTTCAGCGGACCGAACAACGCCGCCATGTCGGCCGCCAGCGACGCCTGGGTTTCGGCCAGCGGATCCACGCCTGCATACGCTGCCAACGGCGCGTCTTCGGTGATGCCCGCGGGACCGCTATCGGCGTAGACCGAGATCGACGACACGAAGATGTAGTGCCCGATCCGCCCGCGCAGCACGTGGCCCACGTCGCGCACCCAGGCCGGCAGTGTCGTGGGATTGTCGATGCAGACATCCCATTCGCGCCCCTCGAGTGCGCGCAGATCGCCGGTATCGCGATCGCCCTGCAGCTGTTCCACATGGCCTGCCCACTCGGGCGCCGGCCGTCGACCACGGTTGAACAGCGTGACCTGATGGCCACGCGCCAGCGCGTAGGCGACCTGGAACGGGCCCGTGAAGCCGGTGCCCCCCAGGATCAGGATGCGCAGCGGCCTGTCGGTCGGCGTGACCCGCGCCATCGACGCGGCGCTGGTCACATTCGGCAGCGCGCCGGCGGCAGCGGCGAGCGCAGCAGTTTTCAGTACGGCACGACGGCTGGGCATGGGACGCTCCCGGGCGGCGCGTCACCGCGGCGGCGACGCTGTCGGCGCAGTCTGCCGCCGGTGCAGGCCCGTTTCCCCTGCCGGAAGTCGGGATGCCTGACAGCCATCCACCGGCGCGACGCGCGGACGACCGCCGGATCGTCGCTAGGTGAGATGCGTGCGGAACCAGGCGATCGTCCGCGACCACGCGAGCTCGGCGGCTTCAGCGTCGTAGCGCGGCGTGGAGTCGTTGTGGAAGCCGTGATGGGTGCCGGGGTAGATGTGGCCTTCGTAGCGCGTGCCCGCAGCCTTCAGGGCGGCTTCGTAAGCCGGCCAGCCCTCGTTGATCCGCGGATCGTTCTCGGCCAGGTGCACCAGCAGCGGGGCGCGAATGCGCGGCACGTCGTCGGGGCTCGCCTGGCGCCCGTAGAACGGCACCGCGGCCGCGAGCTCCGGATACGCCACCGCCGCCGCATGCGACACCCCGCCGCCGTAGCAGAAGCCGGTGATGCCGACCTTGTCGGTCACGCGATCACTGGCCAGAAGGAATTCGATCGCCGCGAAGAAGTCGTTCATCAGCTTTTCGGGATCGACCGTCTGCTGTAGTTCACGGCCCTTCTCGTCGTTGCCTGGATAGCCGCCCACCGACGACAGCCCGTCCGGCGCCAGGGCGACGAACCCGGCCTTGGCCACGCGACGCGCCACATCCTCGATGTAGGGATTGAGCCCGCGGTTCTCGTGTACGACCACGACGCCCGGCACCGGCCCGTCGACCTTCGCCGGACGCACCAGGTAGCCGCGCACGTCGCCATGGCCGTTGGGCGACGGGTAGCGGATGTATTCGGCGACGATCTCCGGATCGGTGAACTGGATTTGCTGGGCCAGCGCGTAGTTGGGGCTCAGCGAGGCCAGCAGCGCGGTCGCGGTGAGGCCGCCGACCGCGAACCGTGCGGCGCGGTCGAGAAATTCCCGGCGACCGATCCGGCCGTGAACGTAGAAGTCGTAGAGCTCCAGCAGATCGGGATGGAAATCGCGTGCGGTCAGACGGGACATCGGTGGCCTCCGGCGCTGGCAAGTGTCCGGAGTGTACGGCGGCGTTCCGGCACTGGCGCACCGCGCGACGGCTGGGCGCACAATGCAGCGCATGGATCCCGTGCCCGGCCTCGATCTCAGCATTCCGCCGTTCGACCTGCTCGACGATGCCGGCCGCGCGCGGCTGCAGGCCCGCGTCGACGTCGGCTTCCACCCTGCCGGCACCACGCTGATAGAAGCCGGCCACGCGTCGCCCCATGCCCACGTGATCCTCAAGGGACTGGTGCACGCCTACCAGCGCGACGACAGCGGCCACGAA
Organism: Luteimonas sp. WGS1318; assembly: GCF_043187535.1. Classification (GTDB taxonomy): domain Bacteria; phylum Pseudomonadota; class Gammaproteobacteria; order Xanthomonadales; family Xanthomonadaceae; genus Luteimonas. Next base: position 2,053,965 of record NZ_CP171131.1, read on the forward strand.
CGCCGCTTCGCCGACTACGGCCCGGGCGACGTCTTCGGCGCCTGGGCGGTGATGGCGGGCCGCGCGCGGCTAAGCTACCGCACCGACTCCGACGTGCTGAGCTTCCTGATTCCGGCCGACACCTTCCGCAGTCTGGTCGCGGACTATCCGCGGTTCGCGGCCTATTTCAACGAAGGACTGGCGGTGAAGGGTCGGCTGTCGGGCGACGCGCGCGAACGCCGCGAAGCCGCGGAACTCATGGTCACCCAGGTCGGTGAAGCGCAGCTCGCGCCCGCCGAGCGCGTCGCGTCCAGCACCACCATCGCCGAGGCCAGCGCACGCCTGCACAGCAGTCGCGTCGATTGCCTGCTGGTCGAGGACGCCGAGCACGTGGAGCCGGGCATCGTCACCCGCACCGATCTGCTGGAGGCCCTGACGCTGCGGGGGCTGCCGCTCGACGCCCCGGTGGGCGCGCTCGCGAGCCGCCCGCTCGTGTGCATCGGCACCGGCGAGGTGTTGTTCCAGGCGCTGATCAGCATGACCGAGCGGCATATCGAGCGCGTGGTCGTGCGCGATCGCGACGGTACGCTTCGCGGCACGCTCGGCATCGCCGAAGTGCTGTCGCATTTCGCCAGCCACTCGCACCTGATCAGCCTGCGCCTGGCGCGGGCGCGGTCGCTGGACGAGATCGCGGCCGCGGCCTCCGGCATGACCGGCCTGGTGCGCAGCCTGGCCGCGCACGGCGCGCGGATGCCGTATCTGATGGAACTGGTCAGCGCCCTGAACAGTCGGGTCATGGCGCGGCTGTTCGAGCTGGTGGTGCCCGCCGAACACCGCGACCGCATCTGCCTGCTCGTGATGGGCAGCGAGGGCCGCCGCGAACAGCTGCTCAAGACCGACCAGGACAACGCGCTGGTGATCGCCGACGACCTCGACTGGGACGGCCTGCCCGACGCGATGGCGCGCTTCAGCGAGGCATTGGATCGGGTCGGCTATCCGCCCTGCCCCGGCGGCGTGATGGTCAACAACCCGCACTGGCGCATGACCGCGCGCGAATGGCAGGCGCGGATCGAGCACTGGCGCCAGCGCCACGGCGGCGAAGCGGCGCTGGATCTGTCCATCGCATTGGACGCGCGGCCGGTGGCCGGCAACACGGCCCTGTTCGCGCCGGTCAAGGACGGCCTGATGGCACTCGGCGGCGACGAGATCCTGATGCACCACCTGGCCCGCGCGACCCTCAATTTCGATCCGCCGTTGACGTTCTTCGGCCGGGTGCGCACCGCAGCCGAAGGCACCGACCTCAAGAAGGGCGGCATCTTCCCCGTCGTCCACGGTCTGCGCTGCCTGGCGTTGCGCCACGGCATTGCCGCCACCGGAAGCCTGGAACGCTGCGAGGCCCTGACCGCACGCGGTGAGCTGCCGGCCGCGCTGGGCCGCGATCTGCCGCAGGCGCTCGACGTGTTCCAGCGCATGCGCCTGGACGCGCAGCTCGCCGGGCTCGAGACCGGGCGTGCGCCCGACAACCGCATCGACACCGAACGTCTGCGTCGCCTCGACCGCGAGCTGCTGCGCGACGCCCTGCACGTGGTCAAGGAGTTCCGCGACCACGTGCGCCGCGCGTTCCATCTGGCCGACTGACGTGGACCGGCTGCGCCGCTGGTGGCTGCGTCGACAGCATGGCGATGGCGAATGGGCCGGTCTGCTGCAGCCGCCGCCGCGCGACACGTGGGTGAGCCTGGATCTGGAAACCACCGGCCTGGACCCGCAACGCGACCATATCCTCAGCCTCGCCGCGGTGCCGGTGCACGGCGGCGTCGCCCAGTTGTCGGAACGCTTCGAGCGCCGCATCCGGCCCGATCGCGCGTTCGGCATCGACTCCATCCGCCACCACCACATCACCCCGGACGAAGCCGCCGACGGCCTGTCGGTCACGCCGGCCGTGCGCGAGTTCCTGCACTGGCTCGGCAGCCGTCCCCTGCTCGGGTATCACCTGGCCTTCGACCTGGCGATGCTGGCGCCGCACGTCCGCGCGCTCACCGGATTCAACCTGCCGCAGGCGCGGGTGGACCTGGCCGAGCAGTACGCCACGCGTGCGCGACGCGCGCGACCCGACGTGCCACCGAACCTCGAACTTCCACGCATCGCCGATGCGCTGGGCGTGCCGGTGCTCGGCCGGCACAGCGCCCTCGGCGATGCCACCACCGTCGCCCTGTGCTGGCTCGCGCTGCGGACGGGCCGGGCCGCGTCCACCGGCTGACGCGGCGGGCTCATCCGCTGCCCGCGGCCTGCGCGCTAGGCTCGGAGGTCCGCGCCGAAGCGCTCTGCCCTCTGCTGGAGAACGACCATGCGATTGATCCTGGCCGGCGCGACCGGCCTCGTGGGCCGTCACGTACTCGCGCGTGCGCTCGCCGAGCCGCGTGTCCATCGTGTGGTCGCGCCCACGCGACGGCCCCTGCCCGCGCATCCGAAGCTCGACGCACCCGTAGTCGATTTCGACCACCCACCCGAAGACGCCGACTGGTGGCACGCCGATACCGTCATCTGCGCACTGGGCACGACGATGAAAACCGCCGGATCACGCGCGGCGTTCCGCCGTGTCGACCACGACTATCCGCTGACATTCGCACGTCTCGCGCAGCGGCACGGCACACCGACCTACGTGCTGAACTCCGCGATGGGCGCCGACGCGCGCTCGCGCGTGTTCTACAACCGGGTCAAGGGCGAACTGGAAGCGGAATTGCGTGCGCTCGGCTTCACGTCGCTGACCCTGGTGCGTCCCGGCCTGATCGGCGGAGACCGTGACGAGCGGCGCCTCGGCGAGACGCTCGCCACGCACGTGCTGCGGACGCTGCATCCGCTGCTTCCGACGAAATGGCGGATCAATCCGGCCGAGCGCATCGCCGACGCGTTGCTGGCGGCGGCGCTCGACGCGCCCGCGGGCGTCCACGTGATCGGCTCCGACGCGCTGGCGTGAGCGCCCATGGCGGCGTCCGCGCCAGACGTGCGCTCAGCGCGGGAGACGATCGCCCGGCTGCAGCAACGGCGGCGTCGCCTCGAAGGTGTCGGGATACTTGATGCCGGCGCCGGTGTTGAGCGCGACCACGCGCTCGCCAGGCCGGATCCAGCCCGACTCGCGCAGCTGCGCCGCGGCCGCGAACAGGGCCGCGCCCTCGGGGCAGACGAACGTGCCCTCCAGCGTCGCGGCCTGGCGCTGCGCCGCGAGCAGCGCGGCATCGTCCACCGCGATCGCGCAGCCGTCGCTGGCGTACAGGGCTTCGAGCACCAGGAAATCGCCGAGCGCCTTGGGCACGTTGAGACCGAAGGCAACCGTGCGCGACTCCGGCCAGAACGCCGACTCGGTGGCGCCGCGCGCCCAGGCCTCGACGATCGGCGCGCAGCCGGCGGCCTGCACCGCGACCAGCCGCGGCGACGGATGCGCGGCGTCGATCCAGCCCAGCGCACGCAGTTCGGCGAACGCCTTGTGCAGCCCGATCAGACCGACGCCGCCACCGGTGGGATACAGGATCACGTCGGGCAGCTGCCAGTCGAACTGCTCGGCGAGCTCCAGCCCCATCGTTTTTTTGCCTTCGATCCGGTACGGCTCCTTCAGCGTCGAGGCGTCGTAGAGGCCGCCGTCGGCCACCGCCTGCGCGACGATCTTCCCGGCGTCGCTGATCAGGCCGTCGACGAGATACAGCTGCGCACCGGCGAGCGCGACCTCGTTGCGGGTGATCGACGGCGCGTCGTTCGGCATCACGATCGTCGCGCCGATGCCCGCGCGCGCCGCGTACAGCGCCCAGGCGGCGCCCGCGTTGCCGTTGGTCGGCATCGCCAGCGCGCGCACGCCCAGTTCCTTCGCCCGCGACACGCCGACCGCCGCGCCGCGGGCCTTGAACGAGCCGGTGGGCACGATGCCCTCGTCCTTCATCCACAACGCGTCGATGCCGAGTGCCTGCCCGAGCCGTGGCATCGGCAGCAGCGGCGTGCCGCCTTCGCCCAGCGACACCACGTGGGCGGGGTCGCGCACCGGCAGCAGCTCGTGCCAGCGCCATAGCGATGCGGTGCGCCCGCGCAGATCGTCCGGCCGCCATGTCGCGGCGAGCCGTTCGAGGTCGTAGGCCGCCAGCAGCGGAGCCCCGACCGAGGAGAGGTTCTGCACGGCGTCGGCGTCGTAGCGCGTCCCGGTGCGCGAGCAGACTAGGTGCGACAGGGCGCTGAAATCGGTCATGGCGTGATCCCTTGGAGACTCCCGACAGCCTAGCGTGGCCGCCATGGTCGCGTGTCGCGTGCAGCGCGCTGCGCGACCGGGCGACGAACGAGTCGGCGGTACGCGGTGCGGGCAAGGAAGACATCCCGCATGTGCGTCTTGATGATCCGCTCGCACGCGCATGTCGTGTACGGCAGTAGCCAACGGTGCAGATCGCACGCGGACGCGGCGCCGACGCGCAGCGTGCTCCAGCCGTCCACTTGCGAAGACCCACATCACGTGCCGCGCCAGCACCCCGGGACGTCGCGCGCCGCCGGACGCGATCGCACGACCGTCCATCGGGCCGGCATCGCGGTCCGGTCACACGCCATGCTGGGGGTCTAGACTCGACCGCACGGCCGGTCCGCATAGGTCGTGGAGGTGCTCATGGGACGCTGGTTCCTCGCCGTCATCTTGGCGATCGCGGCTTCGACCACGGCGCGGGCCGCGCACGCGGACGAGACGCCGCCGTCGCCCGAACAGGTCATGGCGATATCGCCCGAGCTGCGCCAGGCATTCCGCGCAGCGGTGACCGATCGCAGCACGTCGCCGAACGTCCGTCTCGACCTGATGATGGCCTTTCTGTTCGACACGCAGAACGGCCTGGGCATGCAGTACGACCATGCCGCGACGTACACCGTCGACCAGGCCTTCCGCACCGGCAAGGCGAACTGCCTGGCCTTCACGCTGCTGACGCTGGCGCTTGCACGCGAAGCGGGTCTCGACGCCTACGCCCAGCAGATCGACGACGTGCTGTCGTGGCGTCAGGAGAACCTGCACCTGGTGCGCACCAATCACGTCAACACCGGCGTGCGCGTCCAGCAGCGCCGCTACACGATCGACGTGGCGTCCAGCGAGATCCTGACCCGCACGCCGCCGCACGCCATCAGCGACGACGCGCTGCTGGCGATCTACTACAGCAACCGGGCGATGGAACTCGCGATCGACGGCCGGTATGCCGACGCCGCGCCTTACATGGCCGTGTCGCTGGCGCTGGATCCGGCCTCGGCGAACGGCCTCAACAACGCCGGCGTGGTGGCCTCGCGGCGCGGCGACATCGCGGCGGCCGAAGACCATTACCGCGCCGCGCTCGAACGCAATGCCGAGCACTGGGGCGCGCTCGCCAACCTGGCCCAGCTCTACGAACGGCAGGGCGACACGGCCCGCGCGCGTCCGCTGCAGGTGCGCAGCGACCGCGTGCTCAGGCGCGACCCGTTCCACCAGTTCATCACCGGCGCCCAGGCCGAGTCCGCGGGCGACCTCACGACCGCCGTGCAGCGTTACCGGCGTGCGATCCGGCTCCATCCCGGTGAGCACCGTTTCCACTTCGCGCTGGCCCGCGCGCTCGTGCAGCAGGGCGACACCCGCGGGGCGATCCGCGCGCTGACGGTGGCCCGCGATCTCGCCGATCGCGACGGCATGACGCCGTATCAGGCCAAGCTAGACCTGCTCACGAAACGCCAGCACCGATAGCGTTCGGCGCCGTCTGGAATTCGGTGACTGTGGGCTGCCCCGCGTGAGCGTTCTGACACCGGCGGTACTTGCCGGACCGGCCTGCCTGTTCGCCGCGGCCGGTTTCAATCGGCCGCCGATCACAGCCTCATGAACGCGATGTTGCGGTTTCGTTTAAATGCTGTTAATCCTGCTGCGGCGCAGCAATCAATAGCTTCAGCTGGCGCGGAACGGGGGGGACCACGAACCGAATCCGAGGACGCAGCGCATGGAAGACCGCAGGAATCCGCAGGTCGCAATCTCGCAGTTGGCCCAGGCCGTCAGGACCGCACTCGCGGTCGCCGTACTCGCAGGAAGCGGGAGCGCATTCGCCCAGAGCGCGCCCGCCACGCAGGACACCACCACGTCGCTGGACACCGTGTCGGTGCTCGGCTCGCGCAACCAGCCGCGCTCGGAGGCGGAGTCGTCCGTGCCGATCGACATCATCGGCGTCGAGGAATTCCGCGGCCAGGGCGCCACCGATGCACTCGACCAGCTGCGGGTGCTGGTGCCGTCGTTCAACGTCAGCACGATTCCGATCGACGACGCCGCCAGCCTCGTGCGCCCGGCCAATCTGCGCGGCCTGCCGCCGGACAACACGCTGGTGCTGGTCAACGGCAAGCGCTTCCATCGCTCCGCCGTGATCACCTTCCTCGGCCACGGGCTGTCCGACGGCGCGCAGGGGCCGGACCTGTCGGTGTTTCCGTCGCTCGCGCTCGAACAGGTGGAGGTGCTGCGTGACGGCGCCGCCGCGCAGTACGGCTCCGACGCGATCGCCGGCGTGATTAACTTCGGCCTCAAGCAGTCGCGCGAAGGCGGCACCGCCGAGGTGTTCGCGGGCCAGTTCTACGAGGGCGACGGCTTCACCAACCAGTACAGCGCGCAGATCGGCCTGCCGCTGACCGAGCGCGGCTTCGCCACGCTGACGGCCGAATGGCGCAAGGCCGACGACACGTCGCGCAGCGTGCAGCGCGACGACGCGGCCGAAGCGGACGCGGCCGGATATCCGGACATTCCGAATCCGGCGCAGATCTGGGGCTCGCCCAAGGTCAAGGACGACCTGAAGATCATCGCCAACCTCGGGATTTCCGGCGAAACGGTCGATCTGTACCTGTTCGGCAACTACGCCCGGCGCGAGATCGACGGCGGCTTCTACTACCGCACGCCGACGTCGCGCTCGGGCGTCTATTCCAACGACGGCGGTGAGACCCTGCTGGTCGGTGACCTCACCGGCGCGGGCGGATGCCCGGTGATTCCGCTGCGCGACGCGGGCGGTGGCCTGCTGCCCTATTCGGGCGTGGGCGCGGCGGTCGCGGGCCTGCCGTCGAACTGCTTCACGTTCCTGTCGGTGTTTCCAGGCGGCTTCACGCCGCGCTTCGGCGGTGAACTCGAGGACCGCTCGGTGGTCGGCGGCATCAAGGGCACCTGGGGCGACTGGCACTGGGACGTCAGCGCGACCCACGGCCGCAACCAGGTCGACTTCACGATCTACAACACCGTCAACGCGTCGCTGGGGCCGAACCAGCCCGCCGGCTTCCGCTTCTCGCCCGGCGGCAACGTGCAGACCGAGAACGGCGTCAACGTCGATGTCGGGCGTGATTTCGAGACCAGCTTCACCACCCAGCCGCTGAGCCTGTCGGCCGGTGCGGAATGGCGCAAGGAGGAGTTCGAGATCCGCGCCGGCGATGCGGCCTCGACCGGCATCGGCCCGTTGACCGAACAGGGATTCGCACTCGGCTCCAACGGCTTCAACGGCTTCAGCCCGCGCACTGCGGGCACCTTCGACCGCGCGAACTGGGCGGTGTACGTCGACGCCGAGGCCCGCTTCATCGAACCGTTGCTGCTGGCGGCCGCGCTGCGTTACGAGGACTTCGACGATTTCGGCGACACCACCAACGGCAAGCTCACCGCGCGCTACGACGTGACCGACGCGTTCGCACTGCGCGGCGCGTACAGCACGGGCTTCCGTGCGCCGACACCGGGCCAGGCCAACGTCAGCCAGATCACCACCGCGTTCGCGGGCACGGGGCTGGTCGACATCGCCACGCTGCCGCCGACCAACCCGATCGCCGCGCTCAAGGGCGCGCAACCGCTGACACCGGAGGATTCGACCAACTACTCGGCCGGCCTGGTGTGGAGCAGCGGCGACTGGCTGGTCACCGTCGACGGCTATCGCATCGAGGTCGAGGACCGTATCGCGCTGAGCTCGAGCTTCGAACTCACCGATGCCGAGCGTGCGGCCCTGGTGGCATCGGGCAACGCGGAGGCCGCATCGCTGACCTCGGTGACCTACTTCGGCAACGCCTTCGACACCACGACCACCGGGCTCGACGTCGTCAGCAGCGTCCGCACCGGCCACTTCGGCGGCACCACCACGTACTCGCTGGCCGGCAACTGGAACCGCACGCGCGTGGACCGCTTCAACGCCGACTTCGTCGACGAGGCGCGGGTCTACAAGATCGAGGAGTCGCTGCCGCGCACCAAGGGCTACTTCAGCGTCAATCACCGGCGCGACGTCTTCCACGCCAATCTGCGTCTGGCCTACTACGGCAGCTGGTACGAAGACCATGTCGACAGTGCGGTGATCCGGGTCGAAGACGGCGGCCTGCCGATCTACGACGACAGCGCGGTGATCGTCGACGCCGAGATCGGCTGGACGTTCGCCTCCGGCCTCTACGTCAACCTCGGCGCGCAGAACCTGTTCGACAAGGTGCCGGTCGACAATCCCTGGGGTGCGTCGGTGGCGGGCGCGGCGTATCCGGTGCACTCGCCCTACGGTTTCAACGGCGGCTTCTACTACGCCCGCGTCGGCTGGACGTTCTGAGTGACGCCGACCGGCGGCATCGTGCCGCCGGTCGGACGCTCGCACGCTCGCGGAGTGCGGTGAGCGCCGACGCCCCGGCATCGCCGGTCGATCTTCGCCGGTGGGATCGGTGACACTGCCGGTCCCGCCTTCGACCGTGCTGCCCATGACGACCCAGATCTGGGTGGACGCCGACGCCTGCCCTGCAGTGATCCGCGACATCCTGTTCCGGGTCGCGACGCGCGCGCGGGTCGAGGTGACCTTCGTCGCCAACCAGTGGATCCGCACGCCGGCATCGCCGCTGATCCGGGCCCTGCAGGTGACGGGCGGCTACGACGCCGCCGACGATGCGATCGCCGAACGTGCCGGCACCGGCGATCTCGTCGTCACCCAGGACATTCCGCTCGCGGCGCGCGTGCTCGCGCGCGGCGCACAGGCGGTGACACCGCGCGGCGAGCGCTTCGATCCGGACACCATCGCCGAACGGCTTTCGATGCGGACCTTCATGGACGAACTGCGCGGCGCCGGCGTGCAGACCGGTGGCCCTGCCCCCCTGCATGCGCGGGACCGGCAGGCCTTCGCCAGCCGCCTCGACCAGTGGGTCGCCGCCCGTTCGTAGCCTCATGGCCGGGCCGGGCCGGAGCGGTCTGTTCAGGCTCGCCTGCGTCGCAGGGCGAAAGGGCGTACCATGGGCGCGCCCCGGATTGCTGCGTCCCGCTTCAGGTCGCCACCGGGCCGCCCGCCGCGCCCCGTTGCGCCGATCCAGCGCTTCTGCCCGTCCCCGGACAGGCGTCCCCTTACCGCATCGCCCGCGGTCGCCGCGTCCACGCGAGTGGCGGCCGATCATCGTCGCATCCGCCCGGTTCCGCCGGACGTACGACGCTTTACCTCTTCCGCACCGGAACGAACGGAGGCTTCATGTCCAGCACCCCCAAGCCCGCAGCCGTCACCCCCAAGCCCGCGCTGCCCACCGCAGAGCGCAAGTCCAAGCAGGCGCCCGCGCTCAGCCACGACCGCATCGCCGCCGACATCGCCGCCTTCCGCAAGGCCGGTGGCAAGGTGGAGGTGCTCGGCAACACGCCGATCCAGCGCCGCGTCACCCCGGCCGCCGGCAATGCCGCCGCCGCGACGCCTGCCGCCGCCGCCCCCGCGCGCGCGCGCCGCTGACCCTTACCCGCTGACCAGGAGACAGACGCTTGGCGAAGATCAATTACGGTTTCGAGAAGCGCCAGCGCGAGCTGGCCAAGCAGAAGAAGCAGGACGCGAAGGACGCACGCAAGCGCGAAGCCCGCGCTGCGAAGGGCCCCGACACGCCGTCGGCGCCCGAGGCGGAGCCGGTCGCACCGGCACCCGAGAGCGCCACCCCGGCCGAAGCTGCGCCGCGCGTCCATCGGCGCACCCCCACCGGCGACTGAGCCGGCACGCATGGCGGCGGATCGGGTCCGCCGCACAGGGCGCGGGGCCGCCCACGCGCCCTGCGCTTCGGACACCCCGGTGTTCGTTCACGCATCCGCGTGCTCAGGCCACCGGGTAACCCGCACGCAAAGACCGCTCGGGTCGCGTCACACGCCCATCTGTCGATGCAATTCCTGACGTTGCGCGTCCGGCGGCAGCCGCATAGGACGATCGCCCCTGGCCCCTGACTGACCAGGTCAGCGCACGCGTCTTGACGTGCCAGGCGCTGCATCACCGCCGGCAGCCGACCGCACGCTGCCGCGCGAATTGCACAGCGCGATCGCTCAGGAGACGCGAGCGTCGTGCCCGGGTCGGCGGCGCAGCGTCCAAGATGCCAGGGCCACCGCGACCAGACCGATCACCGCGCCGGGCCATGCGCCCCAGGCCAGTGCGGCACCCAGCCCCGCGTACAGCGCGAGCCCGCCGGCCAACACCCGCGCCGCGGCAGTGGCCGCCGGGACGTCACGGCTCCGGCGCAGTTCGAAGCGCACCACCGCCGCGATCACCGGCGCGACCATCGCCAGGCACAGCGCGATCCAGCAGGCCCGCCCCAGCCAGAAGCCGGCCTCCCCGGGCACTCCCGCATCGATCGGCCAACCCAGCCGCAATCCGAGCCATGCCGCGGGCCACTCGGCGAGCTTGTGCCACAGATACAGCGGCATTCCGAGTGCCCCCAGCACGGCGATCGCACGCGTCGGTGCACGTCCGGCGAGCAGCCGGCGCGCCAGGGGTTCGAACAGCAGCACCGCGCCGACCTGCAGCCACATCACGCCGACCAGCGCCAGCGTCGGCGGCAACATGTTGTTGCCGGCCAGCTGCACGCCGACCATCGCGACCGGGTAGCCGCTCGCCAACGCCAGTGTCAGCCACGCGCCCCCCAGCGCCAGCAGCGCCGCGCCCGCAGCCACACCCTGGATGCGTCCACGCGTCCAGGCAATGCCTAGCTGCTGCGGGATCAACCAGACCACCAGCATGTTGAGCCAGGCGATGCCGGCCGGACGCGCCGTCACCTGCGCGCCGAGTTGGCTGACCGCATCGATCGACGTGGCCCCCGCGCGCACCAGGTCCAGCACCGCTGCCGCGACGACGAGTCCGGCGACGGCACGCAGGCCGAAACGCGCATCGAGCCGCAGGCACCACGGCAGCAGCGCCTGCACCGTCAGCAGCATCAGCAGGAACCACAGATGGACCGTCAGCGAGTGGTTGAACACCGAGAGCCGGGATCCGCTGACAAGCATCGACACCGCGACCAGCGCGCTCAGCACCGCCAGGTATGTGACCGTGGGCCGCGCGAGGCCCAGCGCGCGTCCGCCCCACCAGTGCACCTGGCCGCCACGGGCGAGGCGCCGGGCCACGCCATCGGCGCTGACGGCCGCCGACACGAACACGAACAGCGGCACCACCTGCACCAGCCAGGTCAGCAGCGCAGCGGCGTCCCAGACCGCCAGCAGATGATCGGTGCCGGTCAGTGTGCCGTCGACCACACGCGGCAGCGTCGCGATCCAGTGTCCGAACACCACCACCAACAACGCACCGGCGCGCAGCGCATCGGGATACGGATCGCGGGGCGAAGGGGTCATCGTGTAGGGGATCTCCGTCCTGACGCGACAGCATACGTCCCGGGCAACGCCGCCCGGGACGCCCGTGCCGGACGCTGCGCTAGGCTCGGTGACGGATCGAAGCCATGGAGTGGACGATGCGCATCCGCACGATGTTCCTGCTGATCGGGCTGGCCTGGCCGGGCGTGTCCATCGCGCAGGTGGGCGAACAGGGCCTGCTGTGGCGCAGCGGCGATCCTTTCGTGTTCTGCCGCTACGGACTCGACCAGACCCCGCGCGCCTGGTTTCCGGTGCCCAACTACGCCACCTCGATCCCAATGATCACGCCGGGCTATTGCCCGTTTCCTGTTCCTTACTGCGCGAACGCTGGCACCGGCTGGAGCCCGACGGAAATCCTAGCGTACTTCGACTACCTGCGGATCTGCCCGCAGGCAGAGCGTTCGGGCGAGTGGCGAGGCCAGGGCGACGGCACCACGGCCCCGTTCAAGCATTGAGGCCAGCCGGCGCGGAGCGCTCACGCAGCCGCTGTGGCATCAGCCGGCCGGCACGGCGTCGCCGTGCGGCGTGTCCACCAGCTTGTCGACCGGATAGCCCATCGCCCGCGCGCGCTCGACCAGGTCGGCCTTGATCGAGGCGTCCAGCGTCGGTGTGCGCGACAGGATCCACAGGTAATCGGCATCGGGCGAGCCCACCATCGCCCAGCGATAGTCGTCATCGAGCGCGATCACCCAGTAGTCGCCCCAGACCATCGGCGCCCAGGCCAGCCAACCCGGCGCGAACCGCACCTCGAGACGCGAGGTGCTGCCATCGACCCGGCGCGCGACGCCTTCGGCTTCGTTGAAACTGCCGTCTTCGGTGCGGCAGCGGTTGACCACCGCGATCGTGCCGTCGTCCTGCGGCGTGTACTGCGCCGTGGTATCGGCCACGCATTTGCGCTGGAAGAACATCGGCAGATGCGCCTGCTCGTACCAGAGTCCCGCATAACGCTGCAGATCCACCGCGGGCACCGGCACGTTCGGCACGCTTCCGGCCACGCCGGTCCCGGGCGCGGCGCAGGCCGCCAACAGCGTGGCGACGAGGAACATCGACGAGGGACGGGGCATGGCGGCGCTTCCGGATGACGAGGGCGGAAGTATCCGCAGCGCCATCGCCAGGACCTGTGAACGCGGTAATGAAAGCGTCAGGACGTCTGAGTGGCGCCTGTTATCGCGGGGGACACCCTCAATTCCCGCTGTCGCGAAGAGTGCGCTCCTGACAGAGGCGGTTCGTCGCACGACGATGGCCATCCCATGCGGCCTCATCGCTGCGAGCACGTCGCTGGTTCACGGCATGCCCCCGCAGGAGCGCGCTTGCGCGCGAACAGGACGTCTGCAGGGAAGGCGCCTTCGCGCGCGAGCGCGCTCCTACATGGGCGGAGGCGTGCAGCGACTGACAGGGCGCGGACACAGCGCTCACGTCGCGTCGTCGCTTTGCGCGTGACCTGACTGTAGGAGCTCGCTGGCGCACGATCGGGGCGATTCAGGCAAAGCGCCTTCGCGCGCAAGCGCGCTCCTACGGGGCGGAGGCTTGCAGCGACCGATAGTGCGCAGAGATAGCGTTCGCGTCGCGGCGGCGCTTTGCGCGTGACCTGACTGTAGGAGCGCGCTCGCGCGCGATCGGGGTGCTCAAAGTAAAGCGCCTTCGCGCGCAAGCGCACGCCTTCACCGGTAGAGCGCTGGACTTCCGCGGGTATCGCGCGCGTCTGCATGGCGACACCCTCCGGTGTCGCCATGCGGGTGTCATCAACCCGCGGGCGTCGCCACGCGGCCGGCGGCCTGCTCGTCGGCGCTCGCCTCACGCACATCGTCGATGCGCACGGCGAAATGCAGCGTACGGCCCGCGAGCGGGTGGTTGCCGTCGATGCGAACCTGCGCGTCGTCGGCGTCCACGACGGTCACCAGCATCGGGCCGCCAGGCCCTTGCGCAGTGAACTGCATGCCGGGCTCGATCGTGTCCACGCCCTGGAACGCATCACGCGGCACCGACTGGATCAACTGCTCGTTGCGCAGTCCATACGCGTCCTCGGGCTTCACCGAAACCTCGAACGCATCGCCGACCTTGCGACCGGACAGTGCCTGCTCGAGGCCGGGCACGATGTTGCCGGCGCCATGCAGATACTGCAGCGGCTGTGCGTCCGGCGATTTGTCGAGCACGGTGCCCGAGTCGTCGGTCAGGGTGTAGTGGAAGCTGGCGACACGCGCATCGGCGATCTCCATGGATCATCTCCTTGGATCAGAACAGGTGGGGATATGCAGGTCGGAATGCACCGGTGGATTCACGGCGCGTCGATCATCACTGCACCGCCACCTTAACGTCTGCGGACACGCGGCGCAAACGCACACCGCCCAACCGGAATCGATCAGCGCGCATCACGCGGGCCACCGGGCGCGGCGCGACGACGCCGGATTCACGACCGTGGCCCATGATCGACGCCATCTTCCGTCAGCGGCTTCGACGATCGCGAAGCCGTCCACCGACATCGCGTGCGGGACCTGCGCGCGTTCGTCCATATCACGAGGTTCCACCGATGGCACTGATCCACTCGATCCTCATGGGCGCCGTCGCCGGCATGCGCGCGATGACGCCGCTGGCCACTGTCGCCAGCGCCGCCTGCAACGGTCTGCTGCCTGCCGGCAACGGCGCGCCGCGCCTGCTGGCGAATCCACTGGTCTCGGCCGGCGCGAAGGCGCTTGCCGCAGGCGAGCTGGCCGGCGACAAGCTCGAGGATGCGCCCGACCGCATCGTGCCTGCCGGCATGCTCGCGCGCATCGTCACCGGTGCGATCGCCGGCGCGGCGCTCGCGCCGCGCGAGCAGCGCGGGCTGGCGGCGGTGCTCGGCGCCGGTGCCGCCGTGGGCGCCGCCTATCTGACGTTCAATCTGCGCGTGCGCGCCATGAAGCGCTACGGCCAGAAGACCACCGGGGCCGTCGAGGACGCGATCACCCTCGGCAGCGCGTCGCTGATCGCGCGCAGCGCAGCACGCGAGCGGCCGGGGCGTCGGCGCCGTCGCTGATCCGCGGCACCGTGCGACGGTCGCGTCGCATCCGATGCGCCCGATGCGCCCGAGGCGTCCACGCTGTACTCGCCAGGTCGGGCGCAATGCACGACGGATGATGAACGTCGGCTGGCGGTTGCGAGGAGCGTCTCCGCACATGCCGTAGACGACAGTGCCTCCGACAGCGCGCGCTGGCCGCCCGGGCGCCGGCGACACGGCGCCTACTGAATCGGCGCGCCGCCTCCGTCTCGGCATCCGAGAACGCACGCACCTACAATGCGCGCCCCTCCCGACATCCGGACCGCATGGACATCGTCGTTCTCGAAGAGCTCAAGGCCTACATCGATCCGCTGACCGCCGACGAATACGAAGCGCTCGAACGCAGCCTGCTGGCCGAAGGCTGCCGCGATGCCCTGGTGCTGTGGAACGACATCCTGGTCGACGGCCACAACCGCTACGGCATCTGCCAGAAGCACGGCCTGCCCTTCAATACCGTGCAGAACACCCGCTTCCAGTCGATGGACGATGTCCACCTGTGGATGATCGAGCAACATCTCGGCCGGCGCAGCGTGTCGGACTACCAGCGCGGCGTGCTCGCACTGCGCAAGCGCGCGATCCTCGGCGCCCGCCAGAAGGCGCAGCGCGATGCGGACGCGAGCGCGCCGGCCCCGCCGACCGATGCCACGCCCGACGATGACGCGGACGCCCGCCCGCCGTGGGACGACATGCCGGTGGCGGTCAGTCGCGCCGAGCTCGCACGCGAGGCCAAGCTCAGTAGCAACCAGGTCTCGATGATCGAGCGCATCCACGCCCAGGCCACGCCCGAAGTCGTCGAGGCGTTGAAGGCCGGCGCGATCTCGATCAGCGCCGCGGCCGCGGTTGCCAGCCTGCCCGAGGACGAACAGCGCAGCGCCGCGCACGCGGGCAAGGCCGAACTCAAGCAGGCGGCGAAACGCGCACGCGATGCGCGTAAACGCACGAAGCCCGAGGGCAGCGAGACCACCGGCGCGACGGGCGACGAACCGCCGGGCGATGCGAAGGCGCTGCGTCGCCGGGTCGACGAACTCGAGCGGGAGAACGCACAGCTGCGCAGCCACATCGAAACGCTGCAGAACCAGTTGCAGCGTCTGCGCGCCTGACGCCGTGCGTGCGTGGTCCAGCAACGCTCCGTGCCGAGGATAACGCCGGCGGTCACGCCGGCCGCGCAGGCCCGATGCGAACGGGTTCAGTCCGCGCGCAGAACGATGCGCAGCGCGCGGCTGAAGGCCCGCTCGAAGCCCGCATCGGACAGCGGATCGGCGTCGACCGCGGCGGCGCGCCCGGCCGCGTCGATGCTGCAGTCGATCGGCGCTTCGGCATGAAGGGCGTTGCCGCCGGCAGCTGACGCACCAGCAGCGCGCAGTGACCGCCTGTGACCTGCGTTGGCGGCGTCCAGCGCATGCCGGCCACGGCATGGACCGCCTTCGAACAACGCGCAAACAGCGCGGAATCGTCTACCGCCTGCGCGGCCCGCGCCGCCATTGCGAACGCCGGTATCAACGCGCGTCCCCTGCCCGCCCCATGCCGTGTATCGGGCCTTGGCGTCTCCATTTCGCAGGCACACGCCCGCAACGGCATTGCCGCGCCCCCATGCAAGGACTCACACCCGGTACGTCACCCGCCGTGCACCGACATCCGTGCCATCAGCAGGGCGAACATCAGGAACGACCAGTCGTTGACCACGTGCGCCAGCGTGCTCGCCCAGAGATTGCGGGTCAGCAGGTAGACGCCGGTCAGCACCACGCGGGCGCTGCCGATCACCAGCAGCGCCTGCCCCCAGTGCCACTGGTAGGTCGGCAGATGCAGCGCGCCGAATATCAGCGAGGTCACCAGCCACCCGATCACGATCACCCACCACGGCCCGAGGCCGGCGCGCCGCAGCACGGCCATCAGCACCAGCAGCGGCAGGATCGTCACCAGTTCCTCGCCGAGCAGTTGCAGGCCCGATGCGGCGAACAGCGTCAACAGCTGGCTGGGCGGCAGCGTGCCGGATCGGGCGATCACCTCGTTCTCGACGAGATGCGCATCGCCCACGACGCCCAGCGCGACCGCCGCCGGCACCGCGAACACCAGCGGCACGCAGGCCAGGGCGATCAGCAGATCACGGGCGCGGGGGCGCCGGAACAGCGCGGTCCACGCCGGTCCCACCGCGATCACCAGGCCGAGCAGCTGCAGCGCGACGAACGCCGTCGCACCGGCCCAGGTGCCGATCGCCCCAGGGAGCCACTGCGGCAGCAGGCTCAGCGCGGCGAACGCTGCTGCACAGGCACCGATGATCGCAAGACCGCCGCCCGGCCCGATTGGCGCGGGGTCGCCGTCGACATAGGGAAACGCCGGGCGCGGCGCATGCGGGGGCTTCGGATCCGGTTCGTGTTTCATCGGGCAAGCTCCCTGTTCGTGATCGCTCGACGCGGCCACGGACGAATGCCCGGCCACGCCATCGTCGTCCGGAGCCACGCCGCCGGTCCCCGCACCTCTGCGTCTTTGTTGGGCCGGCTCACCGCGGCACCGGCAGCATGGCGTCGGCATCCACCTGCAGCCGGCCCACGCCATGGTCCGGCGACTGGATCGCGGTCGACCACGTCGCACCGCTGATCGTCCACGCCGGATCCAGCCGCCGCAGCTCACGCACGAACCCCGGCAGGTGGCCGGCGCCATAGACCAGATAGAGATCGTCCGCGGTGCTGGCCACGACCCGTTCGGCGAGCTTGCGATTGCGGAAATCCAGCACCACAGGATTCAGCACGTCCGGCGATTCGGGTCGCCCCAGTGCGTAGGTGATCACGCCGCGGCACGCGGCGCCGACGAACGGCTGCTGGCGCGGACCGACGCGACCGAGCATGTCGGCCATGCGATCCAGCCCCGAAGGCCCATCGCCGGCGTCGGCATGCGCGCGGGCGAGGGCTTCGCCGAGCTGCGGCTGCTGTGCGACGAGCCGTTGCCATTCGATCATCATCTCGGTTTCCGACACGTCCGCGTCGACGGTGCGTTCTGGGTGCGGGCCGCTGTCGCGGATCAGCGCATCGAGAAAGTCGTTCTGGAAATGCAGGCCGCAGACGCGCGCGATCCGGGCGTAGTCTTCATTGAGACCATCGCCTGCGCCCACGGCGGCGTCGAACCACGCCTTGGCGTCCGGTGTTCCGCCGAGCACGCCCTCGAAGTACAGCACGCTGCCCGCTTCACGGGCGGGCATCAGGTCGAAGGCGACCGACCGGTAGAACAGCGCCGAGCCGATGTGGGTCATGCCCTGGAACACGAGCGTGCGCCGGCCGTCGGTCATCGTCACCCGTGGCATCAGCAGCGGATTGAGCGCCGGCTGCAGGACCAGCCAGTACAGCGGCAGCGACAGCAGACCGGTGAGCAGCATGCCGCCCGTCAGCGCAGCCGCGCCGAGCGCGCGACGTGTCCGCGTGCGCCCCCTCACCCGGAGCGCAATCCACCACAGTCCGGCCGCCAGCAATGCACCAAGTGCGAACACCACGGCGGGCACGAGTGGTGAGATCCCCAGCAGCAACGGCAGCCCGAGCAGGAACAGCACTGCAAGCAGCGCCCATCCCAGGGTATGCAAGCGGATCGACGTCTCACGGGATCGCAGCATCGCAGCACCTCCGGCAGACCACAGAGGCCGGGTGACCACCCGGACCGGCGCCTCGGTGCAGATGGGGTCCGCGTTCGAATCGGGACCCGGCGCACCGCATGTTCGGCGGAGCTTACCTCCGGGCGCATCGCCGCGCGAGAGGCCCGTCAGCGGCCGGATTTCAGCGCGTCGACAGGGCCATCACGCACCGTCGGTTATCCGGCGATGTCCGCAGCTCACCCGCGTCCAGGTGGGTGCATGTCCTCGACGACATGCGGTGGTGGCGGATGTCCGGCGTGTGTGTTTCCAGCGAGAACGCCCCGCCCGCAGGGTGCGCGGCGTCCATTCCGCTCAAGGAGAGATCCGATGCGTTACATCACCGCTCTACTCGCCACCTCCGTCGCCGCCTGCCTCTCCGCGCATGCGCAGAACGCTAGCGACGTCCAGGACCTCGTCGGCGCCCGCGCCGCGGGGGGCGAAACCCAGCTTCAGGCACGCGGCTACGAGCAGCGCCAGTCCAACACGGTTCGCGACCAGCGCTACACCTTCTGGTGGAACCCGCGTGCCAACCGCTGCATTTCCGTCTCGACCATGGAGGGCCGGTATGCCGCGATCACCGAAGTCCCGGCGGCCAACTGCGGTGGCGGCACCAGTCAGACGAGCCGTCCGGCGCAGGGAGGCTACGGCGCGCAGCCGCCGGTCGAGGGCAGCGACGCCAGTTCACTGGTGCTGGTCTGCTACGGCGCCGGCACGCGGCCCACGGTGAAGTCCGACCCCAGCTACAGCTGGGACGACGACCGCCACAAGTGGCGCGAGACCGAGCACATCAGCAGCAGCACCGAGGGCTTCAGCAGCGACATCCAGATCGAGCTCTACGGCGACCATGGCCGCATCCATCTCGGCCGCGACCTGGTGCCGCCGATCCATTCCGGTGGCTCGAACGGCTGGTGGGATCTCAACGACCTGTCGGTCACGCCCGATCGCATCACCGCCAGCTATCGCCTCAACGGCATGAACCGCCCGCGGCTCACGGTCGATCGCCGGTCCGGTCACATCAACATCGATGCGATGACGAACTTCTCCGGCCAGTGCGATGTCGGCAACTGGGGGGCCGGCTCGCGCCGCTTCTGATTGCTTCGCGGGCTCGCCTGGTCCGCGTGGCGTCCCGGCGCATTCCCCGTCCGCCGCCGTGCGCGGCGGACGGGGCCGCACCTGCAGGCCGCGCCGCGACACAGCAACAATCGCGGCCCCTGTTCGATGCAGGTCGCGTCTGCTGCAATGGCGGTCCGTCCTGATGGATTCGCCGCATGCGCTCCCCACTCCGCACACTCGTGCCGCTCGCCCTGTGGCTGCTCTGTCTGCCTGCGCTGGCGCAGGACTACGTGCCGTCACGCGACGCCTGGTCGCATGCCTCGCCGTCCGAGGCGGGGTTCGATCCGGCGCGGCTGGCGGCAGCCGTGGACTGGGCCCGCGCGAACGGGGAACAGGCGCCGGCCGACCTGCGCGATGCGCTGATGGCGTCGTTCGGGCCGCGCGAACCGGACTACCGCATCCTCGGCCCGGTCGGCACCCGTGGCCCGGCGAACGGCATGATCCTGCGCGGCGGACGTATCGTCGCCGAATGGGGGGACACCGCACGACCCGAGATGACCTTCAGCGTGGCCAAGAGCACGCTGTCGGTGGTTGCGGGCCTGGCCTACGACGACGGCCTGTTGCCCGAGCCCGACCAGCGCGTGTCGATGCAGGTCTCCGGGCCGTGGTTCGAGGGCGCGCACAACGGCGCGATCACCTGGACCCACCTGCTGCACCAGACCTCGGACTGGAGCGGCGCGCTGTGGGATATCCACGACTGGGCCGACCGTCCCGACGGCGACGATCCCGCCAACCGCGTGCTGCATGCGCCGGGCACGCATTACAAATACAACGACGTGCGCGTGAACCTGCTGGCGCTCGCATTGCTGGAGCTGCAGCGCGAGCCCGCACCGCAGGTGTTCAAGCGTCGGGTGATGGATCCCATCGGCGCGTCGTCGACCTGGCGCTGGGAGGGCTACGAGAATTCATGGATCACCCTGGATGGCCTGCGCATGCAGTCGGTGTCCGGTGGCGGCCACTTCGGCGGCGGCATGGTCATCAACACGCGTGACCTCGCCCGCCTCGGCCTGCTGATGCAGCGCGACGGCGAGTGGAACGGGCAGCGCCTGCTGTCGTCGGACTGGATCGCGCGTGCGCTCGTGCCCTCGCGCGTCAAATCCGATTACGGCTACCTGTGGTGGCTCAACACCGGGCGCACTGCGATCCCGGCCGCGCCGGAGCGCGCCTTCTGGGCCGCCGGTTTCGGCGGCAATCACGTCTACATCGACCGCGAACACGACCTGGTCATCGTCACCCGCTGGACGCCCGACCTCGCCGGCGTGGTCACGCGCGTTCTGGAGGCGCTGGAACAGCCCTGAGTCACACACGCGGAACAGTGAGCCGAACCGGGCACTTGCACGGCCGAGCACGCGCCGGGCGTCACGCGCCACGCGACCCGCAATCGCAGCGTGTCAGCGTCGGCCCCCTCGCAATGTGCCGGCGCAGCGCAGGGACACGCGCATGCGATTTCCGGCCGGACCGAGCCAGCGTTGGCGGCGGCGCTCGGCGTCCTGCTGCACACTGCACTCCGGTCTCCCGGTGCTCATCCTGATGTCCGAATCGATGCCTGTGCTCGACTCCTTCCCGCCTGGCGGCACCGCGCTGGTGATCGGCGCCGGTGGCGGTATCGGTGCTGCGCTCGAACGCGCGTTGACCATCGGCGGGCGCTTCGCGCAGGTGCTGGGCACCCGACGGTCGGGGCCGATCCACCTCGACCTCACCGACGAGGCGAGCATCGCGTCGGCCGTTGTCGAGGCCGCCACGCACGGTGAACTGCGGCTGGTGATCGACGCGACCGGCTTCCTGCACGGCGCGGGCTACACGCCCGAGAAGAGCCTGCGCGAGCTCGATGCCGCCCATCTCGCCCACGCCTACGCGATCAATGCGATCGGCCCCGCCTTGCTGATGAAACACGTGCTTCCCAAGCTGCCGCGTGCGGGCAAGGCCGTGTTCGCGACGCTGTCGGCACGGGTGGGCTCGATCGGCGACAACCACCTCGGCGGCTGGTACGCCTACCGTGCGTCGAAGGCGGGTTTGAACCAGCTGGTGCGCACCGCGTCGATCGAACTGCGTCGACGCGCACCGCAGGCGATCTGCGTCGCACTGCATCCGGGCACCGTGGACACTGCCCTGTCCACGCCGTTCGCGAAAACCGGCCTCACCGTGCGGCCGCCGCGCGATGCGGCCATGCAACTGCTCACGGTCATCGATCGACTGCATCCGCACGACACCGGCGGCTTCTTCGACTGGCGGGGCGACACGATCGCGTGGTGAGCGGCGCGCCGACTGCGCGCCGTACAGAGGACGACGGCGATTGAGCCGGCCGGCGCTGGCCGAGGAATACCGGAAAGCCCGACCGTCCGGCCGATCTGGGGTATCGGATCGGACGACGCATCGGGCACGGCGACGTCAGGCTGCCACCGATCGGGACGAGGCCTTGCGCGCGATGCGCGCGCTGCAGGACCTGGACGGAATGCCTGCGCCCAGCGGCGAAGCACCGCACCGGGACGGGACCTGCACGCCGTCAGCTCTCGAGCGACTCCCACAGCGCATCCGGCACGGGCTCGAGCCGTTCCAGCGCCGGTCGTCCGAACAGGTAGCCCTGGAACAGATCGATGCCGAGTGCACGCAAGGCGCGGTATTCGCCGGCGGTCTCCACGCCTTCTGCCAGCAGCGTCGAACCGATACCGCGGGCGATGTGGGCCGTGCCGGCGACGATCGCCTGACGCACCGGATCGGTATCGATGCCGCGGATCAGGCCCATGTCGAGCTTGAGCAGGTCCGGCTGGAATCCGGTGAGGCTGGTCAGCCCGGCATAGCCGGCGCCGAAATCGTCGATCGCCGTCTGGAAGCCGCGGCTGCGGTAGTCGTTGAAGATGCGCCTGACATGGGCCTGGTCGCGCACCTCTTCCGATTCCGCGGCCTCGAACACCAGGTTCTCGGTGGGAAAGCCGGAGATCTGCGCGGCGCGCAGGGTCAGCCGGATGCAGGTCGCCGGCTGGTAGACCGCATTGGGAAAGAAGTTGATGAACAGCCGTGCGCGAAGCCCGAGCGCTGCGGCCGTCGCGATGGCCCGCACCCGGCAGGTCTGGTCGAAGCGGTAGAGCAATTCCGGCGTGACCTGGGCGATGACCTCGGCCGCGCCGCCGCCTTCGGGCGTACGCACCAGCGCTTCGTAGCCGTAGATGGAGCGGTCGCGCGCATCGACCACCGGCTGGAACGCCATGCGGAATTCGAATCCTAGGCGCTGATCGCCCTGGCACTCGGCGCACTGCCGGGGTTCGGGCGTCTCGCCGAAGAATTGATGCAGGTACATGAGCTGTCCTCGACGCGGCGACCCGCCTGCAGGGTCCGTGGATAGTGGCGGCACCGTGTGCAGACGGCGTGTCGAAGGGCGAGCGCCCAGACGACGTCCGCACCGACCGGCGCGGCCGTGCACGAACGGATATCGGCCCGGGCTGCGGAAAATGAAGCCGAGAATGAAGCCGAGCGCGACGCCCCCGCCCCTCCACTTCTCAGAGCCTGCGCATGCGCGGCGCGCCTTCCTCGAGGCCGACAGGCGCATACTCCGCCGACGGACCGCAACCGCGGTCCAGCGCCGATGCGCCGAGGAGATCGCGATGAGCAAGGGCATGAATCAAAAGAAGGAACAGAAAAAGAAGCCGGCGAAATCCGCCAAGGAAAAGAAGGCTGAAAAACGCGACAAGAAGACCGTCAAGGGCTTCGCGCCGGTCTGAGCGCAGCGGTCGCACCGGCCGCTGGCCTTCGGCGGCCGGCAGTCGATCTGTCCACACCGGCACCGGCGCCGTCATCGCCGGGGAGTCGAGCGCACGATGGCCAGGAATACGATCTGCCTGTGGTACGACGGCACGGCGCTCGACGCCGCGACGTTCTACGCCGCCACGTTTCCCGACAGTGCGGTCACGGCCGTGCACCACGCCCCGGGCGACTATCCCTCGGGCCGACGCGGCGACGTGCTGACCGTCGAGTTCACCGTGCTCGGCGTGGCCTGCCTCGGCCTCAACGGCGGCCCGGCGTTCTCGCACAGCGAGGCGTTCTCGTTCCAGATCACCACCGACGACCAGGGCGAGACCGACCGGCTGTGGAACGCCATCGTCGGCAATGGCGGCCAGCCGAGTGCCTGCGGCTGGTGCAAGGACCGTTGGGGCGTCTCGTGGCAGATCACCCCCAAGGCGGTGATCGCGGCGATCGCCGATCCGGACCCGGACGCGGCGGCGCGCGCATTCGCCGCCATGATGGAGATGGGCCGGATCGACATCGCCGCGATCGAGGCCGCGCGCCGCGGTTGAGCGCCGGGCCCACGCAGCGCGCAGGTGTGCGCAGCGCGACGCGTGACTCGTTTGTCCGGCCGCGTCCGGGACCGCGGCATCCGTGCGGCGGGTCGCTACACTGCCCGGCCCGACTGTCTGGTACCCCGATGTCCGATTCCGTCCGACTGGCGAAACGCGTCGCCGAGCTGGCCCGATGCTCGCGCAGCGAAGCGGAGCAGTACATCGAAGGCGGCTGGGTCACGGTCGACGGCCGCGTGATCGAGCAGCCGCAGCACATGGTCGCCGACGAGGCTGTCGAACTCGACCCCGATGCGCGCCTGCAGGCCGCCGAGCCGGCGACGATCCTGCTGCACAAGCCGGTGGGCTTCGAAACCATCGGCGACGACAACCCGGTCACGCCCCTCGCCCGCCCCGACACGCGCTGGCCCGAGGATCCGTCGGGCGTGCGCCTGCTGCAGCGCCATTTCCATCGACTGACGACGCTGGTGCCGCTCGACCGCGACGCCAGCGGATTGATCGTGCTGTCGCAGGACGGCCGCGTCTGGCGTCGCCTGACCGAGGACCGCGACGAGATCGAACAGGAGTTCATCGTCGAGGTCGACGGCGAGATCGCGCCGTACGGCCTGCGTCGGCTCAATCACGGCCTGCACTACAACGGGCGCGCACTGCCGCCGTGCAAGGTCAGCTGGCAGAACGAGATCCGCCTGCGCTTCGCGATCAAGGGCGTCCAGGGCGGCCAGCTGCGCGACATGTGCGCCCAAGTCGGCCTGCGGGTGGTCGCGATCCGGCGAATCCGCATCGGCAAGGTGCCGCTGGCCAAGATGCCGGTCGGCAGCTGGCGCTATCTGCCGGCGGGCGAGCGGTTCTGACCGCGACACGCGCGGCGGTGGATGCGCGCGTGCGGTCGTGAAACCGCGACACCGTGAGCGCCTGACGTCTCGACCGATATCCGCAAGAATCAAGGTGCGTTGCGCTGGGTGCCACGCCGTGTCGAACTGAGCTCGCGCTACAGCGCGATGCAACGGCGACAGGCGGTGCCGTGCGACGCATCCGCGCGCGGTTCCCATCATCCGAACGCTTCGCCTCCCGGCTGGACGGCGCGATCGCGCGCCCAGACCGGCGCGCGTCTATGCGCGCTCGATGCGGTAGTCGATCGGCTTGTAGCTGAAGTTATTGGACTGACCCGCCGAACACGCGGTCATCGCCACCACGAGCGGCATCTCCGCGCGCAGCCGAATGAAATCACCCGGGCCGCTCAACGGCGGCAACACGGCCACCTGACCGGACGCGCCGTCCACGGTGACGTGCATGAAAATATTGAAGGCGACCGGAATGCGATCGATGCCGATGCCGTAAGGCGCCAAAGCCGCAGCGAGATTGCCTTCGCACCCCGGGCGTCCTTCGACCTCGCCGTAGAGCAGCTCGAACATCCGCTTCGAACACGGCGTCAGCGTGAAATCGTGACGTCCGCAGGTGTCTTCGAGAATGGTGAACATCGGGTTGCTGCGATTGGAGTACAGCACATCGCCCGTCGTCAGCAGCAGCCGCGAGGCGTAGTCGATCGAGCGTCCGGACGAGAGGTATTCGGCGAGGTCGTCACGTGCGAAGGCGGTGAGGTCGCTGACCTGCTGGCCCATCGGATCGACGACCACCAGCACGTCGCCGGTCTCCAGCTCCACCGAGCGGCCGGAACACGGCGGGATGCGCTCGTAGGTCGGCTCGGCGCTCATCGGGCACTCCGCACGCGGAACGGACAGGTCCAGCCGGGCTCGGCTGCGCGACCGCTGTACTGGCGGGTTTCGGCCGCCGCGCCGAAGTCGGCGAGGTTGGGATTGATCGAACCCTGCAGCGCGATGTCGCGTTCGCGGGTGGCCGCCTGCATCTTCTGGTAGCGGCCGTCGGCACGCAGTTGTTCGAACTGCCGATGCGAGTTGAACACCAGCGCGGGCGAGGTGAACCTCCGCGCCTGGCGCGATGCGCCCGGATGCAGGCCGATGACGAAGAACGGATGGCCCGCGAGGCTCAGACTGAAATGCGGATCGTCCGGATTGCGACTGACGTCCGCCGCCCAGCGCGTGCCGCGCCCCACGTCGAGATCGTGCAGACGCTGCAGCTGCGACCACAGCAGGGCTTCGAACCGGCGCTCATCGGTGTCCAGCGGTCCTTCGAACAGCGCAACCAGCGAGTGCACCGTGCTGTCGTTCTCGGGCACCGCGTCCACCATCGCAGCGAACGCCGCCAGGGTGTCCAGCAATGGCGCGTCGTTGGCACGCTCGCCCAGCCGTCCGAATTCGAACGGCCGGATCGCATCACGCGCGAGCGCGGCTTTCGAACCCACGCAAGGAAACGAAGGCGCCGCCACGAATTCGAGAAAGCGCGCCGACAGCGCACCGCCCGTTGCGGGGAGGCCGATGGCAGGCGCCGCATCGATCGCATGATGGGGATAAGGACAGGCATTCATTCCGCAAAGCTCCGTTCGCATGCGTGTGCATGCATGACTTGATGCGACGCAGGCTAGGCAAGCGGAGACGAGCGGGGTGTGTAGACGACAGGCGCATGTGCGCACTTGTTGACGCCGTTCAGGCGCAACGCGTGACGCCATGCGCGTGGACGCGATGAACATGACCCGTTGATTCAGCTAAAAAAGGTCCGGTTGCTGGGGTATGCCGTGCGTGACGTGGTTCGGCCTGCCAAGTGATCGACACGGCGCACGCGCCGGCGTCGCCGCGTGTCGAGCCCATCGCCGATGCGTCGATTACGCAGTCCGCGTGCGCGCTGTCCAGCGCGTCTCGGATCCATACACGCGCGACGCCGACGCTGCGTGGCATGAACACCGCTGCTTCGCTGCGCGCACCGAATGTGCATGTCGCAACGGATTTCGACGCGCGATGCACGGGGGCCTCACGTGCGAACCCCCACCGTGGAGTTGCGCATTCTGCGCGACACAGCATTCGACAGGGGGTTCCCAGCACATGAATACGACAGGCGATCACGCACGCAGCCATCTCGACCGTCCGGTCCCGACGACCGTGGTTGAGTCGACAGCGCTCCCCGCATCCGACAGTGCGGTGTCGTGGGCGGCCATCCTTGCCGGTGCAGCGGCGGCCGCCGCGCTCTCGCTGATCCTGCTGATTCTCGGCACGGGCCTCGGCCTGTCGTCGGTGTCGCCGTGGTCCTTCGAAGGCATCAGTGCCGAGACCTTCGGCTGGACGACGATCGCCTGGATCACGTTCACCGCCATCGCCGCGTCCGGGCTCGGCGGGTATCTGACGGGTCGTCTGCGCACGCGCTGGGTGTCGGTGCACGGCGACGAAACCTATTTCCGCGATACCGCACACGGCTTCCTGTCGTGGGCCGTCGCGACGCTGGTGACCGCCGCGGTCCTCACCTCGGCCATCGGTGCAATTCTGGGAACCGCGACGCAGGCCGTCGGGTCGGCCGCCGGCGCGGCGACCGGCACTGCAGCGACGGCCGTTGGTGGCATCGCGGCTGCCGGCGACGCGTCGTCGGAGCGTGGCAATGGCCTCGAGTACTGGGTCGACAGCCTGTTCCGTCGCGACGCTGCACCGGTGCAGACACTGGCAACCGCCCCGTCGGCCGGCATGGGTGACGGCGCGATGCAGCCTGCCGCCGCGACTCCGGTCGCGGCCAACGCGAACGCGAATGCGTCGGACGACCCGCGTCCGGAAGTCGCGCGCATCTTCGTCAACGGGCTGCGCTTCGACACGCTCGACCCGGCCGATGCCCGTTACGTCGCGCAGCGCATCGCCGAACGCACCGGCCTGTCCCAGCAGGAGGCCGAAGCACGCGTGACCGAGGTCCACACCCGCATGCGCGCCGCCCTCGACGACGCCGAAACCACCGCGCGCGAAACCGCCGACGAGGCCCGCAAGGCGTCGGCCTATGCCGCAATGTGGTTGTTCATCACGCTGCTGATCGGCGCGTTCTCCGCAAGCCTGCTGGCCACGTTCGGCGGTCGTCAGCGCGACCTCTGACGCCCGCGTTTCCATCCTCCAAAGGAGCTCCGCAATGAAATTCCTTCTGCTCTGGCTGCTCGGCATTCCGATTCCCCTGCTGATCCTGCTCGCGATCCTGTTCTGATCGGATCGCCGGGCGTCGACCTGCAACGCGGGGCCGGAGATGCGATCTCCGGCCCCTTTTTTGTGGGGCATGCGCTGGCCAGGGCAGCGGCGCGCTAGACGTGTGGATGGTATTCGCCGCGATCGGCCCCAGAACACGGCCCGCACAGGCCATCGTCGTCACCGACGACCCATGCCCACATCCGCTCCGGCCCGGCTTCAAGTCCGCGCCCGCGCTGCCGATAGCGCATGGAAGCGGCCCTGCCGCCATCGCTGCCGCGAGTGGCCGCGATCCATTGCCGTTCGCCCCACCCCACTGGAGCGTCATGAACGAACGTGTTGCCCGCACGGCGGCCGAGGCCAGCGTCGACGACCATATCCGCTCCGTGGCCGGCATCTCCGATGCCCTGCTGCGCCAGTTGCGGCAATCGCTGCAACGGATCGACGAGATCAACCGGGTGACCCGGATCATCTCGATGAACGCCCGCATCGAGGCCGTGCGCATCGGCGCGGCCGGACGCAGTTTCGGCGTCATCGCGCAGGAAATGGACACGCTGTCACGCAACGTCAGCGAGACCACGCAGGACATCGATCGCATGGCGGGCGAGACGAGCCTCGACCTGCAGACCCGGCTGCAGCACCTGCAGAGCGACGTGCGTCACACGCGACTGACCGGGCTGGCGCTCGGCAATATCGACCTGATCGACCGCAACCTCTACGAACGCAGTTGCGACGTGCGCTGGTGGGCCACCGATCCATCACTGGTCGACGCCGCGCTGCGGCCGGATGGCGACAGTCTCGGCCACGCCAGCCGACGTCTGTCGCAGATCCTGGACTCGTACACGGTGTACTTCGATCTGGTGCTGGCGGGGCTGGACGGCCGCATTCTCGCCAACGGCCGTCCTAATCAGTACGCGTCGGTGGGCACGGACGTCGCGGCGGAGGCGTGGTTCCAGAGCGCGGTGCGCACCCGGTCGGGCGACGACTACGGCTTCCAGTCGGTGCATGCCAGCGCGCTGGCCGGCGGCGAACGGGCCTTGGTCTATTCCTGCACGGTGCGCCACGGCGGCCGCGTCGACGGCGCGCCGCTCGCGGTGCTGGGCATCGTGTTCCGCTGGGACGCGCTGGCCCAGACCATCGTCACCCGCACGCCGCTATCGGAGGCCGAGTGGCCGCGCAGTCGGGTCTGCATCGTCGATGACGACGGACGGATCCTCGCCGATTCGAATCCGCGGGCAGACCAGGACGCGCTCGACTTCGACGGTCGCGACACGCTGTTCGCGAGTCCGCGCGCGGCCGTCGACACGAGCTGGCGGGGCCGGCCGCACTGCGTCGCGCATGCCGCGTCGCCGGGTTACGAGACCTACCGCACCGGCTGGCACAGCGTGATCGTGCAGGCGATCGGCTGAGCCGGCGCCGCGCTCAGGCCGAGGGGTCGAGAAGATCCTCGAACGTCTGGGTCGTCGGATTCCACTCGTAGACCGCGCCCGGACACTGTGCGCTCTGCGGCAGGCGCAGCTGGGTCCGGCCGCGTTCGATCGCCACCTGCACCGTCTCGATGCCGAGATTGCACGCCGGCTGCGCCAGCGTCAGCGTCTGCCGGAGCCGGCCGGTCGCCTTGTCCATGATCTCGATGTGCGTCACCGGTGTGCGCTCGTCGGGCATGGGCACCTGCACATACACGCGCTCGGTCGACGCCGCCTGCAACAGCGCGTGCGACGCGGCCGGCCAGGCGCCGTCGAGGTCCAGCGTGGCCACGAGCTCCAGCTCAAGCGGCAGCGTTCGACCGCTGCGGTAGTCGGTCCAGGTGCCCGTGAGCCGGGGCGTCGCGCGATGGAAGCTCGCGCGGTCGAAGCGCAGACGGGCACTGGGCAGTCCGGCCCCGTCCAGCTCGTCCATGCCGAAATCACGGATCTCGTGCAGGAAGGCGGGCTTGAGGCGGATCGGCGTGCGATGCCGGTCGTAGGCATAGATCGCGCGTTGCACCGCGTTCCGGCTGTGCACCACCAGCGTGATGTCGTGGCTGCCGATGCGGCCGGTGTAGATCGCATGCGAGGCCGCCGCCGGCGACCATGCGCACAGCAGCATCGCGCCCGCCGCCAGGGCAGCGGAGATCATCCATTGCCGCGCCATCAGAACCGCTCCTCGCTGCGCATCACGAACTCGAGCTGCGTCGGTGTGACGTAACGGTAGTGCCGCCACTCGATCGTGCCGGCGCGATAGTCGATGCCGCGCTGCGGCCGCAGGCTCACGCGTCCCTGGCCGTCGAAACGCAGCACGCCCTCGACGGCCAGCGCGTCCAGCGCCGTATCGCGGACGTAACCGCCCGACGCCTGGTGGACGTAGTGGTGCGCATGTTCCGACCCGCGCGTGGGATCGTCCGGCCGCACCGGCGTCACCGAAAAATCCAGCACGCCGTCGCCGTTGACGTCGGCGAACTTCAGGGTCTCGCCGCCGAAAAAGACCAGGTCCAGCCCATCCAGCACCTGCACCGCCGTCCCGGTGGCGCGATCGAGCACGGTGATGCGATCGACGCGACCGGAATGTCCGCCGACCGCCTTGCGGGCGCGTACCCGGAACTGGAAGCGCGCATCCGCGCTCGCCTGCAGCAATTCGCCGTCATAGGCGATGCGTGGATCGCTCGAAAACAGCGTCACTCGCTCCAGGCGGAGCGGTTGCTGGGCGCGGCTGCGCAGATCGATCGCGCGGCCGGTCACGGTCCGCGCACCCACTGCGAACGGCTGCAGCGCAAGCGTGCGCGCCGGCAGCCTGGGGTCGTCCATCACGTTGAGCAGCAGCGGCGCGTCGTCGCGATAGGGCGTCTTCTCCAGCGGGACCGGCCCGCCGCCGGCCGCGACCAGGTAGCCACTCATGCCGTCGAGCTGCCAGTCGTGGATCAGCATCACGTCGACCGCCGTCTCGCCGATCGTGCCGCGGTACGCGGTGATCGGCCGGGCCTGGGCGAACGCGACGCCCGACTCCAGCAGCAGCGCGCACAGCACTACGACCGCCCAGACAGCACACCGTGTCCGGCCTCCCCCACCGCATCCGTTCCGCACGCAGGCCACTCCTCGCTCCAGAGGCGGCGACCTTACGGACTTGCCCGCATTTTTCCAACCGACGCCCGCCCCACCACGTCGGTTGCGACCGCGTCCCGACCACCCCGGGCGAGCGCGTGACGCCGCTTTGGGCGACACTGCACGCCCCCTGCGCGGTACCCGCGCCCAGATCCCGGATTCCGTGAAGACTCCTGCAAGCCTGCTGACCCTGATCGACGAAGGCGTCATCGACGAAGTGATGCGCCCGCTCAAGAGCGGCAAGGAAGCGGCGGTCTACGTCGTGCGCTGCGGCGACGACGTGCGCTGCGCCAAGGTCTACAAGGACATGGCACAGCGCAGCTTCCAGAAGCGCGTGCAGTACCAGGAAGGCCGCAAGTCGCGCGGCAGCCGCGAGGCGCGCGCGGTGGCGACCGGCAGCCGCTACGGCCGCCGGCAGCAGGAAGCGGAGTGGAAGAACGCCGAGGTCGACGCGCTGTACCAGCTGCGCGAGGCCGGCGTGCGCGTGCCCGAGCCCTACGGTTTCTTTCACGGCGTGCTGGTGATGGAACTGGTCACCGACGCGGACGGTTACTCGGCGCCGCGCCTGGGCGAAGTGGAACTGGGCGAGGAGCAGGCGCGCGAATTCCACGCCGCGCTGGTGCGAGACGTGGTGCGCATGCTGTGCTGCGGTCTGATCCACGGAGATCTGTCGGCCTACAACGTACTTGTGGCGCCCGACGGCCCGGTGGTCATCGACTTTCCGCAGGTGGTCAGCGCCGGCGGCAACAATGCCGCGCGCACGATGCTGCTGCGCGACGTCAACAACCTCACCGCGACGCTCGGCCGCTGGGCCCCGGAGCTGCTCGACACCTGGTACGGCGAGGAGATGTGGGCCCTGTTCGAGCTGGGCGAGTTGCGGCCCGATACCGAGCTCACCGGACGCTTCACCTTCGATGCGCGCACCATCGACCTCGACGGCGTGCGCGACGCGATCAATGACGCGCGCGAGCTCGCGCTCATCCGCCAGCAGGGGCGCGACGAGCAGGACGAGGACTAGCGTCCACAGGCCGGCGCGCCCGTTCGGCGCACGGCGCGTGATGCCTCCCTGCACCGTCCGACCACGTTCCGATCCACGCATTGCCCATGACGCCTACACAGCCCCCAGACGACAGCGCGCCCGCACGGCGACCAGTGGCGCGGCCGACGCTGCATCCACGCAACCGCCACCAGGGCCGCTACGACTTCGATCGCCTGGTCCGGGCCAGCTCGGCGCTGTCGACGCACCTGGTGACGACGCCGCGCGGCGAGGCCAGCGTCGATTTCCACGACCCGGCAGCGGTGCGCGAACTCAACCGCGCCATTCTCCGCGCCGATTACGGCATCGCCCACTGGGACCTGCCCGACGGCGCCTTGTGTCCGCCGATCCCCGGCCGTGCCGACTACCTGCACGGCCTGGCGGATCTGCTGGCCGACACCGGCGACGGCCACATCCCGCGTGGTCTGTCGGTCCGCGTGCTGGATGTCGGCGTCGGTGCCAGCGTCATCTATCCGCTGCTGGGCCATGCCGAGTACGGCTGGCGCTTCGTCGGGGCGGACATCGACGCGACCTCGCTCCAGGTCGCCTCGGCGATCATCGCGTCGAACCGCCTCGAGCGCGCGATCACGCTGCGTCGGCAGGCACGACGCCAGCACATCTTCGAGGGGATCGTCGGCGAGGACGACCGCTTCGATCTGACGCTGTGCAACCCGCCGTTCCATGCCTCGGCCGGCGACGCCGCACGCGTGCACGACCGCAAGCGGCGTCAGCTCGGCGCCGCGGCCTCGGCCCCGCGTGGCCGCGCCGCCCCGCCCGCAGCGAACTTCGGCGGGCACGCCCACGAGCTCTGGTGTCCGGGCGGCGAAGCGGAATTCCTGCGCCGGATGGTGCGCGAGAGCGCCGACGTCGACGACCGCGTGCTGTGGTTCAGCAGCCTCGTCGCGCGCGCGGAGCATCTGTCGGGCCTGCGCCGGCAGTTGCGCCAGGCCGGTGCGATCGAGGTACGCGAAGTCGCGATGGGCCAAGGCAGCAAGCAGAGCCGGTTCGTCGCGTGGACCTTCCACGACGCTGACGCGCGCGCGGCCTGGCAGGCCGAACGGCGCTGATCGCCCCGCGACGCGGCGGCGCGGCCGGCCCTCAGTCGGCGCCGAACACGGCGGGCCCGGCCTCGCGCATGAAGATGCGCAGCGTGACCGGCCCGACGCCCTTGAACGCGAGCAGCCTGCGCTCGAAATCGGCGCGGTCGTCGGCGGCATCGGCGATGCCCAGAATCCGGCCGCCGTAGTCGTCGATCAGCGTGCGGCCCAGCAGCGACAGCCGGCGTGCGGTGGATTCGTCGTAGCGCCGGTAACCGCCTTCGCCGAGCATCCGTACCAGCGCGGCATGCCGGCAGCCGGCCAGTGCCTGGGGCGTGTCACAGCCGTGTTCGACGAGCACCCGCCAGGTGCGCGCCGCGATCGCCTGGGAGATGCGGTGGCCGAACAGCATGCTGGCGAGACACCACTTGAACAGCGCGGCTTCGTCGCGCGGCTCCACGGTGAATTCCAGATCCTGTGCGGACAGATGCCGGCGCATGTCAACGCTCCTGATGGTGACGACCGGTGCGCACGGACACCGGCGAAGGCTTGGACGCGAATCGGCGCGTCGCGATGCACGCCCGCCGGCCATCATCCATGCCGGCGGTAAACCCGGCATCGCGAGTCGGCCACGGGGTGCGGCGCGCGTGTAACCGGGCGTCCCGGTGTCTTGGCATCACACGTCGCCCGCGGTATCGGCACGATCACTGCCCGTTGCGCCGTACGCGCTGCACTTCGCGCCTCGCACGGCCGTGCACCGCCGAGGGCGCGCGTCGGCACCGATCGCACCACCGCGTGTTTGCAGGGACAATGTGCACCGGCCCCATCGCGTCACGTGACCGCGAGACATCGACCTCCAGGAGCTCCATGCGAACCTTCGTTCTCCGCGCCCGGGCGGCCCCGACCGACAGCCAGGTCCTGCTCGCGTCGGTCGGCGGCGATGCGCACACCGAAATCCTCGCGCACACGCTGATGAACGCGTTCTTCGTGGCCCAGGCGCATCGGCCCGACGTGGTGGTCTACCTGGTGCTGGAAAGCACCCGGGATTTCTCGCGCACGCTGCGGTTCGAGGTCAACGCCATGCACGACATCGGCGGCTTCGACGAGCGCACGCTGCTCGGCAAGGTGGCGCGCGGCCTGGATGCCTCACGGGGCATGGGCAAGGACGAGGAACGTCCGGTCGAAGCCGGCGTCACCGTGCGCACCACCAGCTTCGAACGCCTTGTGCAGACGCTGGCCGTCGACCATCAGCTGTTCCTGATGGACCGCAAGGGCACGCCGATCGGCGAACAGAGCTTCGCCGACGCCCCCTGCTTCCTGCTGACCGACCACATCCCGATGCCCAAGAAGACGATCCCCGGCCTCGAACGGCTGGGCGCAAAGAAGATCACTCTGGGCCCGACGATGCTGTTCGCATCGCAATGCGTGGTGCTCATCCACCACGCGCTCGACCAGCGCTGAGCCGCGCCGCCTCAGCTGCCGCGCACGCGCAGCGTGAGGCCCTTGAGGAAGTTGCGCAGCAGCTGGTCGCCGCAGGGGCGGAAGTTGCGGTGGCCGGCCTGGCGGAACAGGGCCGAGAGTTCCGGCTTCGACACCGGGAAGCCGGCGTCGACGAAAATCTGGTGCATGTCGACGTCGGTCAGTTCGAATGCGACCCGCAGCTTCTTCAGCACCACGTTGTTGCTGATGCGCGCTTCGACCGGCCGCACCGGCTGGCGCTCGTCGCGGCCGCGCCGGTGCACGATCAGGCCGTCGAGGACGTGGGCGAGCACGCTGTCGCTGCAGGCCACGTAGCCCGGCTCGTCCTCGCGCAGCAGCAGCGGCCGCACGTCGTCCTTGTCGAGGGCAAAGGCCGGATCTGCCAGATGGGCGAGATCGACGACCTTCTGGTCGCTCAGGTCGAGCATGTAGCGGATGCTGCGCAGGACGTCGTTGTTGATCATGGATCCGGGACTGGACGGGGGGAGCGCAGTGTACCGGTCGGGCCCGCCGGGCTGGCTGGACGGGCGCTCTCGGCGCGGCGAGGCGCGGAACCGACACGACGGATCGGCCGGGTTGCAGATCCGGTGACCCGGTACACATCTCGCGGCACTCCGTTCCCGGTGGACACCGGCGCCGGTCCAGGTACCGCCCCCCGGACTTCGCGCCTGCCCCGCCACTGGAGCCGCGCGAAAAAGGCGCGCACCATGGGGTGGCAGCCGCCGCGAGCGGCCTCGACCGGAGCCCGTGCCATGCACCGCATTCGCCATGCCGCCTTGCTGTCCGTCGTCCTCGTCGTGTCCCTGACCGGTTGCCGCCCGAGCCCTGCGCCGGCGGATTCCGCCGCGGCCAACGCCCCGCCGCCCGCCTCCGCAATAGAGGCCGACCCGGGCTGGCCCGCCGAGCTGCCCGTCTTCGGCGAGGGGTTCCCGAACCCCGGCGATCCCTGCCGCCGCATCGGTGAGAGCGCCGCGACCGTGAATCTTCTCGACGACAGCGCCGCCCTCGTCGGCTGCCAGTCGCCCGAGGATGCCGCGCGCCTGGGCGGTCTCATCGTCGCGACGCTCGAAAGCGTGACCCTGGTGTCCGTGCCCGACGCGATGGCGCGCCCGGGCGACGGCGATGGACAGGGCGACGCGCGGGTGGCCGGCACCCCGTACCACGCCACCGCGGAGCTCCGCTGCTCGGGCTACAAGGGCGCGGCAGCGGGGCTGTGCAAGGCCGGCGCGACCCGCGACCCGGAAACCGGCACCGCGATCGAGGTGACCCTGCCCGACGGCGCCACGCGCGTCATCTTCTTCGGACCGGACGGCCGCTTCCTGGCATTCGGCGCGGCCCAGGCCGACGGCACCGCGGCCATGACGAGCGGCTCCCGGCGCGACGGCGACACGACGATTGCGACGCTCGACGGTGAGCGCTATGAAATTCCCGATGCGTTCGTGCGCGGGGATTGATCACGCGCGGGGTTCGTTTCGGGAGGATGGACCGGGTGCGGGCGTGGCTGCGAACGGACCCGTTCGCGCGTGAGCGCGCGCCTGCATACCGCGGCAGCCCACCGTGTTCCGGCCTCACGAATCACGCGCGCCGTTGTAGGAGCGCGCTCGCGCGCGAAGGCGCTTTCCCCTAGCTCCCGTTGAACGCGCGCTGCAAACACCGCCGTGTCGACCTTCCGATGACCTTGAAACTCGCGGTCCGGCGAACGGTCCGCTGCGCAGAACCCCGAAACCCCACTCACCCCGCCCCGTCACGCTCGAAGGTGACGATGCTCCGCGTCTCGCCCTTGTCGGCCCAGTTGGGCATCACGCGCCAGGGCGTCATCACCTGCAGCCGGTCACCTTCGAGCACGAAGTGCCGCCGCTGCTCGGTGCCCACCCAGGCCGGGTTCCAGGCCACGTCCACCGCGGTCACCCAGGTCTCGCCTTCGATCCAGTAGCGCCCCGTATAGGCGATCACCGTTTCCAGCAGGCGGGCCAAGCCCTGATCGGACGCAGCGGGCTCCCGGCCTTCGCCCGTGAGCATGAACCAGACGCGGCCCTCGGCACTGAAGATCACGTAGCCCGAGGGCGCTTCGCCCATCGGCGGAAACAGCGCGCCGGTGGCCTTGACCTCGACCGCATAGGACAGCAGACGCCACGTGCCTTCGAGCACGCCGGCGGACGGACGGATCGGTGTCTCCGTCATCGGCGGCATTGCATCGGGTGTGCGGTCGACATCAAGGATCTCCTTCGCGTATGTGTAGACGACGGGATGCGGCGCACCCGTTCGAATCGCCGCAACGCAGTGTGGCATCCGCTGCCGTGAACGCGCGGCGGCATCCGGGGCACGCGCGCGTCACCGACCCTGCAGACGCACCGCGGCATCGGGCCCGGCGTGCGGTTCTGGCACGACTGCGCGCTGTCTCGATGCAACGCGAGCAGACGCGCGTCGCGGCGTTCTGGACACCAAGACACCATCCAGCGCACCCGGCACACAGTGCACACGCGCGTCATCGCCACGGCCGCATGACAGGATCGCAACACCCCGCACCCGATCATGCGTCGACGCAGCGCACATGCCGGCTGGATTCGGCTCCACACGCGCCGCGACCGGATTGACCGCCACTCCCAGGAGGCGCCCATGTCGGATCGCAATACCGCCGTCCTGCAACAGCCGAACGCCGCCGTAGCGGGCGGCGACCGCGCAGATGGTGTCGCCCACGGCCCCGGCGACGTCGCATCGCGCTTCGTCGGCGGTCGAACCCGCGTCGGCACGACAGCCGCCCGCGACGTCATGGCAGCGACCTACGTGCGCACCCCGGGGGTCGAGGTCGACCGCGTCATCACCGGGGGCGATACCGCCGCCGCGATCGGGACGATCGCCTTCACCGACGCGGACGGCCGCCGGACGCGCTCGAACGACTGCGACATCCGACATCTTCGCGACGACACGTTGGCCGCGCCGCAGGCGCTCGTCGTCGAGTTCGACTGAAGCCGATGCCGATCCGCATGCAGCGTCTCGACTCGGGCCTCGGCCTCCGCGCTCTATATTCGAACGCTGTCACGGCGAACACGCGCCGCGGGCGCCGTGGCGCCGGGCGGACTGCCGGATCGACGGCCAGCCAGCCCGGGTGCACGCGCGTCCATCCCGGCGCGCACACTGCGGAACACCGCATCCCCTGCGGCGGAGCGCGCTGATGGCCTATCGGATCAGACACCGGGACAGGACCGCCGGTCATGCACTGCGCCGCATCGCACGCGAGCAGATCAACGCTGCGTTGGCGTGCATCGACGACGGCGCGGGCGACGCGTCTACCACGATCCATGCGGTGCGCAAGCGCTGCAAGAAGGTGCGCGGCCTGCTGCGCCTGGTGCGTCCGGCGCTCGCCGATGATCCGGCCGGCAACGCCGCATTCCGCGCGATCGCCGCCCCGCTCGGCCCGCTCCGCGATGCGGACGTGCTGATCGAAACA
Organism: Luteimonas sp. WGS1318; assembly: GCF_043187535.1. Lineage (GTDB taxonomy): Bacteria > Pseudomonadota > Gammaproteobacteria > Xanthomonadales > Xanthomonadaceae > Luteimonas. The sequence continues at coordinate 2,091,727 of NZ_CP171131.1, forward strand.
TTCGAGCAACTGGCGAAGTCCTGCCGCACCGACGAGGCCGCCCTCTTCGCGTCGCTGCGCCCCGGGCTCGATCGGCATCGCACGGACGTCGAGGCGTCGCACGATCCCGATGCGCTGTTGCGGGACGCGCGCGACGCGCTCGACGCGACGCTGCCGGACATCGACCGTTGGCGCCTGGCCCACGACGGTTTCGCCGCGTTCGAGGACGGCCTGAAGACCGCTTACCGCCGCGGGCGCAAGGCCATGCGCGCGGCCCGCCGCAGCGACGACGACGAGGCGTTCCATACCTGGCGCAAGCGCTGCAAGGATCACGCGTTCCACCTGCGCCTGTTCGAACCGGTCTGGCCGGGGCCGATGCGCGCCCAACGCCGCTGCGCCGATGCGCTGGGCGAGACGCTGGGCCTGCATCACGACCTCGCCGTGCTCGCCGCGCGGCTCCGCACCCTGCCCGACGCGGACCCGGCCGCGCTGGACGCACTCACCGTGTGCATCGACGCGCGGCAACGCACGCTGGCTGGACGCGCGGACACGCTCGGCGCCCGCCTCTTCGCCGAGCCGCCCCGGGCGCTGGCCACCAGCTGGCGGCGCCGCTACGCGGCCTGGCGGCGCGACGCCTAGACACGCCGGGGCGCATCGCCGTCCCTCACCGGCCGCGACGGGCGCATACCCGGTACAACACGCGCGCCCGACATCGTCGGGGGCACCGCACGAGGCTTGCCGCGCGGCGAGCACGGCAGCCAACGCCATGTCGCGCCAGGTGCAAGGCGTTCGACACGCGAATGCCGTCGGCCCCGCTCGCCAGTCCGCCCCAGCAAGCGTCCGAACGGCTGCGCGGCAGGCCGGCGCCCGCTACCATGCGCGGTTACGCGCGCCACTGCGCGACGGATCCGCACCCGCCGCCGGCCGCGAGCGCCGCCACCGTTCCGGAGACCCCATGCGCGACACCCGCCTTCCCGACCACCGCGGCCTGCGTGGCCGGCTGCAGCAGTTCATCACGCACCCGCGCGTGCAGGCCGGTGTGCTCGTGCTGATCGTCGTCAACGCCATCCTGCTCGGCATGGAGACCTCGCCGACGATCATGGCGGCGGCCGGCGATTTCATCCGCCTCGCGGACAAGGCGATCCTCGCGGTCTTCGTGGCCGAGATCGCGATCCGGCTGTTCGTGCACCGCGCGCAATTCTTCCGCGATCCCTGGAGCCTGTTCGACTTCGCCGTGGTCGCCATCGCGCTGGTCCCGGCCACCGGCCCGTTCTCGGTGCTGCGCGCGTTGCGCGTGTTGCGCGTCCTCCGGGTGCTGACCATCGTGCCGTCGATGCGCCGCGTGGTCGGCGCGCTGCTCGGCGCCGTGCCGGGCCTGCTGTCGATCGGCCTGGTGCTGGTGCTGATCTATTACGTCTGCGCGGTGATCGCGACCAATCTGTTCGGCCCGGTCTTCCCGGACTGGTTCGGCAATCTCGGGCGCTCGTTCTACTCGTTGTTCCAGATCATGACGCTGGAAAGCTGGTCGATGGGCATTTCGCGGCCGGTGATGGAGGAGTTCCCGTACGCCTGGGCGTTCTTCATTCCCTTCATCCTCATCGCCACGTTCACCATGCTCAATCTGTTCATCGGCGTTATCGTCGACGCGATGCAGACGGTGTCCGAGGCCGAGCACGCCGATACGCTCGACGCGCTGGATCGTACCCAGGACCACATCGAAGCCGACGTGCACCTCGAAGTGCGGGCGCTCCGCGACGAGATCCGCGCCCTGCGCACGCTGATCGAGACGCGTGCCGGGTCGTGATGCCGCGCGGTACCGCGCGTTGAACACGGCGCCCGCGTGACGACCACGCGGGATGCGCGTCGCGCGGCGGACGGGACGTCTGCAGCACGCCCGCCGCGGGCGGCACTTCACGCAGGCCCTGCGGTGCTCACGGGTACGCTGGGCCATCGACGTCCGCGTTCCGCAGACCAGGAGTGAAGCATTGAAGATCCAGTTCAACACCGACAACCATATCGACGGCAACGATGCGCTCGAAGCCCGCGTCAACGCCATGCTGGAGCAGCACCTGGGGCGCTTCTTCCCGCGCCTGAGCCGTCTCGAGGTGTTCTTGTCGGACAGCAATTCCACCAAGGGCGGTCCGGACGACAAGCGCTGCGCGCTCGAGGCGCGGCTGCAGAACGATGAGCCGATCGGTGCCAAGCACGACGATCAGAACGTCGAGAAGGCGATCCGCGGCGCCTGCGACAAGCTCAAGACGCTGCTGGATTCACGCATCGAGAAGCAGCGCGGCTACTGAAATCGCGCGACGATGCAAGCGGTGGCGGTCGCTGCAGGCGCACACGTCTGACGGCGCCGCCCATCCCGGGGCCAGTGCCGGCGCATGTCCGGCACCTGCCCGCCGCACCTGAAGGCCACCGGCCGCGGCCCCGCGCCCCGCGCCCCGCGGCGGCCGTCCTGCCTACACTGATCCGATGCCACACGACGCCGGCCTGGCCCTCGACGACAACCGTACGCCGGCGCCCCCGCCGATGGACGACGGCATGCTGCTGCGCGGCGTGCTCGTCCACGACATGCGCCGTGACCTGCGGCGGCATCTGCGGCCGATGCTGGCCTGGTATCTGCTGTTCACCGTCTTCGCCACAGTGGCGACCGCGCCGCTGACCACCTGGTCGCTGGCGGCACTGCTGCACTGGATCGAGCGGCCGCTGGCGGGCGAGTTCGACGGCGTCGCCGGCATCGCCCTGGCGCTGGGCTGGCTGATGCTGGCCGGCGCGTTCGCCTGGTTCGTCGTGATGCTGCAGCAGACCGGCATGCTGCTGGTCTCGGCCAGTCACGGGTGCCGCTACCGCACTGCCGCTGCGGCGCTGCTCGGCATGCTGCGCCGCGCCGGCCCGCTCGCGGTGCTCGCGGCGATGCAGGTCGCGGCGCATGCCGTGCTGGCGCTGCCGTGGCTGGTGACCGGCGGCCTGCTGTACCAGGCACTGCTCGGCGGCTTCGATCCCTATTACGTGCTGAGCGCACGCCCGGCAGCACTGTGGTGGTTCATCGGCGGGTTCGCGCCGGTGCTCGCCGTGGGCCTGTTCCTGCACGCGACCCTGTATTTCCGCTGGCTGCTGGCGACGCCCGCCCTGGTGCTCGAAGGACTGGCGCCAGTGGCAGCGCTCGTCCGCAGCCGCCGGCTCACCAGGGGCCGGCATCTGCGCATCGCGATCCTGGTCGTCGGTGTCGCGCTGACGGTGGCGGCACTGCCGCTGCTGGTGACCGAGCTCTACGATCGCGCCGCGACGCCGATGCTCGACTGGCTGCCCGCGCACCGGCTGCTGGTCAGCGCCGGCATGGTGGTCTACCTCACGCTGTATGCCGCCTCCGCCCTCGGCGCGCTGTTCCTCGGCACCACCTTGAACGCGTTGCTGGTGCGTGCCCTGTACTTGCGCCTCGGCGGCACGCGCAGGCGGCACGCGGTGGAGGCCGTGCCTACGCGTCCGGGCCGCTTCGTCTGGGGCGCGGAAACGGCGTTCCTGGCGCTCGCGCTGGTGCAGGCCACGCTGGCCGTGGTCAGCATGAACCTGCGCAACGAGGTCACCGTCACCGCGCATCGCGGCGCATCGACGGTGGCCCCGGAGAACACGCTCGCGGCATTCCAGGCAGCGATCGACGCACGCGCCGACGCGATCGAATTCGACGTGCGGCTGAGCGCGGACGGCGCCGTGGTGGTGTTCCACGACAGCGATTTCCGGCGCATGGCCGGCGATGCACGCGCGGTTGTGGACACCCCCCTGTCGGCGATGCGTGGCATCGACGTCGGCAGCTGGTTCGATCCCGCGTTCGCCGACCAGCGCATCACCACACTCGGCGAGGCGCTGGCGTTCATCGACCGCCGCGCGCTGGCGCTGGTGGAACTCAAGCCCGACGCCGACAACGCGGACGCACTGCTCGCGGCCGTGCTGGAGGAGGTCGAGCGCGGCGGTCATCAGGACGCCGTCATGCTGGCCTCGCTGTCCCCGGACCTCGTGCGCGCCGCCCGTGACGCCGCCCCCGGTGCGCGCCTGGCGCTGTTCGCCAATGCCGCCCTGCCGGGCACCGCACGCCGGACCGATTTCGACATGCTGGGCCTCAATCACCTGCAACTGGACCTGCGCGCAGTGGCCGATGCCCGCCGCCGCGGCTACACGCTGCAGGCGTGGACGGTGAACGACCCGGTGCGCATGGCGCGCTACATGGACCTGGGCGTCGACGACATCAGCACCGACGTGCCCGCCGAGGCCGTGCGCGTGCGCGACGAACGGGCCGCGCTCACCGATGTCGAACGCCTGCTCGCGCGGCTGCACAGCTGGTTCCGGCGTTGAGGGCCCGCGGCAGCCTCCCGATTGCCGGCCCCACGCCGTGCTCCGTATCCCGGGTCGGTTCTGGCAAGCTGGGCGCCGCTTCCGGTCCACCCGTCCGTCCGCTCACACCATGACGTCCACCCTGCCCCCGCTCGTCGATGTGCTCGATCTTCTTCCCGATGCCGTCTGTGTGGTCGACGAGCACGCACGCTATCTGTTCGTCAGTGCCAGCTTCGAGCGCATCCTCGGCTACCGCGCAGCGGACGTGCTTGGACGGCAGGCCTTCGAGTTCGTCCATCCCGAGGATCGCGACGATACCGAGCAGCAGGCCGCACGGGTGACCGATGGCGCGATCCAGCGCCATTTCCGCAACCGCTACCTCCATAAAGACGGGCATGTGGTCGACATGCAATGGGCCGCCCGCTGGCATCCCGAGTACCGCGTGCGTATCGGCGTCGGCCGTGAGATCACCGAGCTGCGACGCGTGGAGCGTGAGCTCGAGCATCTCGCCCGGCACGATCCGCTGACCGGACTTCCCAACCGCCACACCCTGCAGCAGGCGCTGGAGCAGGCCCTGGCCGACGCCCGGGCCGGCGGTGACGGCCTGGCCCTGCTCTACGTCGACCTCGATGGTTTCAAGGCCGCCAACGACGAGGGCGGACACGACGCCGGCGACCGGCTGCTGCAGGACGTGGCGACGCGACTGACCCAGGCCCTGCGCCACGGCGACGTGGCCGCACGTGTGGGCGGCGACGAGTTCGTGATCCTTCTGCCCGGCTGCCGCAGTCCCGACGCCGCGCGCCGGATCGCCGACGCCCTGCGCGCTCAGCTGCGCCCGGTCTACAGCCTGGCCGGACGCCCGTTCCAGCTCGATGCCAGCGTCGGCGTCGCCTGCTTTCCCGGAGACGGCCAGGACGCCGCCGCGCTGATCGCGCACGCCGACCGCGACATGTACGCGGTCAAGGGCCGGTCACGGCGTGCCGACCTGCGCTGACGGCGGGCCGTCCGTCGGCCTAGGTCTGGCTCAACGGTCACGGCTACGAAGCGCCGTGCACAGCGCGGCGTGGCTGAGCGCGCGGCTGTAGAGCCAGCCCTGCATCCGGTGCACGCCGGCAGCGAGCAGCGCATCCTGCTGGGCCTCGGTTTCCACGCCTTCGGCCACCACGTCGATCCCGAACGCCGCTGCCAGACTGACGATCGCCTGGATGATGGCCGTGTCGCCGGCGTCGCGCGGTAGTCCCTGGACGAAGCTGCGGTCGATCTTCAATGCATCGATCGGCAGGCGCTTGAGGTAGACCAGGGACGCGTAGCCGATCCCGAAGTCATCGATCGCCACATGCACGCCGAGCGCGCGCACCGCGCACAGGGTTTCGTGTGCGACGTCGACATCGCGCATCAACGTGGTCTCGGTGAGCTCGAGGCTCAGCCGCGCAGCGTCGAGGCCTGAAGCGGCGAGCGCCGCGCGGATCGCGTCCACCAGGCCGGGTTCGTCGAACTGCCGCGCCGACACGTTCACCCGTACCGCCAGCACCTCGCCTTGCGCGTTCGGTGGCCAGTAGGCCGCATCCCGGCAGGCCTGGGCCAGCACCCAGCCGCCCACCGCGAGCATCGAGCGTGACGGCTCCAGCACGCCGATGAAATCGCCCGCGGGGATGAGCCGGCCATCGACCCGCCAGCGCAGCAGGGCCTCGGCGGCGGTCCAGCGCTGCGTGCGCGCGTCGTACTCGGGCTGGTAGTGCAACTCGAACTCACCCCGGGCGAACCCCTCACGCAACGCACGCTCGGTGCGCAGGGCCTCGACCAGCGCGACATGAAGTGCCGAGTCGTAAACCGCGTACCCCGAACGCTCACCGGCGCCGGCCTGCGTGGCGGCTTCCTCGGCCTGGCGCAGCAGCGTCGGCGCATCGTTGGCCTCACCGGGATCGGCCAACGCGATGCCGATGGCGATGCTGGGTTCCAAATCGACGTGCTGCCAGTCCATCGCCTCGAACGCAGCCACGATGCCTTCGGCGAGGCGGATGACGGTCGGTGTTCCGGGCCGGCTGCCGACGATCAGGCCGAAGCCTTCGGTCCCGGTGCGCGCGAGCTCGACGCCCGGTCCCGCGACAGCACGCAGGCGCTGGCCGATGTGGCCAAGGACCGCATCCACACTCGGCGCCTCGGCCGACCAGGCGACGCCGACGCCCATGTCCAGCTGCACGTGCAGCACGGCGACCACCTCGCCGCTGCGATGCGGCATGGCGAGCAGGCGCTGACGCACGAGCTCGGTCATGTAGGCGCGGTTGGGCAGCCCGGTCGCGACGTCGTGCAGGCGCAGGTGTTCCACCTCGGCCTCGGCCCGGCGCCGTCGCGCGATCTCGAAGGCCATCGCGACGTAATCGCCCATGCTCGCGGCGAACGTGGCGTCCGCGCGCGACCACGCCCGGGGGCCGAGCACGCTCTCGTGGCAGATCACGCCCTGCAGTTCGCCGCCGACGAACGCCGGTGCATCCAGCAGACCCTGCACGCGGTGACGCTGCAGATAGTCGCGCAGCGCCGAATGGGACCGGGCCAGCCCGCTGGCGGCCTCGAGCTCGGCGAGCTCCAGCGTGCGCGCCTCGCCCAGCGACGCGATGTAGTCGTCCTCGTCCAGCGGCAGGATCTCCAGCGTGTCCGGCGGCGCGTGCATGTCCGACATCGCGTCGTAGGCGTGCAGGCAACGCAGGCGGGAATCACCCGCCTCGTAGCGCCACACGCTGACCCGCTCGATGCGCAGCGCCTCCGCCGCGGTCTCGCAGATCGCCGCAATGGCGGTTTCGAACGTGCAGTCCGGGCTCCAGACCGTTCGCGTGAGGGTCACGAGGGCGCGGGTGAACCGCTCACCGGGATCCTCCCGGTCGGACATCGGCATCAGCGCCAGCGCGGGCCTCAACATCTGCAACGGCATCGGACCACCTCGGGTTCAAGCGCGCAGGTATGCCCTGCGGGCGGCGTCGCGCCCACACCGACCATACTCCGAACGCACGCGTGCATCCGGTCGGGCGGCAGCGCGCCGATGCGTCTGACGCGTGGGCCTGTCGCGCACCCGCCAGCCGTGTGGACATCGGGACGGCGCGGGTACCCCTCGGACGCGCACCGGGACAGGTCACGCCGTACGGCGCCGTCTAATGCGACGGCGTGCGGGCCCACACCTCGGTTCCCGCCTTGCAGTAGCGCTCGATGAAGCCCTGCTGCGACGGCATCTGGCCGACCGCGCGTTCGATGGGCGCGCGGATGCCGGCGAGCAGGCGCTGCAGATCGTCGTCGCCGAGCGCGCGCGCCAGCGGGTGCGGCGGTCCGGGCGCGACGCCCTGCCCCAGCAGCACGTGCGTCCAGGAGTCGACCCGGAACAGCTCGTCGGCGTTCTGCCAGGCATGCGCGCGCTCGCTCCAGGCACGCAGGCGGATGTCCAGCGAGGGCGGCAGCGCCATCTCGCGACATGCCACCCACATTGGCTCCTCGCGCCGGGTCGCGTGGTAGTGCAGGACGATGAAATCCCGCACGTGCTCCATTTCCTCGCGACTGACGTCGTTGAAGCGCTCCACCAGCGCCGGCGCGATGCCGTCGAACGGAAACAGCTGGACCAGGCGCACGACCGCGCTGATCGTCAGGTGCAGGCTGGTCGATTCCAGTGGCTCGATGAAGCCGCTGGCCAGGCCCAGCGACACCACGTTGCCGTTCCAGGCCTTGCGCCGGCGGCCGGTCCGGAACGGCACCAGCCACGGATCCTTCAAGGGCCGTGCGCCGACGTCGTGCAGCAGTTTCGCGTGCGCTTCGTCGTCGGACATGTAGCGGCTGGAGAACACCAGCCCGTTGCCGACGCGGTGCTGCAGCGGGATGTGCCAGCGCCAGCCCGCCTCGTGGGCAATCGCGCGCGTGTAGGGCACCGGGGCGCCATCCGACTCGGTCTGCACGGCGACGGCGCGGTCGCTCGGCAGCCATTCGCTCCAGTCCTCGTAGCCGGTCTGCAGGGTCTGCTCGATCAGCAGTCCACGAAAGCCGGTGCAGTCGATGAACAGGTCGCCCTCGAGCCGCTTCCCGTCCTCGAGCACCAGGGCCTCCACGTCGCCGCTGTGCGCGTGGCGCGTGACCTCGCGGATCCTGCCTTCGACCCGCGTCAGTCCGTGCCGCTCGGCGATCCGGCGCAGGAATTTCGCGTAGAGGCCGGCATCGAGGTGGTAGGCGTAATTGACCTGGGGATCGGTGCCGAGTGCGAAGCGGTCGACACGCGAGGCGAGCGTTTCCAGGCAGAAATCGCCGAGCTCGGACGCCATCCCGCGGCGCTGGGCATCGAGCCAGAAGTGATGGAACCCGGCCGCCCAGGTGCCGTGCCCGGTGATGCCGAAGGGATGGATGTAACGGTCCCCGGGCCGACGCCAGTGTTCGAACGAGATCGACAGCTTGAACGTGCCGGCGACGGCGCGCAGGAATTCCTGCTCGTCGATTTGCAGGAAGCGGTGGAAGCTGCGGATCGGCGGCACCGTGGACTCGCCGACACCGACCGTCCCGATCTGCTCCGATTCCACCAGGGTGATGTCCAGGCGATCGCGGAACTGGTGCGCGAGTGCGCAGGCGGCAAGCCAGCCCGCGGTGCCGCCGCCGGCGATGACCACCTTGCGGATCGTGCCGGGTGGTGTCTCGGCGTGGTCCATGTCGTATCTGCTCCTCTCAGCGGTTCAGCCAGCCGATCAGCATGGCGCGGATGCGGCGCGCCCGGGTGTCGTCGATCGGTCCCAGCACATCGCGCGCGGCGTCCGGCAGATGCGCGCCGGCGCGGCCCGCGGGCCCGAAGACGTAATAGTCGAACACATGCGCCCACGCGCGCTTCTCGCGTTCGGGCAGGTCGCGCAGCGTCCACAGGGCGTGGTGGAGCGCGGGCAGCGGCGACGACAGGAAGGCCGGCGAGCGCCGCCACCAGTAATTGACCAGCACGTTGAACGGCGCCTCGCTGCGCACGTGGTGCCACCACATGCTGGGGATGAAGATCGCGTCGCCCGGTTCCAAGGTCGCGGTCTGCGCCGTGGCCAGCGCGTCGCGGAAGCGCGGAAAGCGCACGAGATCAGGCGCCGCGAAGTCGACCAGGCTGACCACCTGGCCGCCTGGTGTCGGCTCCAGCGGACCCGGGTAGAGGTTGTCGATCTGCTCGGGCGGAAACACGGTGAATCGCCGGCGGCCCACGGCGCAGACGGCCAGGTTCTCCGGCGCATCGAAATGGCAGGACGCGACGACCCGGTTGCCGATCCAGATGCTCGGCGGCGCCTGGACACCGCGCTCGGCCAGGCCCAGATCGTTGTCGGCACTGAAGCCCGGCAAGGCGCCGGCGATCGGCAACGAGGCGACGTAGTACGTCGGGGGCTGTGCGTCATCGAGATGCTGCGCAATCGCGTCGAGCACCTCGCCGAGCCCGCCGCGACGGACCTCGAAATTCAGCGCGGTGCAGTCGTCGTTGTAGAACGGACGCCCGTTGATCGCCGGTGCGCCATGCGAATACGGCACCGCGCGGCCCGCGTCGAAGCCGCGCAAGTAGGACATCGCGGCGGCGACGGAGTCCCGCCCGGCCTGCACCAGACCCCAGTCGCGTGCCACGCCCTTGAGCACCGCAGGCGTACCGCCCGACACCAGCGCGTCGAGCGGGAGCGTCTCCGCATCGGGGACATCGAGGGTGCGCATCGCCGTCGGCACCGCGTCCACGGCTCAGCCGCCGTCGCCGACCGGCGCCGCGTCCTGCTCGCGCAGGCGGCGTTGTTTCTCCGCCATCAGGCGACGCACGTTGTGCAGCGACGCCAGCACCAGGTACGCACCTTCCAGATAGCCCGCGCTGTTGAGGCGCTCGAGTGCCGGTCCGTCCAGCGCCGCCAGCGCGTCCCGGTCGATTCCGTAGAGGCCGCGCACGTCGACACGATGCCGGGCGTCGAGCTCGACGGCCAGCTGCACCGGTTGGATCAGCCCCAACGCATCGAACGCGGCGAACATCGCCGCGCCGAACTCGGTACCGTCGCGGATGCCGCGCAGCACGTCGGCGATGTGGTCCAGATAGGGGCTGTTGCCGCCCTGCGGCAGGAAGACCGCTTGCCCGTCGACGGTGTTGACGCGCGGGTGGTCGAGATCGACATGGATCACCGGCGCCTGATGGAGTTCTCCATCGATGCGCTGCTCCTGGAAACCGATCAGGAACGGCCCCTTCGCCGCGGCACCCGGCAGATAGGCGGCATTCCAGCGGCCGTCCCGCAGGAACAGGTTCTCGTGCTGCTCGAATCCCAACAGCGCCACCGACATCCACTGCCCGTCGGTGTCCTTGCGGAAGAAGATCGGATACTCGCGCTGCAGCTCGGCATATTCACTGGGAAACGCCGGCACCATGCCGACGTCGTCGCCGAAGCGCGGGTCGAAACCGGTGGCGACGCGCAGATCCTTGTGTGCCACGTTGTTGAGCAGTTCGTAGCGGGCCATCACTCCTCCAGGCTGCAGCATCGCCACGACGGCAGACGACTGCTGGTGCCAGATACTACCGGGCGCGCCGGCATGGTCCACCTGTGCAGTCCTGCACCGCGTCGCGCCACGTCAAACGGGACCGCTGCGGCTGCAGCGGTCCCGTCGGGCGTCATCCCCGGGGGAGGCATGGTCGCGGTCAGAACCGGTAACGCACACCCAGCATGTAGCGCGGACTCTGGTCGGACAACTTGACGATCTGCTGGTCGGTGCGGGCATGCCAGCGCACGTCCTCGCCGGTCAGGTTGATCGCCTCGAGCCCGAACGACCAGTGCTGGTTGAGCGCGTAGTTCACGCTGAGGTCCCACTGGTCGTAGGCTTCAACGTAGTACGGATTCTTGCTGTTGCCCTGGTTGGCGAGGATCAGATACTCGTCGCGCCAGTTCCAGGCCAGGCGCACTGTCCAGCCGTACTTCTCGTACATGAAGACCGCATTGGCGGTATCGCTGAGGCCGGTCAGCGCGAACTGGTCGATGTTCGGGTCGCCCGCATTGTTGTAGCCGACGTCGCCGCTGACGATCGTGTAGTTGGCGAGGATGCCGAACCCGCTTTCGCCGAAGAAGTACTGACCGCCCAGCTCCCAGCCGCGCAGCTTGGCCGCGCTCTGGTTGATCGGCTGGCTGACGTTGAACTGGTACAGCGGGTCGTTGGCGTTGCCGTAGAGGTCGTAGGCCGCCTCTAGCGCGAGCGCCTGGGCGCCGGTGCCGTCGAACGCGCCGAGACCGGCCGGGTCGTTGCGCAGCAAGGCCAGCGCACTGAACAGCGAGGTGTCGTTGCCGGAACACGCCGACGCGTTGGCCGCGCCCACCTGCGCCGCGCACGCCGGACTCAGCAGGAAGGCCAGCGCGGCCTGGGCATCCGGGCCCGAGGTCGGGTCGCGCAGCCCGTACAGCGACTCCTGGCCGATGGTGTTGCCGATGAAGTTGTTGACCGACTTCGTCCAGTACGTCGCCGAGACGTAACTCGCATTGGCGAAGTACCACTCCAGCGCCAGATCGAGATTGTCCGATTCCAGCGGCCTGAGGCTCGGGTTCTGCGAGTTGCCTTGCGCGCGGACCGAGGGATCCAGCAGCACCGAGCCCGTGGGCTGTTGGGCCACCGGGCCCGAATACAGGTTGCCGTATGGCGCGCGCGCAATGCTCTTGCCGAACGAGGCGCGCCCCTTCAGCTGGTCGGTGAAGTCGAGACTGAAATCGAGATTCGGCAGGATGTAGCTGTAGCTCGAGCGCTCGCTGAAGGGCTGCAACTCGTCGGACAGCACGATGCGGAAGTCATTGTTGGACTGCCACTCGATCGCCTCGGGAATGGCGATGACCGAGGTCGAGATGATGTCGGTGGTCTCGTAGCGCACGCCGATGCGGGTATTGGTGCGCATGCCACCGAGCTCGCCCTCGAGCGACAGCTGCATGTAGGCCGAGTTGGTTTTCTCCTCGACGCGGTTGTCGGCCGCGTTCTGCGGGCTCACGCCCAGGCCGACGCCGTACTGGCCCGCCGCCCACTGCGCGAGCGCGCCGGCGTCACCGCGCCAGGCCGGCCAGCTGCTGAACGAGTAATCGTCGAACAGGCCGACGATATTGACCGGCTGCAGGAAGTTCATCAGGCCGCCGGCCACGTCGGAATCGACGTTGGCCACGCTCCAGTCGCCGAGGGTCGAATAGGCCTCCGCCGCCTGCAGGCGATGCGTGGTGACCTTGTTGCTGTCCACGCCAAACTGGAAGCGCCCCTGGTCGAAGCTCCACTCGCCGTCGACCCGACCCTGCTTGATTTCGCTGACCTGGGTCTGCGCATTGACGCGCAGCACCTGGCTTCCGATCTCGCCGGCCACGAAGCCAGGATTGACGACACCATTGGTGCGCGCGATCGCGTCCGCGGTCGAGGGATACCAGGTCTGCGTGCCCACCGGCATGCCGTTGTTGAAGAACATCTCCTGCACCCACGAGCCGCCGCAATGCGGACCCGTCGTGCAGTTGTTGGTGCCGGCGATGCTCATGAAGATCGAACCGCCGCCGGTCAGCGGATCGTTGGGCCGGCTTTCGGTCTTCGAGTTGTGCGCGTCGAAGCTCAGGCGGAAATCGTTGCTGACATCCCACACCGCATTGAAGCCCAGCGAGCCGAGCTTGTATTCCTGCATGCTGCGCTGCTGCTCGAGTCCGAAGTCCTTGGTGCCGGCGATCTCGCGGATGTAGGTCGGCGTGGCCACCGCGCCGGACGTGTCGAACTCGACATTGGTGTAGTCGCTGTTCTGCAACCACATGCCCTGCTCGCCGCGGTTCTCGGTGATCTCGTTCGTCGAATAGGTGTAGTCCAGCGTCAGCGTCACGCTGTCGGTCGGCGCGAACTGCACGACGGCCTGGCCGTTGACGCGCTCGCGCTCGAACTCCGAGAACGCATAGCGCAGGTCGTTGGGGCGCGCGTAGAGGTCGCCGATCGCCGGCGCGTTGACCACGGCCGGAGTGCCCGGCATCGATCCCGTCCAGGGCTGGATGTTCCAGTAGTTGTTGGTGGCCTGCACCGAGCCGCCCTTGCGCTTCTGGTAGCTGGTGCTCAGCCCGACGCCGAAGGTCTTGTCGGGATTGGTGTAGCTGAAGATGCCCGACAGCTCGGGCGTCAGGTCGTTCTCGAACGGCTGGCTGCGGTCGGAGACGACCTTGGCACCGGCGCTGGCGACGACGCCCGAATGGTTGAACGGCCGGTCGGTCAGAATGTTGATCGTCGCGCCGATGCCGCCACTGGGCACGTGGGCCTGGCTGGTCTTATAGACCTCGATGCCGCTGATCGCCTCGGCCGCGAGCTGCGCGAAGTTGAACGCGCGCGTGCCGCCGTCGACGCCGCCGATCGCCACCTGCCCCGCCGCGCCGAACGCATCGGCGCCGGGCACCTGGCGTCCGTTGAGCGTGACCATGTTGAACTGCGGCCCGAAGCCGCGCGCCGTGACCTGCGCGCCCTCGCCGTCACGGCGCTCGATCGAGATGCCGGTGATGCGCTGCAGCGACTCGGCCAGGTTGGTGTCGGGGAACTTGCCGATGTCCTCGGCACTGATCGCGTCGACCACGCCGGCGGCCTCGCGCTTGGTTTCCATCGACTGGTTGAGGCTGCTGCGCAGCGCGGTGACGCTGACCGTGTCGAGGTCCGTCGCTTCCGTGCGGGTCGGACTCGCGGTGGTCTGTGCGGTCTGGCCGGTGGGAGGGCGTTGCGGATCCTGCGCAAAAGCAGGATTGATGATCAGCACGCCGCCGACGAAGGTAAACATCGCCGTCGACTTCAAACGCTTCAACTTCAGGTTCATTTGGCCTGTCCTCAGCACCGAGATTCGTTCGACCGCAGGCAGGCTGCCCGCGGCACCCACATCACTCACATCCCTCTCCCATGCCCGTGGTCTGGGCAATCCGTCCGGGATCCTTCCTTTCGAGTGTTCTCTTGAACGCACTGGAGCGTCGTTCGCTGTCGGACACACGGCGTCGACACGGTTCGTCCTCTCGCCAGGCAACGTCGTCGATCGTTCCGGAGTGCTGGCGCCTCGTGTCTGCACTGCCCTGAAGGCATTTGCCGCGCACGTTTCGAAGCCTTGAACCCCGTTGCCACCGCCGCCGATGTGATAGCGCTAACACCCCTGGAGCGCAGGTGTATAGCGCGCCGGAGGCTTTGTCACCGTGCACTGCAACAAAGCGCGTGCAGCTTGTGCAGCACCGACGTGCATTCAGCAGCGGGCAGCGGCGCCCGCATGCGCGCACCGGCCGATACGTCCGTGCTCGTATCGACGGCACCGTTGCCCGATCGAGCGCGCGCGGATGCTCACCGAGCGTCGTCGACGGGGACGTTTGAGCGCGCCCCCCGGTGCGGTTCGGACGGCGGATGCGCGAAGGGGTAGCGGGTCACGCGGGCGGCGTCACCCCCGCGGCTTACGCGTACAGCGCGGCGTAGCCGGCGGCGTCCACCTGGCTCAGGCCCAGCCGATCGAACTGCGCCCACATGCCGTGCCAACGCGCGGCATCGCGACGCACCGGGCTGACCAGGCGTGGACAGGTGTCGGCGATGATCGCGTCCATCAGCGGCGTGGGCTCGGTGCGGCTGTAGCGATACCACAGGGCCGCTGCCTCGGCCGGGTCGTCGCGGCACAGCCGCGCACCCTCGCCGACCAGGCGCGTGACCGTATCGACCACGGCGAGGTGCTCGCTGAGGAACGCGTCCGAGGTGAAGAGTTCCAGCGCGGAGAAGTTCTGCAGGCCCACCTCGTGCGTGGCGATGAACTGCGTGTCCATGCCCTCGAGCCGCGCCTCGACGCCTTCGAAGTTGGCGAAGCACAGCCAGGCCCCGTCGAAGCCCGCACGCAGGTTGGCGAGATGCTCGAACCCCGCCTCCTCGATCCGCACCTGCCCCGCATCGAACCGGGCGCCCTGCGTCGCGCACCAGCGCGACAGGATCTCGACCGCGATCGCATCCGTGACACCGCCAGCAACCGGCGACGCCAGGCGCACCGCGCCACCGGCGAGCAGCCGCTGACCGGCCTCGCGCTGCAGCAGGATGCCGCCGTCGGTCTCGAAGAAGCAGCCCAGCGCCTTCAGCCCCGGCCGGTGCGCATCGATCATGTGCAGCGGTTCATTGCAGGCGAACGCGACCTCGCCGCTGACCGTCGCGGCCAGGCCGTCGTAGTGGTCGTCGGGCGCCAGCAGTTCGAGGTCGAGACCGGCATCCCGATACCAGCCGCGTTCGATGCCGGCGATCAGCGGCAGGTGATCCGGATTGAGAAACCACTCGAGGGACAGCTGGAGTTTCATGCGGGCGACTCGGATGACGGGCGCACAGACTAGGCCACCCGACCATCTCGGGCACGCCCGATCGACGCGCAGCGCGCGGGCGCGCGATCACTCCTGAAGCTGCGCCAGAGCATCCGCATCCGTAGGGTGCGCGCCGGTCGCCGCGTCGAGATCGGCGATGGCCGCCTGACCCTCGGCGTCGATGCGCTCGGCGGCGTCGCTGAGGACGACGATGCTGATGCGCCGGTTGATCGGATTGCGCGGATCCGTCTTGTCGAACGGCACCGACGACGACAGGCCCACCACGCGCGACAGCTTGGCCTCGTCCATGCCGCCGTCCACGAGGGCGCGGCGCGCCGCGTTGGCGCGCTGGCTCGACAGCTCCCAGTTGCCCGAACCGCTGGCATCGGCGAACGGCGTGGTGTCCGTGTGGCCCGAGATCGCCACCCGGTTCTCCACCTGGTTCAGGTAGCTCGCCAGTTCCATGAGGATGCGCGTGGTGTAGTCCTTGAGGTTGGGCGAGCCCAGATCGAACATCGGACGGTTGTGGGTATCGACGATCTGGATACGCAGGCCTTCCGGCGTGATGTCGATCAGCAGCTGATCCTTGAACGGCGCCAGCGCCTGGCTCTTCTCGACGGCCGCCTCCAATGCACGCTTGAGCGCTTCCAGGCGTTCGCGATCGGCCGCGTCACGCCGCACGGCCTCCGGCGTCGTCCCCGCGCCGGGCGGGTTGCGCAGATGGTCGAACATCTTGATCGGCACATCGCCCGCGCCGCCGGGGCCATTCGCCCCCGGGGCCATGGTCGCGGCGCTGCCGGCTACGGCGCTCGGATTCTTGAAGTACTCGGCGATGCCGCCGAGCTGCTCCTGCGGCATTGTCGCGACCAGCCACATCACCATGAAGAACGCCATCATCGCGGTCACGAAGTCGGCATAGGCGACCTTCCACGCGCCGCCGTGGTGGGCGGCGCCCGCGCGCTTCTTCTTGCGCACGATGATGATCGGCTGCAGCGCTTCGCTCATCGCTGTGCCCGCCTCAGCCCTTGGCGGCCTTGAGGTCGGCTTCCAGGTCCTGGAAGGTCGGACGCACATCGGAGAAGAGCAGCTTGCGCGCGAACTCGATCGCCACCGACGGCGCGTAACCGCGCAGCGAGGCCACCAGCGCCATCTTCACCACCTCGAAGGCCTTGCCCTCCTCGTGCGCAC
Organism: Luteimonas sp. WGS1318; assembly: GCF_043187535.1. Classification (GTDB taxonomy): domain Bacteria; phylum Pseudomonadota; class Gammaproteobacteria; order Xanthomonadales; family Xanthomonadaceae; genus Luteimonas. The sequence continues at coordinate 2,108,505 of NZ_CP171131.1, forward strand.
GGTTCTCCATCGCGCTGGCGATCGGCCCGACGAATCCGTACGCGATGAAGATGCCGAGGAACGTGCCGACCAGCGCGGAGGCCACCTTCTGGCCGATCTCCGCCGGCGGCGCGCTGCCGACGATCGACATCGTGAGAATGATGCCCAGCACGGCGGCGACGATGCCGAAGCCCGGCAGCGCGTCGGCGACCTTCTGCACCGAATGCGCGGGTTCCAGCGCCTCCTGGTGATGCGTTTCCAGCTCGTACTCGAGCAGCGATTCCAGCTCGTGCGGATTCATGTTGCCGCCGACCATCAGCCGCAGGCAGTCGGTGATGAAGGTCAGCATGTGGTGGTCGGCGGCGATCTTGGGATACTTCTGGAAGATCGTGCTGCTGCCTGGATTCTCGATGTGATCCTCGATCGCCATGGTGCCGTCGCGGCGCATCTTCATCAGGATCTCGTAGATCAGCTTCAGCAGATCGACGTAGTCACTGCGCTGGTATTTCGGCCCCTTCAGCAGCGCGATCGTGCTCTGCACTGCGCCTTTCATCACCTTGGGCGGCGTGGCGATCACGTACGCGCCCAGCGCACAGCCGCAGATCACGATGATCTCGTTGACGTGCCACAACGACAGCAACTTGCCGCCCACCATCACGAAGCCACCCACCATGCTGGCGATGACGACGACGGCACCAATGATCAGATACATGAACGCTCGACCCAGATAAATCCCGCCAGTGACGCTGTATCGGCGTGCGCCACAGCAGCTTGAGCGCCGTTCGTCGGGCGCCGCATGGCCGCCGGGCACCCCGCCACTGGTCGCGACGGGACCTCGCGGATCCGGCCCCGACGCGTTTCGGCGGATGCCGGGGACGACCGCGGATATTCCGCCCCGATGCGCCCCGGCAGACCGACGCGAAAACCCGCCTTAGCGCGGTGCCGACGACTCCGGGTGTCGACGCCGCCGCCCGTCACCGTACGACGTCAGACGTCCGATCACGCACGTCCCGCGTCACGCGCCCGGCAGGCCCGCAGGCCCGGACGTCGACCGCCACACGCGCGCCGGACCGGGCCGAGCCTCACTTCACGCTCTCGAATGCAGGCCCTTCGCTGTGCGCCCCTTCAGCGCAGCGCCGCATGGACGAACCAGAGGCCGACGGCGGCCATGCCCAGTGCCAGCACACGTCGAACGGCGAGCACGCGGTCCGGACGGATCAACCACTGCCGCAGACGGCCGGCGCCGAGCACCAGGCCCAGGTGGATCAGGGTCGCCACGCTCACACTGATCACGCCGAGCATCACGATCTCGCGCGCAGGTGCGTCCGGCCCCGACAGGAACCGGGGCACCACGGTCACGAAAAACAGCGCCGCCTTCACGTTGACCACGTTGAGGACGACGCCGGCGACGAGCGCGTGGTGCCGCGTGTGCCCGGCGACGGCGGCCGACGCCGCCCCCTCGTCCTGGACCTGCCAGCCACGCCAGGCAAGCCACAACATCATCAGTCCCGCGGCAATGCCGATCCAGGTGCCGATGGCCGGCGCGTGCAGCAGCAATGCGCTGAGCCCGAAGCCGGCCAGCGTTGCATTGAGTGCGAGGCCGACGGCCACGCCTACGGTGGCCGCCAGCCCGACGCGGCGACCTTCGGCCAGCGTCAGCGACACGAGCCAGGCCATGTTGGGTCCGGGCGTGATCTCGACCAGCAACACCGCGAGCGCGAAGCCGAGGGCGTCCATCCTAGGACTCGCCCGTGGGGTCGATGCCAGCGTCGCATGCCGAATACGGTACCGACGCCTGGCGATCAGCCCCGATGCGTGGCGCTGCCAGCCTGGCTGCGCGGCGTCGCCGCATCGCGTCGCCCCGCGTTGCCGTCAACCGCAGTACACGCGGCGGATCGTGTTGTCGCGGTCCAGCTCCAGCGTGACACGGTCCGGACGCGTGCCCGGTGCCGCTGTCTGCTCGGGACGCAGCGGACGGATCAGACCGGCGTGGCTTTCCCGCCAGACGCGGCCGGTGACCTCGGACGTCGCGATCTGGCCGACCGCCCACTGCACTCGTTCGGCATGGCAGGTGCCCGAGGCCGCGGCCCGTTCCTGCGGCGCACCAGGCGCGGGTTGCCAGGCGGCGCACGACGCGAGCACGCCGACGAGAAGCGACAGCACCGATAGACGGACCACGATCGACATGGCGACACCTCGGCAACGGAGAGACACGCCGGATACTCAGCGCGGCGTGCCCAGAAATGCAAATGGCACATGCACGACGAACCGGCGCGCTGCATTGCCGGCGAAGACATTGCGCTGATCGCGCCCCAGATCGAGCATCATCACCTGGCCGGTGCGCGCGTCGAAGTCGACGTCGTTGAGATCGACCCAGAACGTGTTGGGCGTCAGCGCCGATTCGAAGAAGTACAACCGGCGCGTGTGGTCGACGACGGTCCGCCAGCGTGTCGAGGAGATGTTCGGCTCGCCCGGCGTGGCGATGCCATACGGCACCGACACGTTGCGGATGACGCTGAAGACGCTCGCCAGCTCGATGACCGGATCCTCGCTCTTGGGGATCGCGTTGACGTAGAACGCCGCACGCGCGAAGCGGTCGGCCGAGCGGTTGGTGCCGGGCAGCATCACCGTGCCGCCGATCTGCTTCCAGTAGCTGTTGAGCGCCAACTGCTGCTCGAACACCGGCGAATTCGTCATTACCTGGTAGGCGCGGTCGTGGTGGATGACCGGGCGGCCGTCGATGTATTCGACGATTGCACTGTCACCGCTGGCATCCGACATCGACAGATGCACCGTGGCCAGCCGTTCTTCGCCCGGCACCTGATCGGTGACCAGATGGAACGGGTCCGCGCGCAAGGCCGTCACGGCCTCGGCGACGCTGCCGAAATTGTCGAGCACGTATTGCGCCCACAGCGAGATCGCCAGTCCAGGCTTGCCGTCGGGCCGGGCCGGATAGTCCGATTCGACCAGCCACAGCAGATTCGCTGCGAGGCCGGCCTCGTTGACGCCGTCAGTGGTGGCGATGTCGTAGCCACTCGCGATCACGCTGCCGTACGTCGACGTCCACGCAATGGAATCCTCACCGGCCTGGCCGGTGCGCGCCATGCCGCGCGGAAAGATCCAGAGATTGGTCGCGATGTCGCTTTGCCAGTCCATCGAGCGCGCGGTGATGACATCGCCGTTGGCGCCGGTGTAGACGAACCGCGTGCAGGCGTCGGCGTCGTGCGCGCCGAACGTCATGCCGAGCAGCAGGACCGTCGCCGCGGATATCGGGATCAGGGTCTTCATCGTGCGTACTCCGTCGGTGGATGGCTGCAAGCCCTGGCGCGCCGTCCGCGCTTCGCCCTGGTGGGGCTTGCCGGGTGGGCGCCGCGTCGCGCCGCCGGCGTCCCTGGACGTTGCGGGATCGAGTCAGTTGGCGGCGATCTGTCCAACATAGGCCTGCCGGAGCAGGCCTGGTGCACCGTCGGTCAGACCGGGTGGTCGCGACGACGGCACGACCATGCGTGGTCGGGCGGTCGCGCGCGACTGCATTCCTGCAGGGGGATACGGATTCCTGCGGAAACGGAGGCCGTTGCGGAGGTCGTAACGGGCGCAATGGCGCATGCGCGTGGCCCGCCACCTGTCGCCCGGGAGTCGCATGCGCTGGCGATCGGCTCGCATCGCATGACAACACGTCCACGTGCCGGGTGCATCGTCGCCGCGCAGCCGTCCGCGGAATCCGCAAGCACCGGCCGCGCGCGAGGTCAGTGGGCAGGCGATGATGCCGGCTGGAACGACCGCGCCCCGCCCTGCCACAGCGCGAAGGCGTAGATGTCGGTCCAGACCGCGTCGAGCTGGCTGCGGCTCGAGCCCATGCCGTGGCCGGCGTCGAAATCGATCCGCAGCAGCACCGGTTCCGCGCTGGCGGTCGCCGCCGCCATGCGCGCCGCGTACTTGGCGCTGTGGAAGGTCGCCGCGCGGGGATCGTTGAGACCGGACACCACCAGCACGGCGGGATACGCCGCGCCGTCGCGGATGTTCTCGTACGGGTCCAGCTCGTACATGGTCTTGAACGAGCGCGCATCGGTGATCGGTCCGCCCCACTCCTCGATGTCGGCATAGTTCTGTTCGGCGACGTAGCGGATGGGATTCATGAAGCCGACGTTCGCGATGGCGCCACTGAACAGGTCCGGACGCTCGTTGAGGGCGCCGCCCAGCATCACGCCGCCGGCCGAGGTGCCGAGCAGGGTCAGGGTTGCGGGCGAGCCGACACGGTCGGCCACCAGCACCTCGGCGACGTCGATCGCATCGCGCCACGTGGTGGCCTTGGTCGCCGCCTTGCCGGCGTAATGCCAGTCACGGCCGAACTCGCCGCCTCCGCGCACGTTGGCGACGGCGTAGACCCCGCCGCGGTCGAGAAAGGCGAGCAGCCGCGCACTGAAGCGCGGCGACGCCGGATACCCGTAGGCGCCGTAGGCCTCGAGCAGCACCGGCGTGTTGCGGTCCGGCGTCGTGCCCTGCTTCATGACCAGCGTATAGGGCACCTCCACCCCGTCGCGGGCCACCGCACGGCCCCTGCGCGCCGTATACCCGGCGGTATCGAACGGCAGCGGCGGCACCAGCGCCAGGTCGTCGAGTCCGCTGCCGTCGGTGTCCAGCGCATACACCGTCAGCGGCGTGAACCAGCCGGTCATCGCCACCAGCACGCCGTCGCCGAGCAGATCGCCGTGCAGCCACGCCACTTGCCCGTCGAAGGGCAGCGCAACGCGCACCGGTGCGCCCGTCGCCGGCAGCCGCCACACGCCCGAAGCGGCACCTTCGAGCGTACGCACCAGCAGGCCGTCCGGCGTCGCCAGCATGGATTCGACGACCGGCGCACCGGGCAGTGACAGTTCGCGTGCCGACGCCAGCTCGGGCGCGGTCGCCGACGTCAGCAACACGCGGCCGCCGGATGCATCGCGCTTCGAGAGCAGGTACATGCGGTCGTCGCGCAGGACGACATCGACCACAACGTCGTCGAAACCCGCGACCGGCGTCCACACCGCGTCTCCGGTGCGCGCGGCCGCGGCCTCGGCGCGGTACACGGCGGCCTCGCTGCGGCCGTCGCGCACGATGGCCAGCGCGGTGTCGCTGCCGGCGTCGAACACCACGAGCAGGAACTGCCCAGGCGTGGCCACGATGCCCGCCTGCCCACGACGCGCGAGCACGATGTCCGGACCGTCGTCCTGCAGCCGGTGCAGACGTGGCTCGTTGGCGACGAAATAGCCGGGCGTTCCGGCTTCGCCGACGAACTTGAGATAGCTGAAGCTCCGGCTGTCGGCGGTCCAGCTCAGCCCCTGCGCATGCGGCACCTCCACGTCGAGCAGGGTCCCGGCGTCGACATCCATGACGCGGATCGTCGAATGCTCGGTGCCGCGCAGCGAGGTCTGCAGCAGCACATGCCGGCCGTCCGGCGCGGCCATCCAGCGGTCGAGCACCTGCTCGCCATCGCCGGGCAGCGTGCGCGGATCGAACAGCACACGCGTGCGCCCGTCGACGTCGCGCACCATCAGCTTGGTGTCCTGCTCGCCCGCCGCGCGGATCTCGTGGAACACGCGCCCGCCTGCCAGTTCTGCACTGCCCACGCTGGTCAACTCGCCCGAACGCGCGGCCACGTCGGCCAGCAGCGCCGCACGCCCCGGCAGGCGTGCGAACACGGCCTGCGCGTGGCCGCCCTGCGCCTTGAGCCACGGCAGCCAGTCGGGATCCTCGCCACTTTCCATCCAGCGATACGGGTCGACGACCGCGGTGCCGTAGTAATCGTCGGTCACCGGGACCACCTTCGCGGCGGGCGCCTGGGCCGAGGCGACAGCGAGCGGCGCGAGCGCCGCGATCAACAACGCGGCGCACCGCAGGCAGGTCGAGGACATCATGTTCTCCAGAGGGGCGGCGCGGACGCGCGGGGGTCGGGCTCCCTGCCTTGAACGCCAACGGGTCGTGGAAGCGGCCAGTGCAACGTGAAGCGGGCCCATTCACGCTGACGCTGCGCCGCCGCTCAGACGCGTCGCGCCGTGGCCGCCGGGTGCACGCGCGTCGAGCACCCGGCGCGAGGAGCGGCATGCATCGACGCCGCACCATGACGCATGCGTCGCGCGACTGCGCGCGGCCACACGCCCCTGGTGTCGGCGGTGCGCTGCGTTTCGTGCAGGTTGAAGCGTCGATGCAGCACGTAGGCCCGCAGCGCGAGGCCAATGGATGGACGGCGTTCTCCGTGTTCGGGTTCTGTTTCGTCTACTTGCGTCTCATGGACATGCGAACGCGAATGCAGGGGCGGACCCGTTGCGCGGGACCCCGGCGAAACCCGAGATCGCCGTTCGCGGCGCGCCAGACTCGCCGGCCTGCGACGCCGATGCACGCCACGCCCGGCGGTTCCAGGCAGGGGCGCCGGTCGATGTGCCGGCCCGTGTCCGCGCGGTCAATCGTCCTTCGCGAACCGGATCACCAGCCCGGCACGATCGTCCGTGGCCCAGATCGCACCGTCGTCAGCCACCGCCAGGCCGACCGGCGACCCCTGCGGACGCACGCCACGCGCGAGCCCCCAGCCCGGCGTCAACAGCACCGGGGTCGCGGCCGGACCGGCGCCGTAGGCGCGCATGCCCGCGCCGTACACCGGGAAACGCGGCTGCGGGTCCGGGGCCGGCACCCCGCGCGCGTCCACCGCGAAGCTCGCGATGCGGCCGCCGACCGAGCGATGACCGTGCCAGGTCATCAACAGCCGGCCCTGCAGTGCGGGAAACATCGCGCCGTCGTACCACAGCATGTCCAGCGGAGCCGCGTGCGGCGGCAGCAGCAGCGCCGGCGCGGTGTGCGCCGCGCTGCGGCACCAGTCCGCCTTGTCGCGCCATGCCGGTGCCGGCTGCGCGGTATCGAAACAATAGGGCCAGCCGTAGTGGCGATCGGCCTCGATGACGTTGAGTTCCTCGAACGGTGACCAGCGGCTGTCGAAGTCGTAGCTGTTCTCGCCCTGCACCACGGTGCCCGACGGGTGCACGGCCAGTGCCACCGAGTTGCGCAGACCGCGGGCGAAGACCGTGTACGCCGACGACCAGCGGCCGTCGCCTTCGTAGGCGTAGCGACGCAGGCTCGCGGCGTCCTCGTCGCCCTCGCTCTGTGCGCACAGACCGGCGGGCGTCCGCGCATCGGCACCCGTGCACTGGTCGCTCGGCGCGCCGACGTTGACCAGCAGATCGCCATCGGGCAGGAACACGAACTTCGACAGCGGATGGCGATGCGCGTGCAGGCGGTTGTCCGGCAGACCGGTGATCACCGCCTGCACGGTGTCGCCCGGCACCAGCGCAGCCGGGTCGAAGCGGACGATGCGGCTCATCTCGCCGACGTACACCGCGCCGTCCGGACCGCGTGCGATCGCATGCGGCAGGTCCAGGCCATCGAGCACGCGCTCGGCGCTCACGGCGCCATCGGGCCCGGTGCGCAGTCGCCACACCGCGCCGCGCGCGCCCTCCCAGGCGCCGAGGTCGGTGACCAGCCAGGTGTCCGCGTCGAGCTGCAGCAGCGAACGCGGCAGGCGCAGCGGGCGCGCGGGGTCCTGTGTGGTGGGGCCGATGACGAGCCCGGCGCACATGCCGCGCATCGTCTCGATCGCAAGGCGCGGGTAGCCGCCACAGGAGTTCCCGTCCAGCGTGTGGCGCTCACGCGCGGCGTACAGCATCAGCGGCAACAACCACAGCACACTCAGCGCGCCCAGGCGCAGACCAGTTCTCACGTCGATTCCCGCAGTCGGTGTGGCCGCATGATGCCGGCACCGCCGGCCCCGTGCACCCATGGCGTCAGCCATACGGCTCGCCGAGATTCCTCGCCGCTTGCTGCATCTGCACCCTATGCGACGACCCGCTCACCGTTGCGGCTTGTGGTCCGCGCACCGTGCTTGTCACCATGGCGCATCGCCCCGGGAGATTCCATGTCCGCACCTCGCACGCTGCTGTTCGCCCTGCTGGTTTCCGCCATCCTGCTGCCTGCCCATGCGCAGATGCCGTCTTCGCGCGACATCGCCGACCACTGCGCGGACGCCGCCCGCGCGACGCCCACGACCGTGCGACCGGCCAGCGGCCTCTACATTCTCGAGCGCTTCGAGTCTTTCGACGACGAGACCGCGGAGCCGGTGCCCTCGCCGCTCGCACCCGAAGACGCGCTGGATCCGGCAGCACTCGGACAGGTGGCGTTGTCGACGCTGGCGCACACGATCGCCCGCGACATCGAGGCCGAGCTGGAAGCCGCATCGCGTCTGAGCTGGATCGAACTGGACGCGGATGCGCGCACTGCCGTCGTCGTCGGCACCTCGGCCACAGGCGAACGCCGTGCGACGTTCACCCCCGACTTCAACTGCCTGCGCCCCGACGACGGGGAGACCCCCGCGATGCGCGTGACCGGCGTCGCCTCGGACCGGTTCGCACTGCAGATCCGTGCGTTCACGACCCATCGACTGACCTGGCGCCGCGTGGATGCCGACAGCGCGGAACTCGAGGACATCCGCCGCGCGCGTGCGGACGTCGAGGACGTGACCGGCGCTTCCTAAGTGCAGGCGTCGCACCCGGCGACGCGGCGTGGCGGCTCCGCGACAACAGGCATGCGGCGGTTTCTGCGCATCGACGCCCCCGGCCGCTGGCTCACCGCGCAGCTGGATCGCGCCTGCCGGTGAACGCGAACATCAGCCGTCAGCGGCCGCGTCGCCCGGTCCCGGCTTACCGCGCGATCTGCACACGTTCGTTCCCACCGCGCGCCGACGCGAACACCGCATCGAGCACGCGCATGTCGTGCAGCCCATCCTCGCCCGGCGCGCGTGGCGGCCGGCTTTCGAGGATGGCCAGCGCATCCTGGTCCATCTGTTCGGCCTGCATGCGCGGGCGCTCACCGAGCTGCGCGGTGAAACGCGTGCCGTCACTCGCACGGCCCACGTTGCCGTCGTAGGACTGGAACGGCGACAGTTCGTACCAGCCGCGCTCGCAATCGACGTGCAGTGTGTTGAGGTTGCGGCCGAAGCTGGTGACGCACTGGGCCACGATGTCGTCGGGAAATTCCAGCGTGAAGCGCATCGTTTCGTCGACGTCCCGGAAGATCTCGCGGCGCGCGGTCTCGTCCCAGGCGCGCACCGCCACCGGCTCGAGCCCGGTGCTGTAGCGCGCGGCGTTCACGCAGTAGACGCCCATGTCGTACATCGCGCCGCCGCCACGCGCCGGATCGAGCCGCCAGGCCTCGTCCGCGCCCTGCCGCCAGCCGAACCAGCCGGCATCGGCGCGCAGTTGCACGATGTTGCCGAACGGGCGCTCCCGGGCCATTTCGATGAAACGCCGCGTGTTCGGCTCATGTTGCATGCGATAGCCGATGGCGAGTTGCACGCGGTTGTCGCGGCAGGCCTGGATCATCGCCTCGCCTTCGCTGGCGTCCATCGCCATCGGCTTCTCGCACCAGACGTGCTTGCCGGCATTGGCCGCGATCAGCGTCTGCGGCTTGTGCAGATGGTTCGGCGTGACGATATAGACGACGTCGATGTCGGGGTTGTCGGCGATGCGGTGGAAATCGTCGTAGCTGTAGACGTTGGCATCGGGAATGCCGTACGTCTCCTGCCACACCGGCACCTTCTCCGGTGACCCTGTGACCACGCCGGCGAGGCGGCAATGGCGGGTGAGCTGCAGCGCGGGCGCGAGCAGATCGCGGCTGTAGCCTCCCAGACCGACGAGCGCGACACCGAGGCGACGCGTGGGCGGCGTGGCCGCGAAGCTGCGCGGCAGCATCGCCGCGGCGCCGGCGAGCACCATCGACTGCAGCACGCGGCGGCGTGAGATTCCGTTCGACCAGCGGGTCGGGTCCATGGCGCCTCCATCGGATGGATGTCCGCCGATCGTAGCAGCGCATCCAGAGCGCACCTGCACGCCATGTGCAGGTCCATGTACGCGGCGACTTCTGCGTCGGCAGTCCGCAGGCTATCGTTCGAGCCCGCACGCAACCATCAACGCGCAGCACACGTGTAGGAGCGCGCTCGCGCGCGATGAAGCGTTCCCCCGAATGCCGAGTCGCGCGCCAGCGCGCTCGTAGGGATTTCGCGGGGAACAGTCGAATGCGCGCGGGCACGTGCGTGGCCGCAAACCGCGTCCACGTCCTTCAACCGCGCTGGCAGTCCACCTCGACCTGCGACACCGCCGCACCATCAACCACGCAACTGCCGTCGGGCGCGCCCTGGGAGTCAAGGCCCCGCGCGCCATCGTCCTCGTCGCGGAAGTCGGCCGCAATGCGCGTCACCTCGTCCTCGATCTCGAAGAACGCGTCGAGCACCACCGGATCGAAGGCCGTGCCGCGCAGTTGTCGCATCATCGTCATCGCCTGGGCGTGCGGGAACGGCTGCTTGTAGCAGCGGCGGTTGACCAGCGCGTCGTAGACGTCGGCGACCGCCATGATGCGGCCCGACAGCGGAATCGCGTCGCGCGCCAGGCCGGCCGGATAGCCGGACCCGTCCCACTTCTCGTGGTGCGTGGCGGCGATCTCGGCGGCAACGGACAGGAAGTTGTCGCCCTCGATGTGCTGGGACGTGCTGAGTATGATCCGGCGGCCGAACTCGGCATGCCGGCGCATGATCACCCACTCATCCTCGGTCAGCGAGCCGGGCTTGAGCAGGATGTGGTCGGGCACACCGACCTTGCCGATGTCGTGCAGCGGCGCGGACAGGAACAGCAGGTGGATGTGCTCGTCGGTCAGGATGTCGGCGTACCGGCCGGTATCGCGCAGACGCGTCGCGATCGCGCGCACGTAGTGCTGGGTGCGCTTGATGTGCGCGCCGGTCTCGGGATCGCGCGTTTCGGCGACCGCCGACATCGATTCGATCGTGACCTGTCGGGCGTTTTCGAGCTGCTTGCGCCAGCGTCGTGCGTGGCGGTGCTGCATCGCGTACCGGATCGCGAAGGCCACCGCCAGCACCGTCGTCGCCACCAGCGCGGGCACCGCGACGGGCAGGACCCACCCTGCGTACACGAACCCGGCGAGCGCCAGCGCGCCCAGCGCGAGCACGATGCCGAGGGTCGCGATGCCCAGCGTCGAGAGGCTGCGCCCGGCGAGGAGCAGACCGCCCTGCGCCGCCGCGATCAACAGGCCCACCAGCAGCGCCGCGATGCCGCCCCACGCCGGCGCGCGCAGCGTGCGATCGTCGAGGATGTTCTGCACGAGCACCGCCTGGGCTTTGGCGCCCGAGAACGCAGGGCTCATCGTCGTCCGGTGCCGATCCGCGAGTCCCACCGCCGACGACCCGATGATGACCACCTTGTCGCGCAGGGCCTGCGGCGCAGTTCGCCCGGCGAGCACCTCCACCGCTGCGATCCCCGGATACCGTGCCGGCACACCCTCGAAGCGCAGCAACGCACGCCCCCTGCGATCGATCGGCACCACGTGCGACCCGATCACGATCGACGGGCCGTCGCGGCCGTCGACCACGCGCCCCGACGACGCGCCCAGCGCCTGCATCGTCGTCGCCAGCGCCAGGCTCGGATGCACCACGCCGCGATATTCGACCAGCAATGGGAGGCGCCGCATCAGGCCGTCGTCGTCGACGCCCATGTTGACGAAGCCGCTGGCCCGGGTCTGCGAGGCGATCGGCGCGACGTTGTCGAGCACCCCGTGCGCGCGGTCGAGCGTCAGCGCGTCCAGCGCGCCGTCGAAGCCCACCCCGGGTCGCGCCGGTGCGCGCTCGCCGGTGACGTGGTCGAAATAGAAATAGCGCGCCCCGACCACGCCGGCCTCCGCCATCGCGTGGCCGAGATACCCATCGTTGTCCAGCAGGCCGTCGGGCACACCGGTGATCGCCACGTCGATGCCGAAATCGCGCTGGAAGGTCTTCTGGATGTCGGCCAGCGACACCCGGTCCGCCTCCGGCAGCAGGATGTCCAGCGCGATCGCCGCCGGGCGATCCGCCGCGATGCGCTCCACCAGTGCCGCGAGCCGGTAGCGCGGCCACGGCCACTGGCCGACGGCCGACAGGCTCACATCGTCGATGTCCACGACCACGGCGTCGGGCGCCGGCACGCCGCTCGCCGTGGCCCGCATCAGGCCGTCGAGCACGGCGTTGTCGAGCCGCTCGACCGGCGCCACGCGCAGCAGGCCGCCGATGCCGACCGCGACCGCGACCAGCACGCCGGCCACCAGCACACACAGGCCCTGACGCCGCAACGCAATATCCGCCGGCGGGGGCAGAGGCACGCGTGTGCCTACCCCGGGCATCGGGCATGCCCGCGACGCGTCGGCACGCGCGTGGCCGAGTCCCTCACAGGATCAGGATCTCCGCGCGCCGGTTGCGCGGCTCGGGCACGCCCGGCGCCGTCGGCACCAGCGGCGACTTGTCGCCGAACCAGTCGATCTGCACGGGAAGTTCCGGATCGATCTTGCGAAGCATCGCCGCAACGGCCCGCGCGCGTTCGGCCGAGAGCGAGAGGTTGTACGCCGGCGCGCCGGCGGAGTCCGCATAGCCGAACACGGTCACCTCGGTCGGCAACCGGCTGCGCACCGCGGCCAGCACGTCGGGCAGCATCTGCCTGGATTCCGGCGTCAGCTCCATGCTGTCGAACAGGAAATTCAATACGAAACTCAGCGGCGGCTCGGGCTGCGCGTCGAGCAGCGCGCGATGCCGCGCCTCGAAGGCGTCGCGCGTGTCGGGCTGGACTTGCATGGGCGCAGTCGACGCGTCGGCCTCGACGCGGCCATACGCCTGGTCGAGCCGCTGCTGCCCGTGCGCGTTGCCCACCAGCACCGCGCCCACCTGGCCGCCCCGGTCGGGCAGCAAGGTCACGCGTGTGGGGGCGGCGGAACAGGCCGACAGCAGCGCCGCCGCACACAGCAGTGCGAGCGCGCGCCACGGGCTGCGCCCGTGAAGGGCCGCCATCTCAGCCCGCCTCGATCAGGAAGCGCGTGCCGCGTACGCCCACCGTGGCCTGCGGCGTCTCCACCTTCACCGCCTCCGGCGCCAGCCGGCCGATCTTGCCGGACTCGTAGATCGCCGAGCCCTGGTTCATGTACAGCGAGAACGCATACCGACCCGCCTTCGGCTCGAAGACGTAGTCGCGCACATGCACGTCCGCGCCGCCGCCGAGGGTGAGCATGGTGCCGTCCCGGAACACGATCGAGGCCGTCGCACCCGGCGCGGTCACGATGCGGTCGGAAACGCGCAGCTGCGTGCCGGCCGCTGCCGCGCGCGAGGCATCCGCCTGGACGATGCTGACGCTGCCCGCCACGCCCTTGACCAGCGCCACGTGCAGATCCGACGCCACCACCGGCGAGGCAGCACACGCCAGCCATGCGGCGACCAGTAGACCCAGTCTCTTGAACATCGGTGTTCCCCTGTTGTGTGAATCCCTGTCGCCGCATAGCACCCGGCGCGTCAGGGTCGCATGAGGACATGCGGATCCCGGTCGAGCGGGCCCATGGACCGTTAGCGGCCGCTGCGCGGAAAGCTGCAGCCCGCGATTCGCCAGATCGTGCACAGGGGCGAGACATGGCTCCGCGCGAATGACGACGACGCCGCGTACACGCCAGACGGACCGCGGCCATGGCTAGAATACGCGCGGTTGTCGGCGCTCCAGCCCTCACCGTTTCGCAGGGGGCGAAGATGAAGCTGGTGTTTCCCAACGGCGAGCATGGCCAGGTCCTGCTGAGCGCAGGCGTCAACCGTATCGGCACCACGCCGACCCACGCGGTGGTGCTGACTGGCAGCGACATACGCCCCCTCCACTGCGAGATCCACATCACCGATGCCGGTGCGAACCTGCAGGTGCCCCAGGGCGGCGGCGCGGTGTCGGTCAACGGCAGACCCGTGTCCGACATCATGGCGCTGCGCAGTGGCGACCAGATCGACATCGGCACCGTCGTCGCGACGTTCACTCCGCTCGAACCCGCGCACGCCGTGTCGCCCTCGGACGTGGTCCACGATGACGACGACCTCGGCGCCACCCGCGTGCGCATGGCGGTGCCCCGGTTCGTGCTGCGCGGGGTATCCGGTGCGGTGTTCGGCAAGGTCTTCCCGGTCGCGGGCCCGGTGGTCATCGGCCGCGCGCCGGAATGCGACATCACCGTGAACGCCGAAGAGATCTCCCGCCGTCACGCACTGGTCAAGCCGGTCGGCGACGGGCTGTCGGTCGAGGATCTCGAATCGTCCAACGGCACCTACATCAACACCCGGCGCGTGCAGCACGGCTTCCTCGCCCCGGGCGACGAACTCCGCCTCGACGCCGTGCGCTTCCTGCTGATCGCACCCGGCATGGAGACGTCGCAGCAGGCGCTTCGCGCTGCGCCTGCAGGTGCGGAACCGCCGATACGTGCTGCGCGCAGGCGATGGGTCCCGATCGTGCTGACCGCCGCGGCGGTGCTGCTCGCCGCGGCCTTCATGCTGGTCCCGGGCTGAGATGCGGCCTCGCATTCGGATGCGAGGATGCGGGTCACCCCGGCGGTAGACCGGTGAGCGCGGCACGATCCGTGCGCGCGCACCGCCGCGAGGTCACCACGCCGCCGCGCGATGAAGACTCCGCAACGCGATACATCGCTGACGTCAGGCTGAGGGCGGACGCCGACATGCATCGCGCACTCTGCCCACGTGAGCCGTTCGTGCCCACCCTGCGGCGCCAGCACCGCTATCCTGTGGCGTCCCTCCAACGCGCCGACCCCATGACCCATCGCCTGCTTCGCCACGTGGCCCTGCTGTCCGTCCTGCTGCTCGCCGCCTGCGGCGGCCCGCCGCCCTACACCGGGGGCGATGTGAAGGAGCTGCAGCGCATCGACGTGACCGCAGGCGAAGGCGATCCGGCGGTCGCCGGGGACGCAGTCAGCGTCCACTACACCGGCTGGCTCTACGACGAGACCGCGCCCGACAAGCGCGGTGAAAAGTTCGACAGTTCCGTCGATCGTGGCCAGCCCTTCGTGTTCGAGCTCGGCGCGGGCCGCGTCATCCGCGGCTGGGACGAGGGCGTGACCGGCATGCGGCCGGGCGGCACGCGGGAGCTGCATATCCCCGCCTGGCTCGGCTACGGCAGCAACGGCGCGGGCCGGACCATTCCGCCCAACGCGTCGCTGGTGTTCGAGGTGCAGTTGCTGGAGATCCGGAAGTAACGCGACGGCCGACGGCCGTGCGGGAGCGCACCGCATGCGGCGTCCTCGTACGTCGCCCAATGACGGCAGCGAACCGCTCCGGCAGCGCCGGCGCCACTCAGTACGGCGGCGCCTTGCGCGTCTTCTGCAGGCGCGCAGCCTCGCTCCACCAGGTCAGGTCGTCGGCAAAACGGGCGAAGCTCGTGTCGAGCGCCTCGCCGGCCTCGCCGATAGGACGTCCCTGCGCATCGAGCGTCTTTGCGATCGGCCCGACGTTCACGGTGCTGGAGATCACCACCATGCCCATCTCCGACAGTGTGCCGTGCCAGGCGAGACCCGCCCGCGCGCCGGCCAGACGTCCGGCCGAGTAGCTGATCACGCCGGCAGGCCGCCAGAACCATTCCTCCAGGAAATGGTCTGTGAGGTTCTTCAGCCCCGGCTGCACGCCCCAGTTGTACTCGCCGGCTACGAACACGAAGCCGTCGGCATCGCGGATCTTGCCGGCCAGCGCCGCCATTGCCTCGGGCGCCTCGCCCTGCGGGTATTCCTTGTACATCCGGTCCAGCATCGGCAGGTCGACCGCCTTGGCGTCGACGAGTTCGGCCTCGATGCCACGCGACCGCAGCGTGCGCACGACGTAGTCGGCCAGGCGGATGCCCAGGCGATCCGCGCGATAGGAGCCGTAGAACACCAGGATGCGTTCGGACATGGCAGTGCCCTCGAAGCGAAGACGGACGATTCGGTGCTGGATGATGGCATCGACGGCCGGTTACCGCGTGGCCGCGTCCGACGCTGCGGGACTGCCCGAAACGGCGCGACACGCACGACCCGCGTCTCCGGGGATCTCGTCCCGGGCCCCTGCCCGCTCGCACGCATGCATGCATGTTGCCGAGCCTCGCGCGCAGCGTGTCCTCGCTGCGTTCGCCCGCCGTCAGCGCTTGCGGAAGACCACCACGTGCTGCCACGGCAGGGTATCGGCGGTGCGCTCCCACACCAGCGGATGCAATGCCGCCTCGCGGCGGATCTGTGCTTCGCTCATCGTGTGCAGCGGCTTGATCGGCACGGCGTCGTCCCCTGCCCGGTATTCGACGAACACCAGGCGGCCGCCGGGCCGCAGCGCCTGCACCAACGCGCCGAGCACCTCGTGCGGATATTCCAGCTCGTGATAGACATCGACCATCAACGCGAGATCCACGGATTCGGGTGACAGGCCAGGATCGGACACGCTGGCCTGCACCGGCACGAGGGTGTCGAGCCCCGGCTGCGCAGCCGCCTCTTCGAGCATCGCCACCATCTGCGGCTGCACGTCCACCGCATAGATGACGCCGCCCGGCGCCACCAGCGGCGCCATCCGGCGCGCGTAGTACCCCGTCCCCGCCCCCACGTCGGCCACCGCCATCCCCGGGGTCAGCGCCAGTTCCTGCAACAGCACGCTTCCGCGCTCCTCACGCTCGCGTTCCTCGCGCTCCAGCCACGCGGCGCCCTGCCAGCCCATCACCGCCGAGATCTCGCGCCCCTGATAGGTCTTGCCGATGCCGTCCGCACTCGGCGGTACGGCGCCGTAGATCGGCCCCCCTTCAACCGTCTGCGTGGCCGCCGGGATGGCGGGCACCGGCGCGGACGGCGGTTTGGAACAGGCCGTGCCGACACACAGCAGCAGCCCGAAGATTGCAACGGGTGGGAATGTGCGCATGGGTGCGTCCTGTCGTCCGAGGCAAGGAAAGCCCGAGCCTAGACCCAGGGCCGAGGCTGCCGGGTGATGCGCAGATCACCTGCCGTGCTGGCTGGCGCGGCGCCTGCGTCAGGCGAACACGGTGCCACCTCATGTACCGAGGAACGCCCGATGGTGCCGGGAAGGGGCGGCGCACCGGACACGGCCCCATCCCGGACGGGACGCACGTGGCCAGCACTCGTTCTGCACGCCGAAATTCGAAGGCTGCACTCTTCCGCACGACCGGAGCGGGCCCGGTGTCGAAAACCGGCCGCGTGCTTCGTCGATGGAAGAACACCCCCCAACCCAACCGAGGCACCGCCATGCACGCCACCACGATGCTCTGGACCGGCCGCGTCCTGACCGGCCTGTTCGCGACTTTCATGCTGGGCGCATCCATCGCACCCAAGCTGCTCGGCATGCCGGTTGCCGAGGCCACGCTGGCCCAGCTCGGCTGGCCTGCCGGCTATGCCGTCACCATCGGCCTGATCGAGATTGCCTGCCTGGCCCTGTATCTGGCTCCGCGCACCCGGGTATTCGGGGCCGTGCTGATGATGGGCCTGCTCGGCGGCGCAATGGCCACACAGCTGCGAGCCGAAACCCCGTTGTTCAGCCACATTCTTTTCAGCCTCTATCTCGGGCTGCTGATGTGGGGCGGCCTCTGGCTGCGCGATGCGCAGCTCCGGGCGATGTTTCCGGTTGTCCGGGGGGCGATGCATTCGGGCTGACACGCCTCGAAGGAGACCACGTTACCGCTGGCCCTGCTGTCCTGCTGATGCAGGTCCCCGCCCCAGCCCCGTCCGCCCCTCAGTCGCGCCTGAGACGGCGCGCGGCCTCGACCGCCGTCTGCAGAACGCGGACATAGTCCGTCTTGGCGGCCGGGGCCTGCGCCGCGACGTTCTCCAGCCCCTCGACATACGCCGCCACCAGTGCAGGCGCGTTGTACTGGTCGGCCAGCTCGCCCATCGAATGGGCCACGGCATCGTTCAAGTGCCAATGCACGTTGACGCCCTTCTGGGCCTCATTGGCCAGGTCGACGACGCGCAGCAGATGCGGCGTCACCAGACCGACAACGGTCGTTCGCATTCCTTCAACCCTCCTTCGCAACCGGGGAAGGCTAACCAAACCGGCCAGGAATTGCTGCACCCGGGGAATGCGGCGCGGGCGCCGCTGTCCCGTTGATCGACGTCACAACTGCCGTTGCAGCGCGATGAGCGCGGTCTGCAGACGCGTGCGGTCTTCGGGGTCCTGCACCTGCTGTTCGACCGTGTGCTGGATGCGCAGCGCGTGCCGCTTCAGCGGGTCACGGTGTTCGGCCTCCGGCGTGGCGTCGGCCAGCGCGGCGAGCGACCAGCGCAGGCGCTCGAGCACCACGACGTTGTCGCGTGCCGCATGCCGGATCTGGTCGAACGCGTCATCCAGCAGATCCCCGAACACGGGGTGCCGGGTCTCGATCCAGGCCACCCCGTCGCGTTCGCATCCATCGAACCGCAGATCCTGCGTCACCGCATGCCGCAGCACGGCCGTGCACGCATCGATGCACATCACCGCGGTCGTCGTGTCGTTGATGCCAGGCGACAGCGCCCGCAGTGCGACATCCACGAGCTGGCGAATGCCGAAGTCGATGTCCTGCTCCAACGTGCGCTGACGCCCGATCGACCAGCACCGGGCGAGGGCGTCGTCGAGGCCGTCGGGCACCGTGGGCGTCGCGGAGAGCAGGCGATCGCCTGCGAGCAGGTAGTCGCCGACCCGCGGATGGACCTTGAGCCGGACCCCGTGCGCACGGGCGAGCGCACCCAGCCGGTCGTAATCGACGAACTGCAGATAGCCGCCCTTCGTCACGTGGCACGCCGCGTGCCACGTCGTATCGGGGGACGCGGGCAGCCTGAC
Source organism: Luteimonas sp. WGS1318 (assembly GCF_043187535.1). Lineage (GTDB taxonomy): Bacteria > Pseudomonadota > Gammaproteobacteria > Xanthomonadales > Xanthomonadaceae > Luteimonas. The sequence continues at coordinate 2,127,178 of NZ_CP171131.1, forward strand.
GGCGTCGCACCGGAAGCGGTGCGGGAACAGCCGGTCGATCGCCTCGAACGTATCGCCGCGCACCGCATCGATGATCCGCGACGCCTGGATGGACTGCGCAATGTGGTGGATGAAGAACACCAGCACCCCGATACCGCCGAAGCCGAGCAGCAGTCCGCCCAGCACAGCCACCGACGGGATGAACGCCGATTCGCCCTCCCCGTGGATCGAGCGCAGCACCACCAGGCAGTAGGCGAAGATGCCGACGAAAATGCCGAGCACGCTCTGGTTGGCGCGGTCGGCCATGAAGTTTCTCAACACGCGCGAGCTGTACTGGCTCGAGGCAAGCGACAACGCCACCAGCGTGATCGAGAACACCGTGCCGGCCACGGTGATCATCGAGCCCGCCACCGCATCGAGCATGCTGCGCGACGCGCTGGCACCGGCACCGAAGACCCGTGGCCAACGCTCCAGCGCGCCGGACGCGACGAAGCGGGAATCGGCCTCGATGGCCGCGAACGCCAGTATCACCGCGGCGCTCACGATCAGCGTCGGCAGAAACCAGAAGGTCGCGCGCACGCGGTACCAGAGGCGGAAGATGCGATCCATGGACGCGCCGGCGATGAAGTGCCTGGAGCATAGGCATCGGGCGGTGAGCTGCATGTATGCCGGTGCGCCGCCGACGCGAAGACCGGACGCAATCCAGCACTGCGCGCCGAACGCGAGCGGTCGACATCGCAACGCGCATCAGCGCCGACCTCAGGCGCGGTGAACCACCACCACGCGAATGAAGCGCCGCCGCCGCGTCATTCCGCCAGGCGCGCACGCATCCGCTGCAGCGCCGCGCCATCGCCGGCTTGGTCCGTGGCGATCACGCTGATCGTGCCGTCGGTTTCCAGCACCACGGCGTCGATCCCTGCAACCGCGCCGCCACCCGCCTGGCGGATCGCGGCATGGATCTCCTCTTCGGTGATGCGCACCCGGCGCATCGTCTGCGTCAGCAGGCGGCCACGGTGCAGCACCAGCGTGGGCTCACCGGTGACCGCGCGTTTGAGCCACGCCCAGCGCACGCTGCTCCACGTCACCACGAACTGCAACGCGATCAGCAGCGTCAGCGCGACCGTGCCTTCCACCAGGCTCACGCTGCTGTCGAGCAAGATGGTGGCCAGCGTCGACCCCAGTGCCACCGTGACCACGAAATCGAACGCGTTCATCTTCGACAACGTGCGCTTGCCCGACACGCGCAACAACGCGACGAGCGCCGCATACGCCAGCACGCCGATCACCAGGGTGCGGCGCACGTCGCCCCAGGCATGAAAGATGAGGTCGTCCATCTGCGTCTCCTGTACGGGGTCGACGACCAGCGTGCACTGCGGCCTGCCTGCATGGCATGAGCAAGGGGTGCGCGGCGACCGCGTGCTTGGACGACACCGCCTTCCCACAACGAGGGCGGCGGCGCATCGAGGATCACCCCGGTTGCGCCCCGTGAAGCGAGTCCGAGTCGAGTGCGCGGGGCGCACGCGCGCAGACACGCGTGCCTGCTTCGGGCGAAGGCTGGAATCAGGCGCCAGGACGCTGCGCGATCAGCGCGCATCGAGCGCATCACCGACAGGCGGATGCGCGGCCGTTCAAAGACGAAGTCGTCACCGAGCCACGCGTCAGATCTTGCGCCTGCGGGACAATGCGCCGACGGGCATCGGCGGCGAGCCCCTGATCGGGAGCGCGCACGCCGACCCCACGCGCCTCAGATCAAGCCGTCGCGCCAGGGCCCGGTGATCGCGACCGTGAAGCCCGGCGTGTAGACGTTCGCGAACAGCCAGCGGCCGTCCGGCGAGAAGCAGGCACCGGCCCACTCCGCGCCGCGATAATCGCCGGTGAACCCGCCCTGCCCTTCGAGCACCACATCGCTGCGGCAGAACTCGAACAGGCCGCCTGCGCCGGTCATGCCGTAGAGCCGCTGCACCGGCTGCGCCGAGTCCTCGCAGATCACCAGGCCACCGCGCGGGCTCAGCACCACGTTGTCGGGATAGTCGAGCACCTGCGGGTCCGGCGATTCGAACACCAGCTCCAGCGTCTCCGCAGCAGGCGCGTAGGCCCAGACCTGACCGCAACCGGCATCGCCGCCGTTGGTGGACGTGAAGAACACCCGGCCGTCGCCGTAGATGCAGCCTTCGAGCCGGGTGAACACCGAACCGCCGCCGGCGACGCCCTGGGCCACGACGCCCTCGTCGCGCGTCGGGCTGTCGCTGTCGGCGCCCTGGTCCGGATGCTCGATCTCCACCCAGCGCACCTTCAGACGCTCGCCCTGCCTGCGACCACGGCGCAGATCCGGCGCGCCCTCCGCGGCGAGCATCTGCAGACGGCCGCCGCGCAGCAGTTCACCCGGTACTGCGGGCAGCATCCGGTAGAAACCGGCACGGCGGTGACCGTCTTCGGTGAGATAGACGATGCCGGTGGACGGATCCACAGTGGCGGCTTCGTGCTTGAAACGGCCCATCGCGACGATCGGCTCGGCAGTGGACAGCCCGTCGGCCGGCACTTCGAACACATAGCCGTGCGACTGCTGCATCGTGTGCGCCGCGCCGTCCACCTGCAGCACCTGCCCACGCGTGAGCACGATCTCCTCGCACGACAGCCACGTGCCCCACGGCGTCACGCCGCCCGCGCAATTGACCAGCGTGCCGGACAGCGACGGACGCGCCTCCAGAAGACGCCCCGCCGCGGTATCGAAGCGCAGCGTGGTCGTGCCGCCCGCGCAGTCGGCATCCCAGGTCGCGCCGGCGGGCGTGAAGCTGCCGCGCGTCTCGCCGCCGATCTCGTGGTTGCGCACCAGCGTGACCACGTCCCCGTCCGCGCGCACCACGCCCATGCCGTCGTGCTTGCCCGGACACGCGATGTCCCCGGCCAGTGCCTCACCGGCCCAGCCGAACGTGGTGTAGCGGAAGCCTTCCGGCAACCGCAGCAGCGGCAGGCCGGTGTTGAGATCGTGCACCGGCTGCAAGGGCCCGTAGCCGGCGTGTACCTGTGTGGAACTGCCGGCGCGCGCCAGCAGCTGCCCCACCGGCGAAAGCCCCACACCGGCCAGGCCCAGTCCGAATCCGGCCGCCTTGAGCAGGCGGCGGCGGGCGATCAATGGGGTGTCGGTGTCCATCGGGTCTCCTGGCCAGGCACAGTGCGCGCGAACGGCGCAGCGTACGCGGCGTGTGTGGCAGGAAGACGACCGGATTCACGACGAGCGGCGAGTGGGCCGCCGCTGTGCTTCGAACACGCGTACCAACGCGCCAACGGAACGTGCGGTCGCTACGTGGCCGCCGCAGCGTCGCCGAATCGAGCTACCGTTTCTTTGTACCGGGCAGAACGCCGGCCACTGTGCCGGCGATCGAAAGCAGCAGCGCGCCAAGAATGATCGGCAGCCGGTACCGGGCCATGAAGGCGTCCGAGATCGTCTTTCCACAGTCGTAGCCAACGGCGAATTCGTCCGTCTCGGGGCAACCGGTGACTGCCACAACGATCGATGACAACAGCAGCGCCGACACGGCGATCAGCGCGAACCAGAGCAGGCCGAACAGAACGCGTCGCATCCATCCTCCGAGGTGATCGATTTGATTCGGATGTCCCCATCCGGCGCTTGTCGCATGGCCCGAACGTCGCATATGCCAGCGCCCTGCGCAACGCGACATGCCGGCAAAACCCGGAACGTTCGACGTCGCCAACCCTGTGTCCGGCGTCGTGCATGGAGGGGCCTCGAGCGGCGTCGGCGTCGGCGTCGGCGTCGGCGGCTCCGGGTCAGCCGTCAGCCACCAGCACCTTTCGTGCGCTTCGAAGACAGGCGCGTTGCTCTCGGACATCCCGTCGCGATAACGCACCTCATAGCTTGCGTCGCCAGGCTCGATGTCGAGCGGCAAGGGCACTGGATCGACCTGGCCGCCGGCATCCACGTGATGGAACGCGCCGCCCTTGTAGTGCAGGTTGAAACCGGCCTATGCGCCGCCGCGCACCAGCACCTCGCGCGGAACGTCGCCATCGTCGGTCGAGTTCAACTCGGCCACACGCACCAGCGGGGCAGTGAATGCCGCACGTGTGGCCTCGTCGGCAGCGAACGCCGGAAGGACCCCGTCGAACGTGGACGCCGGATAGGCCAGCGATGGCACGGTCGCCAAGGTCGACGCCTGCGACGCCTTGACCTGCAGCCCGCCAGTGCCCGCAGCGTTCCATTTTCTCCAGTCACCATAGGTGATCACCCGCAAGGTCTTCGCCTGGCCAACGTGACCGAAGTGCATGACACAGTGCCCGTCGCTGCTGCAGGCCTCCGTCTCCGGAAGTACGCTGCAAACCTCGGCCCGGCCGCCGACATTGGTCCAGCACTCGGGATCGCGGAGAGGACGCCATCCAGCACCCAGCAGCTCCGTACGTGCAGAGGCGTAGCTCGCCGGCAACGCGAACGCTGCCGCGGCCTGCCTGTCACCTTCTAAATCAACCGGCGCGCGGTCAGCGTGTTGCACGGCGACCTGCGGCGTCGCGGAAAGTGGATGGGCACCCGAATCCGGCACCGGCTGCTGGCACGCCGACAACACAGTGAGAGCGACTGGAAACATGGATCGAAATTGCCGCATCTGAGCCTCGCCTACGGAAGACAGCACTGTGTGTGGCGCTGTGGCCAGGACATTCAAACGCCCGGGGTTGTCCAGCCTGCCGCCCGGGCGACGGTCCCACAAGCATCGGTTCTGAGCCTGCTCCTGGGAGGATCGGAGAGTATTGCGTAAGATTTTCCTGCCTTCGGGGGCGGAAACGTTTCCCTCCGGAAGCAGGGACAGCGCACCGGCGACCGAAGACACACGCGGAGCTGCGCCAGGTTCACTGTTCCGAGGCCACATCCGGCTTGATGCTGATGCCCCGCCTCGCCTGGCTCGCGCTCGATGCCGATCCGGCGCGCCGCGCCGCCACCTGGCGCCGTCTGTTGGACGAAGCGCTGACCGAACAGCAACTCGACGCGATCCGGCAGTCCCTGCAACAGCAACGCGCCTGGAGCCGCGACGACCTCCGCGCGATGGTCGACGCCAAGACCAGCCGCTTTGCAGGCAACGCCCCGCACATCGGCCCCCAAAGCGGGACAAGTGAACCTGGCACCGTGATTTCTCGTCCCTGTGACTGGCCCGCGTCGCTTCTACGCGCCCCCCAATAACTGAACCTGTCACCGCGCTCGTACGGTTCGATCCCGCCAGGTCAGCGCATCGCAGAACGCCTGCACATCAGCGAGCGCGACGCGAACCTCCCAACCCCGACGCCCAGTGTTCGGACCACCCGTCCCGAATCAATCCCCGCCTCGCTCGCGCGTCGCCGCCACGAACGCAGCATCCCCCCAGTACCGCTCGAAATCGCGGTCGCGGCGGAACTGCTCCGCAGGCTTCCCCAGCCGCGCGGCCGCCGCCACGTGTCGCAGCATCCGCGCCCGGTCGCCCTGCAGCGCGTGGTAGCAGGCGAGGTTGTAGAGCAGCGTTGCGTTGGTGTGCGCGTCGGGGTCGAAGCGCGGGCCGACGAGGGTGGCCATCACCGCATCGACCAGCGCCGCGTCCTGCGGGCGGTGCACGGCCACCGCCAGCGTCTGGCTGGCGATCACGTTGATGATGTACGCGGTGGAAGCAATGACCGTTCGAAACGGTGTGCCATCGACCTGACCCCGCCCCCGCGAGACCACGACGGAGAGCACCATGCCTCAGGTGCGCCCCAACTGCGAGTGGTGCGGCTGCGCCCTGCCGGTGGATGCGCCCGGGGAGGTGATCTGCATCTTCGGGTGCACCTTCTGCGATGCGTGCGTGCGGCAGGTGCTGCAGCGAAACCGCGACTCGGCGTAAGCTCGCCCGTCAAGCAGAAACTTCAGACATATAATTTCTGGCGTGGATTGAGCGGCACTGGGCAAGCGTCATTCCGCCGAGCGAGTCATGAGAAGACACTGCACGCTGACCCATTGTTTCACCTGCTTCCGCACTCAGCCTCGCTCAAAGCCGCCCTGTTCTGAAGTCTGATGGCGGGCCGTCTGTTCTTCGGCCTGGCGACTGGCAATAAGATCCGCGCCGCGCTGCGCGAACGCCACGCCCTCGGCCGAGCGTGCGAACTCGCCCATCGCCCGACGCGTCGCGGCGTCGTCTCCCGCCAACACAGTCGCCAGAATGTCATTGAGGTGCCGATTGTCGAACGGCGCTGCCCCTGCAACGACCCGATGCGCGTCAACCTCCACGGTCTGTCGGGTTTCGGTCTGGGCAGAGGCTTCGGCGCGCAGCGCGGGCGCTCGCGGGTCGACCCGAAGCAACGTCGATCGATGTTCATCTTCATTGATGGTCAGCTCTACAGTGCCATCCGCGTTGCGCACCCTCGTGAGGTTTTCGGCATGAATACTTCGCCATTGACCGCCGATGAGCGCCTGGCCTTGGCCGCTGCGGTTCCAGTGCACGAAGTCATTGCCCGAAACATAGAAGCCGGCCTGTCGACTACCGCCTGCTTGCCGCGCTGGACTGCCCTCTGCGAGTGACGCCCCCTCGTCAAGGGCGCTGATGAATCGGCGGGACTGTTCGGGCGTCAGGAATAGCGAACGCACCGTGTCGTATTCAAAGCCCAAGTTCGGATTGGTCGCATTGGGCTGATGCGCAGCCACAGGCCCGATCAACGGGTTCGCCGAAAGATTGGCCCATGCCGTCGACAATGGGTTGGCGGCATCAGCGCCGCGCAACGCGTTGAGCACGCTGATTCCGCGAAGCGTGTTGTCCGCACCGCTCTCAAGATAGTCCGGATTGCCGTTTCGCTGATTGGGTAGAAAGGCGTCGATACCAGCTTTCACTTCTGCGGGAGACGTCAAGGCGCCGGCCTCTACCCGGTCCAGCAGCCCAGGCCATCGCCCGTGCCCCGCTTGGTTCTGCAGCTTCATGAACATGCCAGCCAGTTCTGCCTGTTCATCGCCGGTGGCGTTGCGATAAAGATCAGTACGCTGGAGCCGCTCCAGCGCCGAGTCACGATTGCCTACGACGGTATCAGTGGCTGTTACACGATCGACGTGCTGGGTATCCAGGCCGTGTACGAAGGTACGACCGTCATCCGATGCCAGGAAACGGTTGATCGAGGAGCGGTCGATGTCGGTCGCGTTCGTCGCGCGCATTTCGCGACCCGTACGCTGCAGCGACTCGAGGGTCGCGGCGTATCGATCCGGGGCAAGCTCGAGCGCCTCCCGATCAGGCTGGGTGGCTGCCCAGGTCTGATAATCCTCCAACAAATCGCGGGCGACGTCCGGATGCTGCCCCAGATCGATCTGCAACGTGCCGAACGAGTAGCCGCTATTGGCGACTGGCTCCATACGTCCGCCGGCTCTGACATTGCCGGCGAAGCTGAGACGATAGGCAACATCACGCCCTGCGATGCTGCCCTCCGAGGTGACGCCCACCGCAAAGTAGGCAGCTGCACGCAGTTCGTTTTCGGTGAGGAGTCTCGGATTGGCCATGATCCATCTCCCTATGGGTCATCGGTTACGGGTGTTCGGACAGACACGTCCGCATCCAGGGTTCCTGCTTCAAGGCGTCTCGCTCGGCTTGCGAAATGGTCACCGGCCGGTAGTCTGCGAAACATTCGCGATCGCCCCCTCCAAGATCGCTGAGCCTGCCGTCGCACAGCCGAAGCGGTCGGTCGATGCGCTGCCAACCATCAGAGCACTCGATGTCGGTTTCGGAACCCGGGCGGCCACACACATGCGTGCGTTTCGCCTCGATCGACGACGTGGCGCGCGCGATGACCCTACCCTCGTATTCCTTACCCGACGCGAAGTAGAACCAGGTTCCACAGATCCGTTCTCCGCGCTGCACCAGGACATAGCGGCTGCATGCGTCGGGCGACGACGGCCCCTCACAGGACGCCCAGGCGCCCATGAAGGGCCCGCCAGTTGACGCGGAGCTGGCATCAGTTGATGCCGAATGACCATTCACCGCACCGCTCCGAGCGACGCTCGGCATGTCCTCGCCCAACTCGGCTGCTGGCCCGGCGCATCCCACCAGGCCAAACAACGCGACTCCCCAGAAACCTCGCATCCGCATGCTCCATGCAATGGCGTTCAGACGCTACGCGCCGATCTTGACGGCCGCAACCGCCTTTTCTCCTGTTGGTGCGTATGGAAAGTCCGAACCGGCCGCCTTTATAGGCAACCTCGGAAAGCGAGCACGGCAAAGCAAGACGGCACGATTCCGCATCGACCGGCGGCAGGCGGATCGCATACCCGGCATGAGACGATTAATCGCCTCCGTCCCTTCAGTCGGAGAAGTCACCCAACGTCGCGTGAAACGCCGCGCCTTGGTCTCGGACAACGCCGACAGCATTTCGTCGAGCGGTCTGGACCGATCTTGATCCGGTGCGTTCATCACCAGATGCCCGATCCGTCGCCGCGCAGCAACATGTCGATGTCCATCGACGCGCGACGACCCGCCTTGCGGCCTGCGTGTGCTTGGCGCACCGTTGCAGCACGGCAGCCATGCTCCACCCGGCTGCAGACCGACGCCCGAAGCACCGTTTCGAGGGAGACAAACACCATGCAGATCGGAGTGATCGGCCTTGGCCGGATGGGCGGCAACATCGCGCGTCGACTGATGCGCGGTGGCCACGACGTCGTAGGCTTCGATCAGAACACGGCAGCCACCAGCGCGCTGGCCGACGAGGGCATCGCCGTCACCCGGTCGCTGGACGAGCTCGCCGCCCGACTGGAGGCGCCCCGTGTGTTCTGGATCATGCTGCCGGCGGGTGCCATCACCGAATCCACGATCGAAGCGCTGATCCCGCTGGCCGCGCCCGGCGACATCCTCATCGACGGCGGCAACACCTTCTACAAGGACGACATCCGCCGGGCCAGATCCTGCGCGCTGAAGCACCTCCACTATGTCGATGTCGGCACCTCGGGCGGCGTCTGGGGGCTGGAGCGCGGCTACTGCATGATGATCGGCGGCGAGAAACAGGTGGTCGAACGTCTCGATCCGATCTTCGACACGCTGGCACCGGGTCACGGCGAGTTGCTCCGCACCGGCGGTCGCACCGGCCCCATCAAACCGTCCGAGCGCGGTTACATCCACGCGGGACCCGCCGGCGCGGGCCACTTCGTCAAGATGGTCCACAACGGCATCGAGTACGGCCTGATGCAGGCCTACGCCGAGGGCTTCGACATCCTCAAGGGCAAGGCATCGGAGAAGCTGCCCGAGGAGGAGCGCTTCGAGATCGATCTGGCGGAGGTGGCGGAGGTCTGGCGGCGCGGCAGCGTGATCTCGTCCTGGCTGCTCGACCTGTGCGCGTCCGCCCTCGCCGACGATCCGCGTCTCTCCGATTTTTCGGGCAAGGTCTCCGATTCCGGCGAAGGCCAGTGGACGATCGACGCCGCGATGGAAGAGGCCGTGCCCGCCTACGTGCTGTCCGCCGCGCTGTTCGCCCGCTATCGCAGCCGTGTCGATACCACCTTCGGCGACCAGCTGCTGTCGGCGATGCGCTTCGGCTTCGGTGGGCATGTGGAGATGCCGCAGTGATCCGCAACGGTCCGCCGGCGCGCCACCACCGGCACGGTCACGCGTCGTCCACCGCCATCGCATCCGCAAGCGTGGGAAACAACGGCCGGAACCCCAGATCGTCGCGGATGCGGCGCCCGTCGAGCACCGCCGCGAATGCCTGCGCGCGCTCGGGGTCGCTGCCGTCGGGCGGCGGCTCGCCCACCGAAGCGAACAGCGTCGCCAGATCGGGAGTCGCGTCGTCCACGACGTTGTAGATGCGGTGCGCGGGCGACGGCGTGTCCAGCCACCGGCCCACGGCCTGTGCCACGTCGGCGTGGTGGCCGATCGACATCCGTTGCCCGGGCGGAAAGCGACGCATGAAGGGCACCACATCCTGGATGTGCGGATCCCCGTCGCCGTAGACGAACGGCAGCCGCAGGATGCCCACCTCCAGCCCGTCGATCTCCAGCAGCATCCGCTCGGCCGCCAGCTTGCTCTGCGGATAGGCGTCCACCGGGGCGCACGCGTCCTCCTCGTGCGCCGGGGCGCCGCCGTTCGGCCCGTAGACCAGGCCCGTACTCATGAAGAGGAACCGGGACACCGCCGCGTCGCGTGCGCTCAGCGCCAGGTGCCGCGTGCCCAGCTCGTTTACCGCATGCGCCTGCGCAGGCGTCGCGCCGCGAAAGAAGGCGGCGCAGTGCACCACCACGTCCGCATCCGCGACCGCGGCCGGCAGCGAGTCCGCATCCAGCAGATCGCCGGTCACGAGCGCGATGCCCTGCCCGGCGAGTTCCCCCGCGCGTGACGGCTCGCGCACCAGAGCACGCACGCGGTGTCCACGTGCCACCAGCCGCGTTGCAAGGCGGCTCCCTACTTTTCCGGTCGCGCCGGTCATCAGAACGTCCATGGAATGCACGGTAGCGCCCAGGCGCATCGCGGCATTGGAGAAATCGGACATCTCCTGCCGGCTTGCGCACGACGGACATCGGCCATAGAACGATGGCCATGCCTGCACATCCTGCACCGCTCGGCCGTCGTGCCCAGGTCCCCACGGGCGGCGCGCCCTGTCCGATCGTCGCAATGACGACGCGTCACTTCCGCCGCGACATGCAGCGCATCGCCGTGCCGCACGTCGAAGCGCAGCTGGTCGTCCGCCTCGGGCCGACGATTCCGGGCGGGCTCGACATCCATGCGCTGGGCGTGCGCCCCAAGGTCCAGCGCAAGTTCATCCGCGGCGGGCAGCACGCCGTGCTCGTCCGGCTGCAGCCGGGCACCTACGAACGGGCGCTCGGCGTCTCTGCCGGCGAGCTGACAGGGCGCATGGTTCCGCTCGAAGACCTGTGGTCGCGCACGCATGCACACGCACTGCAGGAGCAACTCGCCAGCGCCCCCGATACCGAGGCCGCATGCACACTGCTGAAGACGGCGATCTCGGCACACGCCGCGCGCACCACCAGCGCCCGCGCCCCCTCGCCGCTGCTGCAGGCCGCGCTGGACCTGTTGCAGGTCGCCAGCGTCACCCGGACGGCGCAGGCACTGGATATCAGCGAGCGGCAGCTGCGCCGGATCCTGCACGACGCCGTGGGCATCGGTCCGAAGACCGTCTCGCGCCTGGTGCGGTTCCAGCAGGCCGTGCGTGCGGCGCAGTCGGCGCGCGCGATCAACTGGTCGAACATCGCCGTCGATGCGGGCTATTACGACCAGGCCCACCTCATCGCCGAGTTCCGTGCCATCGCGGACAGCACCCCGCGGATGCTGATGACCGAATTGCGCTCCGCATGAAACAGGGCGCCGGTGCGCCGCCCATCCTGGACAGCGCATCGGCCTCGAAGCGGCACAAGCGAGCCTGGCATCGCGAGTTCCCCGTCATGTCCTGTCACTCGGCCAGCTTGCGCGCCGCCGCCTCGATGGCCTCCACTTGCATTGGATCATTGGGGGCGGCCACTGCAAGAAACTCCGCATACCTGCTTCGACATGGGCGCGCCGCGGCGTGTAGACGTCACGGACGTCACGCAGCCAACGGATGAGCGACGTCTGCCCCTCGAGCGCCATTCGCTGTAACGGAGTTCACGATTCGCTGCATCAGGCCCACACCGCTTGCGATATGCGAGCCCGCACCCGCAGTACACCGCCCCCGCTCGAGCCGGCGCTGCCGATGGCCGCCCGCGCCCGCGGCTCAGGTGCCGGCGGCAGGCACCAGGCCATGCGATGCATCCGCGCAGACCACCACGGCATCTTCGCCCGATGCGGCGCCCTCCACCTCCACCCGCATGCCGACGGCCATGGCCTCCACATCCACCGGCGCGGCCCGGCACAGGTTCCAGCGGGCCGGGAGCTGCACCTGCAGGCGCCCCCGGTCGGCGGTGTCCACCTGCACGACGGCGTTGCCGTCGTAGGTCCAGGGCTGGGTGTCGATGGACACAATGACGCCCGTGGTGCGCACGTCGCCCGCAGCGGTGCCGGCGGTGTCGCCCGTGCTCGTACACGCGGCAGCGAGCAGCGCCGTCGCGATCGCAAGCCCGCGGGCCATGCGGGTCGAATGACGGCGTAACGAATGCGGTGTTCCATTACGCATGGGCATCCCTCCTGATCAGGTGCGGGTCTTCTCGAGTCGCGCCTTCAGATCCGCGAACGGGTTGGACGTGGCCGCGGCCGGGGCGTCCTCTGCATTCCGGGCACTGACGCCGGTGTGGTCGAGCTGGCGGGAGTGCTCGTTGTCGTGGCAGTAGACGCACAGCAATTCCCAGTTGCTGCCGTCGGCCGGGTTGTCGTCGTGGTTGTGGTTGCGGTGATGCACCGTCAGTTCGCGCAGGTTGGCGCGGGTGAACTCGCGCGCGCAGCGGCCGCAGATCCACGGGTACATCGTCAGCGCACGCTCGCGATAGCCGGCATTGCGCTGCTCGGCGCTGCGCCGGGCCTCGGCGACGATGCGGTCGAGCTTGGTCTGGTCGATGGCGGGCATGGCCGGAGTCTAGCGGGATCCCGCATCCGCTCGCCCAACAGGTGGGGAACGCCCTGAGCCATCGCGCCTTGCGCGCGCTCGGCTCTGGCCCGCCCGGAATCGCGCATGCGCAAGCCGGCGCAAACACGGTCCCCTGCGGAAGACAAAGGGGCGTAGGATCAAAATTCGATTGAAAGAGCCGGGGCGGCCTGACTCACGTCATCGTGTCTGCGGCAATCCGCAATCGGATCGTCGCATTCGATCTGCGCGGCGTAAGTTGCAGGTGTGTGCCGAGAGGTGTGAGGCACAGCGCGCCAACGAAACGCCATCGAGCCGCCGGCCGATCGAATCGGGGAGTCCGCGCCATGCGTGACCGTCCAGGCGACACGGCCCCGAAGTTCGAGCTGCTCGCGCGCGAGATGGAACAACAGATCGCGGCCGGCGTGCTGCGCCCCGGGGATCGCCTTCCGTCCGTGCGCCAGGCCTGTGCCAGCCGGGGCTTGAGCCCGAGCACCGTGTTCAAGGCCTATTACCTGCTCGAATCGCGCGGCCTGGTGCGCGCCGCGTCTCGCTCCGGCTACTTCGTCGCGGCACGTCCCGGCGGCGCACGGCTGCCGGAGCCGCGAGCGTCCGAGCCTTCCGGATCAGGGCCCGTCCAGGTCAACGACCTGATCTACGCCTGCCTCGGTTCCGCGCGCGCACGCGATGTCGTGCCCTTCGGCTCCGCCTTCCCGAGCCCCACGCTCTATCCGCTCGAACGACTTCGCCGCGCGTTGATCTCGAGTACCCGGCGGCTCGATCCCTGGAGCACGGTCGAGGACCTGCCCCCGGGCAATCTGCCGCTCAAGCGCGAGATCGCGAAGCGCTACCTGCGCCAGGGCATGCAGGTGCCTGTGGACGAGATCGTGCTGACCCACGGCGCGATGGAGGCGCTGACCCTGTGCCTGCACGCGGTGGCGCGGCCGGGTGATGCGGTGGTGGTGGAATCGCCGACGTTCTACATCGCGCTGCAGGCGCTGCAGCGTCTCGGCATGCAGGCCATCGAAGTGCCGACCGACATGCACGAAGGCATCGACCTCGGCCGCCTCGCCGAGGTGATCGAACGCCATCGCCCGAAGGCCTGCTGGCTGATGACGAACTTCCAGAACCCGCTCGGCAGCCTGATGCCGGAGGCGAAGAAGCGTGACCTCGTCGACCTGCTCGCCCGTCACGACATCCCGTTGATCGAAGACGACGTCTACGCCGAGCTCTATGCGGGCAATGTCGCGCCGCTGCCGGCCAAGGCCTTCGACCGTCGCGGGCTGGTGCTGCACTGCTCGTCGTTTTCGAAGTGCCTGGCGCCTGGCTACCGGGTCGGCTGGGCGGCGCCGGGCCGGCTGACCCGCGAGGTCGAGCGCTTGAAGCTCATGACCAGCCTGTCGGGCTCGATCCCGGTGCAGGCGGCGCTGGCCGAGTACCTGCAGGAAGGCGGCTACGACCGCCACCTGCGCGGCCTGCGCGCATCACTGCAGGCGCAGCGCGACAGCCTGTTCGACGCCGTCAACCGGCTGTTTCCCGCCGGCACGCGGGTGCTGCGGCCGGCCGGCGGCTACTTCGTGTGGGTGGAGCTGCCTGCGGGTGTCGATGCGATGGCGCTACACCGGGCCGCGATGGCGGAACGCATCAGCCTGGCGCCCGGGCCGATGTTCTCCGCGCTCGGTGAGTTCCGGCACCACATCCGGCTCACCTGCGGCCAGCGCTGGGACGAGACACGCGAGCGCGCCATGCACACGCTGGCACGGCTGGTCGATGAAGCGCCGCGTGTCCAGGCGTCGGCGGCCGCGCCAATCTGATCCGGTGATGCAGACGCGCAACTGCGCGCACTGGCGCCGTGAAGGCCAGCGCAGAGTGCGCGCATGTCCAGGCCCCCGTCCTCAACGAAGCCGCATCGCGATGCCGTGCCGACGCGGATGGCGGGCAGCTGCACGCCCCACGGCCCGCAGATGGCACTGCACGAAGTGCTCGACCGGCTTGGCCCGTGCATCTTCGCCGGCCTGCTCGACACCGAGGGCAGGCTGCACTACGCCAACGAGGCGGCGTTGCACGCCGTCGGCTGCACGCCCGAGCAGGTGCTCGGCGAGCGCTTCGACACGACCCCGTGGTGGCAGGCGTGCGAACAGTCGCAACGACAGCTGCAGCTGGCAATCGCCAGCGCCGCGCGGGGCGAGGCGTCGCGCTTCGACGTGCGCATCGCCACGCGCAACGGCCCTCCGCTGGCCATGGATTTCTCGCTGCTGCCGCTCTACGACCTGGACGGGCGGGTGGTCTGGCTGATTCCGTCGGCGCGTGATGTGAGCGAACGCGACCAGGCGCAGCACCAGCTGCTGCTCACCCGCCACGCCGTCGAACAGGCCAACGACGCCTTGCTGCAGGTCGGGCCCGACGGCGCTTTCCGCGATGCCAACGCCTCGGCGTGCCGGCTGCTGGGCCTGGAGCGGGACGAACTGCTGCGGCTGCGCGTGTCCGACATCGACACCCAGGTGGATGCCACGCAGTGGCTGCAGCGCTGGCGCGACCTGTACGACAGCGGTTCGCTGCGGTTCGAGACCAGCGTGCACCATCACGACGGCCACGAGATTCCGGTCGATGTGTCGATCAGCCTGGTGACCAGCGGCGACACCTCGTTCGCCCACGTCTGCATGGACGACCTGCGCGAACGCCGCGCCGCCGAACGCCGCATCCACCAGCTGCTGCAGTTCGACGAACTGACCGGACTGCCGAACCGGCAACTGCTGCTCGAACGGCTGGACGCGATGCTGCAGGCCGGTACGCAGAGCGCGGTGCTGGTCCTGGCGCTCGATCGTTTCAAGCGCATCAACGACGGCCTCGGCACGGCGGTCGGCGACGCGGTGCTGCGAGACGTGGCACAGCGCGTGACCTCGACCGTGCGCAACATCGATCTGGTGGCCCGGCGCGGCGACGACGAGTTCGTGGTGGTACTGGCCGCCGGCCCGGACGATGCGCCGCACCTGGCCCATGCGCTGCTCGAGAGCATCGCCCGGCCGATGCACATCGACGGGCACGAGATCCATGTCACCTGCAGCATCGGCCTGGCCATGACACCGGCCGAAGGCGAACGCGCCGAGACCCTGCTGCGCCGTGCCAACGCCGCGTTGCATCACGCCAAGCGGCTGGGCCGCAACCAGATCAACGTCTACGCCGGCGCGCCGGACGATTACGACCCGGAGCGCCTGGCATTGGAGAACGCGCTGCGCCAGGCCCTGCGCGACGAACAGCTCGAACTGCACTACCAGCCGCAGGTCGACCTGGCACAGGGCCGCATCGTCGGTGTCGAAGCCCTGCTGCGCTGGCAGCACCCCACGCTGGGCCGCATCCCGCCGGCCCGCTTCATTCCGATCGCCGAAGAAACCGGCCTGATCGTGCCCATCGGCGACTGGGTCCTGCGCCGCGCCATCGAGCAGGCGGCGGACTGGCAGCGCGCCGGCCTGCCGCCGGTACGCGTGGCCGTCAACCTGTCGGCCCGTCAGCTGCTGCAGCCCGACCTCGCGCGCCGCATCGAGCAGATGCTCGCCAGCGCCGGCCTCGATCCACAGTTGCTCGGCGTCGAAGTCACCGAAAGCATGTTGATCGCCAACTTCGACCAGGCCGTGCAACACCTCGAGGCGCTGCGGGCGCTGGGCGTCGAGATCTCGCTCGACGACTTCGGCACCGGCTACTCCAGCCTGAGCTATCTGCGACGGCTGCCGGTGGACCTGATCAAGATCGACCGCTCGCTGGTGCCCGACGTGACCGCGCCGGCGGACGACGTCTCGATCACCCGCGCCATCATCACCATGGCGCACCAGCTGCGCATGCGGGTGCTCGCCGAAGGCGTGGAATGTGAAGGCCAGGCGGCACTGCTGGCCAGCCACCAGTGCGACCAGATCCAGGGCTACTGGTGCAGTGCCGCGGTGCCCGCAGCCGCGCTTGAAGCGATGCTGCGCGACGGCCGAGATATCGGCGATGCCTGCCTGCGGCTATCCGCCTGTACGGACGCGCAGGCCCAGACGAGATAGAAGCGCAGCGAACTGCGGACGAAGACCATCAGAACGGGTCCAACCCTCTAGATTCGAAAGCCAGCGCGGTGCGCGTGCTCCGCTCACCGGGTTCGATCCAGTCAGCGAGCCCCCTCAGCAACCGGTCGCTCGATCGAAGCTGCGAGGCGCGTGCATTGCAGCACCATGACCCGGCGACGCACCGCACATGGCGCTACCGCGGATGCGTGAACCCGACGCCGTTATTGCGCAGCCAGTTTCCGCGCCAGCACCGTGCGCCACCGGCCGCCGCGCCCGTCGATGGTGTCGTCCCATGCGACCGAGCACCCGGCCTGCGCGAGTTGCGCATCGAGCGCGGCCGGCGGCCATCGCACCACCACATAGTCGCCATCAGCGCCGTGCTCCTGGTCCTCGCCATCGCCCTCCGGATACATCAGCAACAGCGGGCTGCCCGGTTCCAGGGCTTCCACCAGCGTGCACAGCGCCCCGCCGAGCTCCGTGCGCTCGAAATGCTGTAGCACGCAGAGCATCATCGCGCCGCCGTAGCGCGCGGTGATCGGATCCGACAACAGGTCGAGACGATCGCAGCGCTTGCCGCGCTCCGCCTGCAGCGTGCAGAAGGCGTCGGTCACGTCGGTGCGATGCACCGCGATGCCCAGCGCCTCGAGCGCATCGGCATCCCAGCCCGGGCCCGAGCCGATCTCCAGAACGCGCGCGCCGGGCGTGACCGCCGCGGCCAGTCGTCGAAGCGCGTCGGCACTGGCCGACGGTCTGCCCGCCACCGTGGCCACGTACTCACGCGCGGAGTGCTCGTACGCCGCGACAGTGCGTCGGTTGTTGCTGCGGGCGTGCTCCGACATCAGCGGGTGTCCACCAGACTCGGCGGCACATCGTGTGCCAACCTTCGGAACTGACCGTAGCGCCGCTCTTGTCCTCAAGCGCGTGTCGCCGGCCCGCACGCTCAACAGCGCCAGGCGCTAGTGCCTGGGCGCCGCCGTTTGAATCAATTCTCGCGCTTTGCCGAGGCGCGGCTTTCCGCGAACTCCGGGAAGGTCTCCGCCATCGAATCCTTGTCCGGCAGGATGTAGAACACGCCGCCCTTCTCGAACGTCGAACGGACGACCTGCTCGTAGAACGCGGGCGCGACGTTGATGCAGCCGTGGGTGACGCGGTTGTCGTCCGGCGTGGGCGATGCCAGGCGTTCATCGCGCCGCTCGGCCGGAAGGCCGGCGGCCGTCGGGTGCAACGAGACCGCCGAATCGTAGTCCACCCAGAGCACGCGCCCCGCGTCGATCGAGGGACCGTAGCCGCCCACGAAGCGGCCGGCCGGCGTGGTGCGATCCCGCCCCGGAATCTCGCGCAGCGCAAGACCGGCAATGCCCGGCGCCGCATGGTCGCCGACCGCAGAACCGAACAGCCCGGGCGCTGCGCCCCGCAGCTTGCCGTCGCCGCCGAACACCAGCACCTGCGCGGCGGCCTTGTCGATCACCGCGAACGGATAGCCGTGGTTGTCATTGGCGGCGATGACCCAGCCCGCAAGCTCGATCACCGTGTCGGACACGTCCTGTCCGGGCGGAAGCTGGTCGACCGAAGCGACCGATGGCGTCGCGGGCTCCTCGGCCATGGCCACGCCCACGCTGGCGGATGCCAACGCGAGCAGCAGCGCACCGTGGACGACCCGCATCGCAGCGTGTGGGGACCTGGCGATGGGAACACTCCTCAAAAAAACGGATGACACACCGGGACCCGCGGCCGGCAGGCCAGCGGGTCCCGGTCCGATCAGATCAACCGCGCGGCGTACGACGCGGCGCCGTTTCCAGCTGCTGGACGCGACGTTCCATCTGATCCAGGCGCTGATTGGCCTGCGTCGCGGACTGGTTGGCGGATTCCGCGCTCTGGGCGGCGCCCTGCACCCGCGTGTCGAGCGTATCCAGGCGCGAGTCGATGCGTGCGAAGTCGTCCTTGTAGGTGGCACAGCCACCAAGGCCCACGGCCGCGACCAGCGCCACGCCGAACATCTGTGCCGTCTTCTTATGCTGTTGGATGAGCGACATTTCAGTTCTCCTGCTTCGGGGGAGTCCGGAATATAGCGGCGTTTTTGCCGCGGATTCCGCGCGTCTTCAGGCGAAATTGGAGTACGTGGACGAGATGTGAAATTCGCCTGATGACTGACCTAGGGCGTCCCCTAGATGCTGGAAACAACGCTGTGTGCTGTATCTATCGGACACGTCGGGAGAGATGCGCCACCCGCTTCACCGACGCACGCCACGTTTTCTGATCGACTGACGTCGCTACTGGGGCGAGGGCTCCTGGATACGTGCATCGGGCGCCGCCAACTGCCAATACGGTCGCTTGCCCGCGCCTCGTCCTTGCAAGCGCGACGCACCAGACGGGAGCGTTCAGCGCTTTGCCGGTCCTGAAGGACGATCCAGGCGCGCCAATATCTCTGTCGCCTGGAACACGCGTCCCCATTGCCGCTCGTTGACCAAGCTGACGATGCCGTCCGCAAGCAGATTGTTGAGCGCGGCGTTGGCCGCCGGCTGCGAGACACCCAGTCCTTCGACGGCCTGCTGCACCGACAGCACGGGATGGCCCAGCAGGAACCGGGGCAGCCGGCGCGTGGCGGAATGCGCGCGATAACGACCGAGTTGCTGTTCCCAGCGCTCGGCAATGGCGATCAGATCTTGGCCGATGGCGATCGATTCGTCGCAAGCCTCCACAACGCTTGCGGTCAGCAATTCGATCCATGGCCGCCAGTCGCCCTGCAACTGCACAGCCGCCAGTGCCTCGTAGTAGGCCGTCTTGGCGCGCAGCAATGCACCGGACAAATACAGCGGCGGATAGCCCTCGGCCGCGAGCAGCAACGGCATCAGCAATCGACCGGTGCGCCCGTTCCCGTCGTGGTACGGGTGGATGGTCTCGAACTGGGCATGGGCGATCGCCAACTGCGCCACCAGAGAAAGCGCGCCCTGTTCGTCGTCGCGCGGCGCGTACTGCAGGATGCTGGCGTCCATTTCCTCCATGCAGGCCTGGATATGTGCAGGCGGCGCGGGCACGAACGTCGCGTCTTCGATTCGCCCACTGGAGCCGATCCAGACCTGCTCCGTCCGCCAGGCGCCCACGGGGAACACGCCCGCCTCGTCCTGCATCAGCTCCGTGTGCAATTCGTGGATGAGCCGAAGATCCAGCGCCCGGCGCCCCTCTTGGCCGATACGCGCGAGACCATGCTGCAGAGCGGTCACGTAACGCTCGGTCACCTGCACATCCGGCGGCATGCCGGCCGCGCCCCGGGTGGCCTCATAGGTCAGCAACTGCGAGAGATTGGTCTGGGTGCCCTCGATCTGGGAACTGCGCACGGCTTCCCGCCTCGCCAGCGTGCGGGTCACCATGTCCGCGTTGGGAAGATGGGCCATCACGCCCTGCAATCGCCCCAATGCGGCGTGCGCCGCGGCGAACTGCGCATGATTGCGCGCGCCATCCGGTACGTTGCGAGGGGTCGGCGGTGCGACCAGAGCGTGCACATGCGGATGGCCCGGCACCGGCACCAGGCAGGAACGCCGCTCGGCAGCAATTTGATTCCGACGCATGCGATGCCCTTCGGAGTGAACCTTCTAAAGACTCGAGCTTACTAGAAGGAAGACACAGAAACCTTATAAAGACTCAGGCGCTTTATAAGGTTTGACAGGTCTGCAACGGTCGAGTCCGAAGGAGCCGAGGGCGGAACGGGGGCGGAACGGGGTCAGGTTCACTTCCCCGACGCGCCAATCATTCGGGGGCGGAACGGGGTCAGGTTCACTTCCCCGACGCGCCAATCATTCGACCGGCCATACCTCTGCAGACTCCACCGATGCGCGCGCCGCGTCCGGAGCGGCACGCTGCGTCTAATGGCTCGCCTGCCCCGACTCGACCTGCCCGGCGTTCCGCAGCACATCGTGCAGCGCGGCAACAATCGCCTGCCATGTTTCCTGGACGACGGTGACCGCCTGCGCTATCTGCAGGCACTACAGGAGGCGCTGATGGCGACCGGCGTGCAACTGCATGCCTACGTCCTGATGGACAACCACGTGCATCTGTTGGCCACGCCGGTCGCAGCTGGCGATATCGGACGACTCATGCAGCGGCTCGGACGCCAGTACGTCGGCCTGTTCAATGCCCGCCACCGTCGCACCGGCACCCTTTGGGAGGGCCGCTACAAGTCGTGCCTGGTCGATAGCGAACATTACGTGCTGACCTGCCAGCGCTACATCGAACTCAATCCGGTACGTGCCCGCATCACTGACGATGCGGCCGCCTGGCGCTGGTCCAGTTGTGCCGCCCATCTGGGAGAACGCAAAGGATCGATGCTGACGCCCCACCCGGCCTGGCTGGCACTCGATGCCGACCCGGCAGTGCGCACACGCCGCTGGCGGCACATGCTCGACGAAGCCGTGACCGGAGAAGACCTCACCGCGATTCGCGAGTACCTGCAACAGCAGCGCGCCTGGGGCCGCGACGACTTCCGCGCCATGGTCGAAGCCAAGACCAGACGCTTCGCTGGCGTGCGCCCTGCGCATCGACCGAGCAAGGCGGATAAGTGAACCTGACCCGGTTATCCGCGGCACGGACACCAGCGCGCCCAGCCGGCACCCTCAGGCAGCGACCACGTTCATGCCATCGTAGTCGGCGATCTCGAACTGCTCGGCGATGGCGTAAAGCGCTTCAACCCGTGCCTGCAGCGATTCCGGGGTGTGCTGCTCCAGCTTGTCCACCTGCAGGTAGAAGAACGGATCCTCTTCGTCGACCGGCTCGGTGACGCCGACCACCGTATAGCCCAGCGACTCCATGTGCTGCGCCACCGGAAGCAGCGCATCGCCATCCTCGTCGACGAAGAAGAACGACCAGCGGCAGACCTCGTCGATGCTCCAGTTCTTGCCCGCCTCGATGTTCTTCTGCCGCGTGTCGGAGAAGAACGCCTGCATCATTTCCACTGTAATCATGAATCCGGGCACCGCTTGCTGGCGCCTGGATCTGGCGCAGGGCGAGTATCGGGCATCGGCTGCCGCCTGCCTACCGGGGACGTAACGGGTAACGGGGTCCACTTACGGGCTCGTAACCGGTTCAGGCTCACCGCCCCTGCAAGCCCGGCAAACGAGGCTGACTCGCGACCGACCCGGTAAGTGAACCTGACCCCGTTAGCCTCCGTTCTTGGCTAAAACTTCCGTCGCCCAAGCTGCGCGACAATCCCTCGCGCTCGCCGGGACACTGGCACCACCGGCCCTTCTTTTCTTCAAAAGATCCGCAAAAATGCCACTTTGCCCCCCCCTGTTCCCTGCTTTTCTTATTAGCCACGCAAAACGTCGACCCGCAGAGAAAGCTGGGAGTTCAACTCGACGTCCTCTACGAACTGATCCCATGTGCTGCGCTCAACGCGCTTGGCGCAGTACACCGACGCCATACGCAGGAAAACGCTAGCGACCTTAGTTAGATCCATGAGGAACTGCTCGATCTGAGGACTTCTATCCTCCCCGTAGGACAAAAACAGGGAATCTCTGTAGTTTGCTTTCCCATGGTAACGATAGGCTTGCACAAGAAAATTGACTTCCCCGCGAGAGAGGTGAAGGTCTCTCAAATCTCGTGCAGCCTTGGTCCGGAAATTGTCCACGCCCAGCGCTTCAAACTCACTAGATCGCTTGACCTGCTCTTCGATCTTCCATCTCTCGAAATCAGCCGTGCCGTTGAGATAGGAAACAAGCCCGCCCCAAGCTTGGTCTTCATCCTCTGGCGGACTATTTAAATCGAAGGAATTAGAGCCTCTGTATAAAGCGATCTGAGAATCGCAGGCAACCCCCACCAAGCTGGTGAGCGCTAGTCCGAACGGCCTCAACACCATTCCCGAGCGCACGATGTCGGCCTGCCACGCACGTGCCGTGCCCATATGAGATTCCTGCGACTCACCAGAGGCGGCGGCGACCATCCCCTTCGCAGCGAAATGCAGCACGTAATACCAGGCCATCACTGAGGTTCGACATGCATCGTAGCCCTGCCGCACGTCGTTGCTGATCGCTGACAAAGCCGCGAGTTGATTGAAAGACATAAAAATGCTTTCAAATACAGCAGTGTCCGCCGCTGCATTGTCAGGCCTACGTGGAACGTCTTGGTACAGGGCTTCTATAGCCTCCTCGCTACAGTCGTCACTTGCTACGCTAACGGCGAGCGCGCGCATCCAGTTGACTGTCCCTTGGAACGCAAAGCGCGGCCTTGACTGATCAGCAACATTAAATAGCCTCGAAAGCAGCCACTTAGGCATAAATGATCCCCATATGTTCGAACTACTACTAGCGATACCATGCCGTTATCTCCTTAATTCGATCGCTTGCTGCCGACAGGCTCCGACGAAAGGTAATTTCCTGCTCTGAGATCGAGCGGATGTGCGGCAGCAGCTCTTCGATATCCTCCGGCATAAATCCGTACCTAATAAGTAAAATCTGCATCGCGTCATTGGTGCCAAACCGAAGAAGCTCCACGAATCTAAGGCCGCGCTGGTCCCCTGTTGCACGGTGATAAATCCGGAAAGCCGCGATAAATACGTCAGCTAAACAGAATGAGATCACCTCGTCCAAATAGTCATAGGTGTCGAACACGACTGCGTCATAGCTGACCTGGTCCGCCGGCGTGTCCTGCTCAAAAAGTGAGTACGGCCTTTCTAGACTTGCGTCCGGCAACTTGTTGGCTCGCTGGCTAAACGCCGCGCTTCCACGCCCCCCCAGATCCCTGCGCGAAATACGGCTGTACCGGATTCCGACAAGCTCCCGAAACGATCTGCCCTGGAATGTCTGTAGTTGAAGCGAGATAGCTTCCGTAAAAACCGAGCGCTCGCCTGGCTTCAGCTCTCTATTCAAAGATGCCTCGAATATACTGCAGAGCGCAGCTTCGATACTTAGGCGGGCGTGACGATTGACGGCACCTCCCAGCGCCTCACGAACGCTGAGCCCATCCGCGTATATGTAGCCAAGCACCTCAGATGCCGCCGAAAGCACGTCGGCGCTGCCAAGACGCTCGACCTTCGACTGCGGTAGGTGCAATTCTTCGTCGAAAGTGCCCTCACGTATTGAAGTGAGAAGTTCATCGACGTCCCCGTCGACCAACTCGTCAATGGCGGGATCATCAATTACAGAGACCTCCGACAACCGATAGGGCTCATGAATTCGCTCTGCAAGTGTCACCGGCTTCTTCGTAAAGACATACCCGTAGTCAAATTTCTCCAAGCTCGAAAGCCGCCCAGCCCTGCCGATTAAATTTTTGAAGGCAAGAGCACGCGCGGAATCATCATCGCCGAGAATCCTCATCGTGTTTAGCCAAACGATGTCGAAGGGCATGTTTACGCCCTGTACGAGCGTACTCGTTGCGAAGCAGATACGGGCGAAACCTTGGCGAACGAAGTCTTCAACGAGGAATCGAACTTCCAGCGGAACAGATCCGTGATGAATTACCACTCCCTTCCTGAGTAGTGACACCATAAGGGACCTGTGCCCGCCCTCATCTGCGCCCACAGCGTGGGATATCGCGTCAATGATCGCCAGGGCCTCAAGATGTTCGATGGACTCAAATGCCTCAATGTAGGATCGGAAATCCTGCAGGAATTTTCCGCTATAGATCGACCCTTTGGTCACATAGACCAAGACCGAGTGCCCGGCGGCGAATGCAAAGCTATCAAACCCACCTTCGATCTCGATGCATTTCTGGATGTGATGCCCATTATTCTCGAATGGCGAGAAGAAGTAGTCCCGTCCATTGGCATGCCGAAATACATGCAGCTTTCCAACCGCCCCGTAAGGATAGGTTCGAGAGAAGCTGTGCTCACCCGTAAGATCATGCTTCTCGAACTGCGCGCCTGGATTCTCGACGAACGGATGCGCGAATATGAGCTTGGCCTCGGGGAATGACCTCCTCACGCGGCGTACAAGCACGTCGAACACTATGCCCCGGCCCGCTTCCTCTGACACCTGCGCTTCGTCAAAGAAGAAGGTTCCTATGCTGAGATCATGACCGACTTCAAATAGTTCACGAGCCCGCTCCGGGGTAAGCACAAAGATTCGTCGCAGCTCACGCTTCGTGAACACGTGGTCTACGAAGGGCAAGACCATTACGCCCTTATTTTCGGCAAATATCCTTCGGGTGGCTGCTAGATACTCAGCAATGAGCGCGCGCGAAGGCACGACAACAACCGCATCTCCAGTGCCGCTCGCGATGAAATCTCGAATTGAGAAAGATTTTCCCGCGCTTGTTGGCGCAGAAATTGACACAAACTGGTGCTCATCGAGTGCGCGACGGACGCTCGCCTGCACGGGAGTGAACACCTGACCCTGGCGGTCGGCATGCGCGGTCCCCATACGCGCGAGCAGGAACGCATACAGACTCGACGGGTCACTGACTTTGTAGAACAAACCCATCGCGGCGATGATTTTTTCCTCGATGTCGTCGAAATGCTCTGCATGAAACTTCTTGTAAACGCTCAGAGTGTGCAGAATCTCTGGAGAGTCGGGACCGGTTCGGTGAAGGATTTCGAGCAGGTGACTGAGTGAGGTAGCAGGATCTGCATCACGAATCAGCTCCTTAAGGGACATGACTGACCCCTACCACGAACACCTGCTTGATTCCGTACTTGCTCGCGAGCGTGACTGCCGCACTAACTGCATTTGATATGACTCGATCTTGGTTCTCAGCATTCAGAGAGAAGGCAGCAACCACCCCGAACTCGTCCGCGTCGAGTCGGGTAATTGCACCAGGTGAAACGAGATTGACCAGGTCAGATCGGTCGCGCAGATGTTTTTGGTCGTGCAGAAATTCGTCAGCCTGCGCGATCGCGAGCCCCCATGGGTTCCCCGAAGAGGCGAACTTCGCTTCGCCGAAATGGATGAGCTCGCCTTCGCAGACCGTGTGGAAGTCGAACCCGCCGTTCTGCTTTAACTGCGGCTTCCATAACTCGGCTAGCGGAACGCGGCTGTGGCTAAACACTACGCTAAGCGCCCTTGCCGAGCCTATGGAAACCATCATCTCGCCGAACTCCCCGGCGACGGGTGAGCCAGGGTCCATTGACTCGAATATTTCTCTTAAGAGGTCGGCCGTTCGGCTTACGGTGCTTTCATATGTCCGCCGAGCCCCGTGATCTAGAGTCGACATCCAAGAAGTGTCGATTACCGTCTTCGCGAGCTCAGAGGCTAGCTTGGCGATATCGGCGATTTCTACACGACAAGCGTAAACAGTAGTGCCGTTCAAATGGGTCAGATCGAAATGGTCGCAGCCCCAATCAGCGTCGCAATGTGGTAAAGCCGGTGAAGTTGACATGCCCCCTCCAACAAGATCGCGTGGCCGGATGCGTTTGCGCGCTCCGGATCCCGCGACACTCCATGTATAGCTGCGCTCCCCGATAGGAAACCTAGGGCATCCGCGCGCAGAGGGCAACAAAAAGCCCGCATCTGCGGGCTTTTTGTTGATGTGCCGGGAGGGCCGATCACATATTCCGCCGATACTCCCCACCCACGTCATACAACGCATGGCTGATCTGCCCCAGACTATGCGTCTTCACCGCCTCCATCAGCGCTTCGAACACATTGCGCCGCTCCCGCGCAGCGTTCTGAAGATACGCCAGGCCATGCCCGTCGTGGACCACCGGCGCCTGCTCGTCGGCGTCGGCCTGATGGGCGTGTGAGGTCTCGCCCTTCGGCGCGAGCGCATTGCGGCCTTCCTGCCAGTTGCGGACGTTCTCGATCTGCTGGCCCTTCTCTTCCTCGGTGCTGCGGATCAGTTCGATTTCGGTGGCGATCTCGCCGGCGTGCTCCTTGGGCAGGAACATGTTCACGCCCACCAGGGGCAACGAGCCGTCGTGCTTCTTGTGCTCGTAGTACATGGACTCTTCCTGGATCTTGCCGCGCTGGTACATGGTGTCCATGGCGCCCAGCACGCCGCCGCGCTCGCTGATGGCTTCGAACTCCTTGTAGACGGCCTCTTCGACGATGTCGGTGAGGTAGTCGACGGCGAAGCTGCCCTGCCAGGGGTTCTCGATGAAGTTGAGCCCCATTTCCTTGTTGATGATCATCTGGATGGCGACGGCGCGGCGCACGCTTTCTTCCGTGGGCGTGGTGATGGCTTCGTCGTAGGCGTTGGTGTGCAGGCTGTTGCAGTTGTCGAACAGGGCGTAGAGCGCCTGCAAGGTGGTGCGGATGTCGTTGAACTGGATCTCCTGCGCGTGCAGGGACCGGCCGCTGGTCTGGATGTGGTACTTCATCATCTGGCTGCGTTCGTTGGCGCCGTAGCGCTCGCGCATGGCGCGGGCCCAGATGCGGCGGGCGACGCGGCCGATGACGGTGTACTCGGGGTCCATGCCGTTGGAGAAGAAGAACGACAGGTTGGGCGCGAAATCGTCCACGCGCATGCCGCGCGCGAGGTAGTACTCGACGATGGTGAAGCCGTTGCTCAGGGTGAAGGCGAGCTGGCTGATCGGGTTCGCGCCGGCTTCGGCGATGTGATAGCCGGAAATGCTGACAGAGTAGAAATTGCGGACCTTGCGGTCGACGAAGTACTGCTGGATGTCGCCCATCATCCGCAGCGCGAACTCGGTGCTGAAGATGCAGGTGTTCTGGGCCTGGTCCTCTTTGAGGATGTCGGCCTGCACGGTGCCGCGCACGGTGGCGAGGGTGCGTGCCTTGATGCCGGCATAAGTGCCCGCGTCGACCATCTGGTCGCCGGAGACGCCCAGCAGGCTCAGGCCGAGGCCGTCATTGGTGGGCGGCAGTTCGCCGTGGTAACCCGGGCGCTCGCGGCCTTCGAAAAGCTTGGCGAGTTTGGCTTCAGCCTCCTGCCAGCGGGCGTCGTCTGCCTTGAGGTATTTCTCCACCTGCTGGTCGATGGCGCAGTTCATGAACATCGCCAGGATCATCGGCGCGGGGCCGTTGATGGTCATCGACACCGACGTGGTAGGCGCGCACAGGTCGAAGCCGGAGTAGAGCTTCTTCATGTCGTCGAGCGTGGGGATGTTGACGCCCGAGTTGCCGATCTTGCCGTAGATGTCCGGGCGCGGCGCCGGGTCTTCGCCGTACAGGGTGACGCTGTCGAAGGCGGTGGACAGGCGCGCGGCCGGCTGGCCGACGGACAGGTAATGGAAGCGGCGATTGGTGCGCTCGGGCGTGCCCTCGCCCGCAAACATGCGGATGGGGTCTTCGCCGGTGCGGCGGTACGGGTAGACGCCGCCGGTATAGGGGTAGCTGCCCGGCAGGTTTTCCTTGCCGAGGAAGGTCAGCAGCTCGCCCCAGCTCGTGTAGGTGGGCGCGGCAATCTTGGGGATCTTCTGGTGGCTCAGCGAGTCGCGGTAGTTGTCGACCTTGATCGACTTGTCGCGCACCTGGTACTCGGTGAATTCGTCGGTGATGGATTTCAGGCGCTGCGGCCATTCGCGAAGGAGCTTCAGCGATTCGCTGCTGAGGGCCTGGATGGCGTCGTTGTAGCGCTGGCGCAGGGTGAGCAGCGAGCGGTCGACGCGTTCGTCATTCCCGCGGCCGTGGGAACCGCTCTTCGACTGCCCGGAGCGCTGGTCATCCAGGGACGTTGCGCTTCCACTGCCCGAACGTCCATGGGCCCCCGCCTCCGCGGGGGCGACGGCGTTGGGGTCGGGCGCGATGCCGGCCTGGACGGGGTCGGCCGGAACAGCCGGGGATGGGCTGTCGACGACGGTGGCCATCCCTGCCCCCGCTGCCGGCGCGCGTTGCGCACCGACCTCGCCCGCGAAGGAAGAAGCGTTGGTGTTGCGCGCGGGCTGCAGGTCGTCGGAGTGGTAGAGGTCCAGCGCCTTGGGCAGCTGCGGGTCTTCGAGTTCCTGCAGCGCCTGCCACATGGCCTGGGCGCGGTCGGCGGCTTCGGCCTGGCGCTCGATGTCGCTGTTGATGCGGCGGCCGGATTCGGCGATCTCGGCGAGGTAACGCACGCGCGCGCCGGGGATCAGCACGGTGGCGCGCGGTTCCTTGAGCGAGGTGTCGAGGTTGGGGCGGAAGTCGCACGCCAACGCTGTTGTAGGAGCGGCCTTGGCCGCGATGCCGTTGGCGTCATCGTGCGAAGCCCCGTTCGCGGCCGAGGCCGCTCCTACACCTGTTTTTTCGCACAGCAGGCGGCACAAGTTGGCGAACATCCAGCTCACGCCGGGATCGTTGAACTGGCTGGCGATGGTGGGATACACCGGCACGTCTTCGTCGGCGGTCTGGAACGCGACGCGATTGCGCTTCCACTGCTTGCGGATGTCGCGCAGTGCGTCCTCGGCGCCGCGCTTGTCGTACTTGTTGAGCACGATCAGCTCGGCGTAATCGATCATGTCGATCTTCTCGAGCTGGCTGGCCGCGCCGTAGTCGCTGGTCATGACGTACATCGGGAAATCGACGAGATCGACGATCTCAGAATCCGACTGGCCGATACCGGCGGTTTCGACGATGACGAGATCGTAGGCGAGGCTCTTGAGGAAGCCGATGCAGTCCTTGAGCACCGCATTGGTGGCGACGTTCTGGCGACGCGTGGCCATCGAGCGCATGTAGACGCGGTGGCTGCGCAGCGAGTTCATGCGGATGCGGTCACCCAGCAGCGCGCCGCCGCTGCGGCGACGCGTGGGATCGACCGAGATCACCGCGATGCGCATCTGCGGGAAGCTGGCGAGGAAACGGTTGAGCAGCTCGTCGGTGACCGAGGACTTACCGGCGCCGCCAGTGCCGGTGATGCCGATGACGGGCGTGGCCGGGTGGGATTGGGGATTGGGGATTGGGGAATCGGACGAGCGCGGCTTCTGCCAGCCTTTGCGCATCAGGGCGAGTTCGGATTCGGAGTAGACGCCGTCCTCGATGGCGCTGAGGACGCGGCCAATGCCGATTTCGTCGTCGATGTCGGGCGTCTGCTGTGCCGAATCCCGACTCCCGAATCCCGAATCCCGGGCCGCGCTGGCGCGGCCAACCACATCCTCGATCATCTCCACCAGCCCCATCTTCATGCCGTCGTTGGGGTGGTAGATGCGCTCGACGCCGTAGGCCTGCAGCTCGCGGATTTCCTCGGGCGTGATCGTGCCGCCACCGCCGCCGAACACGCGGATGTGGCCAGCGCCGCGTTCTTTGAGCATGTCGACCATGTACTTGAAGTACTCGACATGCCCGCCCTGGTAGCTCGACAGCGCGATGCCGTCGGCGTCTTCCTGCAGCGCGGCGCGCACCACGTCCTCGACGCTGCGGTTGTGGCCGAGGTGGATGACCTCGGCGCCCTGCGACTGGATGAGCCGGCGCATGATGTTGATGGCCGCGTCGTGGCCGTCGAACAGGCTGGCGGCGGTGACGAAGCGCAGCGGCGAGGCGTCGGGCTGGGCGGCGGTGGCGGTGGAGTCGATCTGGCTGGCCGGCGTGCTCATGGCGCGCTCCTGCGGGGAAAAAAGATGCGCCGATTGTAGCGGGGGGCGCCTTGACGTTTTCAGTTGAAAGTATGTTGCGGTGCGGCAAAACGCGGGTGGTGACGGCGTGTCGGCGCGGGTTGCCGGGTGCACGGGACGTGCAGGGGCGCTGTGAGGCAAGGCACTGGGTTCCGGCGTGCGCCGGAACGACAGGTTCTGGGAAGACGGCGCGCGTCCTGTGTAAGGGGCGCTCAACACGCTGCGGCCCAGGTGTCGCGCTTGGCGGGCGCGCGAATGCGAGGTGCAAAGAGCTGCAGATCGGCGTGGCGCCCGGCGTTCTTTCCGACAGGCCGAGCGCCGGCCTTGTTTTGCTGTCCCTCGACAGCCTTGCGCGCAGCATCGGCATTCGATGCCGCGGAGCCCACGCCATGACCCCACTCGACAAGCCACTCAAGCGCGAAGTCCTGATCGATGACCAGGCTTACACGCTGACGATCGACCCGGACGGACTGACGCTGGTGCCCAAGGGCAAGCGCAAGGGGCTGACGCTGCGCTGGGCCGATCTGGTCAGTGGCGATGCCGCGCTGGCGACCGCGCTGCAGGCCTCGTTGGCGACGCGCTGAGCGCGGGCTGGATGCCAGCGCCGCTAGAAGGGGCTCTGAACGCGAGGGGGCGCTCCCGAGAGAGCCCCATCGCGCGCCAGCGCGCTCCTACATGGAGCGGTACCGCCGATGAGCAAGACCGGGCGGGCGCGACAACCCGGATCACCCGCATCGTCAATCCCCACGAACGCCCTTGTAGGAGCGCGCTCGCGCGCGAGGGCCTTCCCGGGAGAGCACCATCGCGCGCCAACGCGCTCCTACATGGAGCGGTACCGCCGATGAGCAAGACCGGGCGGGCGCGACCGCTCGGATCACCCGTATCGCCAATCCCCACGAACGCCCCTGTAGGAGCGCGCTAGCGCGCGACGGCCTTCCCGGGAGAGCCCCATCGCGCGCCAGCGCGCTCCTACGCGGAGAGATACCGCCGATCAGCAAAACCGGGCGGGCGCGACCGCCCGGATCACGCGTATCGCCAATGCCCACGAACGCCCCTGTAGGAGCGCGCTCGCGCGCGAGGGCGCTCCCATGAACGGCTCGCGCTCGCACGTCTGCGCTTGCGCGTCAGCGACGCCCTAGCGGCGCGGGCCCGATGTCTCCATGGCCTCGCACAGCTGACGGCGGCAATCGGCGAGGCCGGATTCGGAACGGTGGATGCGCACGGGCCCGGTGGCGGCGCGGGCGCCGGTGATCCGGGCCAGCGTGGCCTGCAGCGTGGCGGGGTCGTCGTCGAAGGCGCCGTGGCTGGTCGCATTGCTGCCGTTGGCGACATGCGCGGGCGGGCCCTGCACCGGGGACTGCATCCAGTCCAGGCGGCCGGTGGCCAGCAGGTCACGGATGGGGCCGTTCGACTCGATGAAGCGCGCCATGCCCAGCAGCGGCGTGCCGTCGCGATGGCCGCTGCGCACCCAGCTGCGGGCGCGTTCCTCGAAGGCGTGGGCGACGAGGTACAGCAGCGATTTGTTGTAGACGCGGGCGCAGTGGTCGTCCTGCTCGGCGCGGTCGGTGAGCGTGAACAGCGCACCCTGGCCGATGCGGCCCTCGGCGAGCGCCGGGGCGAGGCTCTGCTCAAACAGCGCCATGGTCATTGCCGGTGCCCACAGGTTGAGGCTGGCGACCGGCAGGCCGAGGCCCTGCATGCCGGCGGCCGGCCCGGCCTGCACCACGCCGTGGGTGGTGAGCAGCTGGGCCAATGGCGCGAGCAGGATGGCGCCGGCACTGTGGCCGACGAGGTGCAGCTCGACCGCGGGATCGGCCCGCATCCATTCACCCAGCAGGCGCGCCACCTGCGCGGCGCCGCCGGCTTCGGTCAGCGCATCGCCGTTGCGTACGACGGCGGTGGTGGCCAGGCGCGCGTTCTCCTTCATCTCCTCCCACAGCGCCCGGCCGCCGAGTGCGCGTGCCAGCGGTTCGATGGTGTCGTCGATGCGGTTGAGCAGCAGGTCCTTGGTGCGGTCGAGCAGACCTTCGGTGCGCGGGCGCACGGCATCGCGCAGCAGGTTGCCGAGCGTGCTCCAGAAATCGGTCTTCCATACGAAACACAGCGGGTAGACCTGCTGCGGCAGCATCAGCTCGCGCAGGTCGGCGACGCGCTGGATGGCGGCCTGTTCGGGCACCAGGCCGCCGTGGGCGTAGAGCACGATGCGCTTCTTCGGCCAGTCGCGGGTGATGCGCGGCAGGTCGTCGCGGACGATGTTGCGCACGGCGTCCTGGCCGGTGGCGAAGCGGCCGCTGGCGCGCAGGCGGCCGTCGTTGCCGAGGCTGATCACGTGGGGGCGCAGATCGGCCTGGGCGTAGCCGTTCGATTGCCGGGCCAGGCTGGAGTTGCTGGCCGCGGTGGCCTGCGCGCGTTGCAGGCGCACCGGCACCGCGAGCCGCGCGGCCCAGACATCGGTGCCGCGTTGCAGCCATTCGTCGTAGCTCACCCAGCCATAGCCGCGCTTGCCCCAGGCGGTGCCCCAGGAGTTCTGGAGCCAGAAGCCGTCGCGGTCGTAGCCGACGATCGCGAACGCGTGGTAGCCGCTGACCGGCTGTTCCTTCCAGGCGATCACGCCGGCGGCGGACGGCGCGAGCCAGCCGTCGTGCACCGCGGCCGAGGCGTAGAGCACGCCGACCTCGGCGAACGCGGCGTGCATCGCCACGAGGTCCTTGTGGTTGACGCGGTAGTAGGCGCCGAGCGGATGTTCCTGCGCGGCGCGGGCGCGTTCTTCGGTGTAGACCTCTTCGAGGCGGCCGGGCGTGCCGGACCAGCAGTCCTCGGCGCAGACGCCGTGGCGGTGCCAGCCCTTCATCGCGCCGCGGCAGCTCGAGCCCTCGTAGTCCTCGCCTTCCCACTCGTCGTAGCGGCGGGCCATGTCGTAGAGCATGCGGGTGCTCATGCGCAGCGTGACCGGCTCGGGCCGGCGGCGGCGCAGCAACGCGTGGGCGACGGTGGCGAGGCCGTACGCGGTGCAGGCGCCCTCTTCGCCTTGGTCGAGCACCGGCACGCCGAGCGCGGTGAACCGGGCCAGCGGCATCACGCTGGGCACGTCGACCAGGGTGGGTTCGAACATGCGGTCGCGGAAATCGGCGGTGTCGGGGCGTGCGTCGAGCAGCCGCGGGATGGGGGCGGTGGTGCGTCGTGTGGTGCGCGTACCAGTCTGTCGGGTGGCCATGCGGGTTCCTCCGTCCCTGCGTTGAACGCGACCGGCGCCTGATCCCGGCCTGGATCCCCCTGGGGCGCAGTGTGCACCGGTCAGGTGACGGCCTGGCGTGGGTGGCGTGATGGCGCGGCGGCAGTCTGGCCCGGGCGGATCGCACGGCGCGCGACGGCGCTGCGTGCGCCATGCCCCGCGAACGCCCTGTAGGAGCGCGCTGGCGCGCGATGGGGCGTTCACGGGAACGCCCTCGCGCGCGAGCGCGCTCCTACACGTGCGCTCGCGGTGGTCCGACGACGTGGCCGACCTGTTAGCGGTGATCCATCCGCCCCGTGCGTGGCGCCGGCAGCACTCCTGCCCCTGTGGGAGCGCGCTGGCGGGCGAAGGGCTTTCACGGGAACGCCCTCGCGCGCGAGCGCGCTCCTAACACGTGCGCTCGCGGTGTCCGACGACGTGGCCGACCTGTTCGTGGTGATCCATCCGCCGCGTGCTTGGCGCCGGCACGCCTGCCTTTGTAGGAGCGCGCTGGCGCGATGGGCTTTCACGGGAAAACCCTCGCGCGCGCGAGCGCTCCTACAGGAGGGATTCGGGTTGAGCCCGCCCCGCGCCTCAGTCCTTGACCAGGCCGCCGTCGACGACGAGGTTCTGGCCGGTCACGGCGCGTGCCCAGGGCGAGGCGAAGAACAGCACGGCATCGGCGAACTCGGCCGGTGTGGTCACGCGGCGCAGCGGGGTGCTGGCGGCGATGAGGTCGAACACCGCCTCCGGCGTGGCCGCGCTGGCGTCGGTGGTGCGCAGCAGGCCGCCCGAGACCATGTTGACGGTGATGCCGTCCGGCCCGAGATCGGCGGCCAGCGTGCGGGTCAGTGACAGCAGCGCGGCTTTGGCGGCGGTGTAGTCGTGGTACGGCACGACCGGGTTCTGGAACAGGTTGGTGCCGATGTTGACCACGCGACCGCCGCCGGCAGCGCGCATGCCCGGCAATGCCGCCTGCACGGTATTGAGCGCGCCGCGCACGCTGCCCTCGAACTGCGCGGCGAAGCGCGACCAGCCGATCGCATCGCCGTGCGGGCGGGCGTCGCCGTCGAAGCGGAAATCGGCCAGGGCATTGTTGACGACCGTGGTGATCGGCACGCCGAAGTGCGCGTGCGCGCGTTCGACCAGTGCGCGCACCGCATCGGGATCGGTGACGTCGGCCTGGAGCGCCAGCGCGCGTTCGCCGGCGTCGGCCACCAGCACATCGGCGGCGTCGGCGCTGCGGTGGAAGTTCACCACCACGCGTGCGCCGGTGCCGAGGAAGGCCCGGCTGATCGCCGCGCCGAGGCCGCGCGCGCCGCCCGTCACCAGCACCACCTGGTCCGCCATTGCCGTCATCGTTCGAATTCCATGCGGGAAGCGCGCGAGTATCGCAGCCGTCGCGCGGCCGGCACACGAATCTGCGATCCTTGCCGCGATGACAGGGGCCCTCGCAGCATGAAGAAACGCGTCAAGAAACTGATCGGCTGGGGCCTGTTCACGCTGCTGGTGATGGCGGTCAGCAGCATTTTCGTCGCCGACCACCTGCTGCCGCCCGCGAGCGGCCGCCCGAGCACGACGCTGCCGTTGGCCGAGGCCGACACCGCGCTCGACCGCGAACTGGCGCCCCTGCTGGCACGGCATCCCGGCCAGACCGGCGCGATCCTGCTGCCCGACGGCATCGATGCCTATGCCGCGCGGGCGATCTCCGCGCGCCAGGCCGGGCGCAGCCTCGACCTGCAGTACTACATCTGGCACGACGACCTGACCGGGCGGATGCTCGCCAACGAGGCCTGGGAAGCGGCCGAGCGCGGCGTGCGTGTGCGCCTCCTGCTCGACGACATCGGCGTGGGCGACATGGACGCCACGCTGCTGGCGATGGATTCGCATGAGAACATCGAGCTGCGCGTCTACAACCCGTTCCGCAACCGCACTGGCGTGATGCGCCTGCTGGAAATGGTGCAGCGCGCCTGGGGCGTGAACCACCGCATGCACAACAAGGCGTGGATCGCCGACGGACGGGTGGCCGTGGTCGGCGGGCGCAACATCGGCGTCGAATACTTCAGCGCCGCGGAAGAGTTCAACTTCCACGATCTCGACATCGTGCTGTTCGGGCCGGCCGTGGCACAGGCGAGCACGATCTTCGACGACTTCTGGAACAGCGAGGCGGCGATTCCGATCGCCGCGCTCAACCGCAAGCGTCCGTCGACGATCCGCGGCGTGCTGGCGCAGATCCACGAGGAAGCCGAGAGCGAGGAGGCCCGCAAGTTTCTTGATGCGATGGACGTCTCGCCGAGCGTGCGCCGCTATTTCTCGCAGGAACTCACCCCGCTCTGGACCGAGGGCGTGCGTGTGCTGTCGGACCCGCCGATCAAGTGGCGCGGCGACGACCGCCAGAACTGGCTGGTCGACCATCTGATGACCCAGATCACCGGCGCCGAACGGGCCGCGCTGCTGATCTCGCCCTACTTCGTGCCGGGCGTGGACGGGGCGGACGGTCTTGTGGACCTGGCAGGCCGCGGGGTCAACGTGTCGGTGGTGACCAACTCGCTGGCGGCCAACGACGTGGTCGCGGTGCACGGCGGCTACGCGCGCTACCGCAAGGGCCTGCTCGAGGGCGGTGTGCATCTGTTCGAGACCCGCAGCCAGGCCGACGCCAAGGCCGCGAGCAGCGTGTTCGGCAGCAGTGGCGCCAGCCTGCACACCAAGGCGGTGCTGATCGACGGCTCGCGCGGGTTCGTCGGGTCGTTCAACCTCGATCCGCGCTCGGCCAATCTCAACACCGAGATGGGCGTGCTGTTCGACGATCCGGCGCTGGGCGCGGCGCTGCTGGACGAATACCTTCACCTGGTCGGCGCGGACATGAGCTACTGGGTGTTCCTCGACGACCGCGGCCGGATGCGCTGGCTCGACCGCGCGACCGCGCCGCCGAGCGTGCTCAACAACGAACCCGACAGCACCCGCCGCCAGCGCGCGACCGCGAACGTGGTGCGCTGGCTGCCGGTGGAATCGCAGCTGTAGGGACGATCCGAGCACCTCCGCGGTTGCGGGTGAGCGTCGGGGCTTCAGCGGGCGCACGCCCGGTCAGGCGTGCTTTCAACCGCCGTACGTCGGGTCATCCACCGCGTTCGGATGAAACGAGCAGAGGCGCTGGATTCCCGCGTTCGCGGGAATGACGGTAGAGGCGCTGGGTCCCCGCGTTCGCGGGAATGACGGCACTGGTTGGCCGGGAAGGTAAGGCGCCGCCGACGAACAGCAGCGCCAGCTGAGATCCGACCCACTCCGCGATTGCTCGTCATTCCCGCGAACGCGGGAATCCAGTGCCTCTCGATCCAACTGATCGCAGCCGCGGGAATGACTGCCCGGGTCTACTGGCGCGACAGCGGCAAGCGCGCGCCGGCTCAAGCAACCGACAACGGCCGCGCGTTTGACGCACCGCACAACGCTGAATACAGGGCGCCCGGCCGGCGCAAGCCGTTGATCTGAATGGCGAACCCGCCAAATGGTTGCGTCTTCAACCAATTCCGGAATGACCGGCGTAAAATGCCGCGCTCATCGCCACCACCGCGGCCCTGTCCGATCCCCCGGCCGTTCCGGCCGATCGCATCAGCCCCCTCGCCGCTCCAGCCACCACACGTGCCGGGCCCTTCGCCCGCGACGGAGTTTTGAATGATTTTCGAGCACCTCGACACCTACGGCCACGAGCAGGTCGTGTTCTGCCACAACAAGGATGTGGGCCTGAAGGCGATCATCGCGATCCACAACACCGTGCTGGGCCCGGCGCTCGGCGGCACGCGCATGTGGCCGTACGAGTCCGAGCAGGACGCGCTGAACGACGTGCTGCGCCTGTCGCGCGGCATGACCTACAAGAACGCGGTGGCCGGGCTCAACATCGGCGGCGGCAAGGCGGTGATCATCGGTGACCCGGCAACCGACAAGTCGGAAGCCCTGTTCCGTGCGTTCGGCCAGTTCGTCGAATCGCTGGGCGGCCGTTACATCACCGCCGAGGACGTCGGCATCGACGTCAACGACATGGAATACGTCTACCGCGAGACGCAGTTCGTCACCGGCGTGCACCAGGTGCACGGCGGCTCGGGCGACCCGTCGCCGTTCACCGCCTACGGCACGCTGCAGGGCCTGCTGGCCGCACTGAACCGCAAGTTCGGCAACGAGGACGTCGGCAACTACAGCTACGCCGTGCAGGGCCTGGGCCATGTCGGCATCGAGTTCGTGAAGCTGCTCAAGGAGCGCGGCGCGAAGATCTTCGTCACCGACATCAACAAGGAGCGCGTCGAGCGCGCGGTCAGCGAGTACGGTGCCGAAGCCGTGGGCCTGGACGAGATCTACGACGTCGACGCCGACGTGTATTCGCCCTGCGCACTGGGCGGCACCGTCAACGAGAAGACCCTGCCCCGGCTGAAGTCGAAGATCATCTGCGGCGCGGCGAACAACCAGCTTGCCAACAACGCGATCGGCGACGAAGTGGAGAAGCGCGGCATCCTCTACGCGCCCGACTACGCGGTCAACGCGGGCGGCGTGATGAACGTGTCGCTGGAGATCGACGGCTACAACCGCGAACGCGCGATGCGCATGATGCGCACGATCTACCACAACCTCACGCGCATCTTCGAGATCGCCGAGCGCGACGGCATCCCGACCTACCGCGCGGCCGATCGCCTGGCCGAGGAGCGGATCGAGATCATCGGCAAGCTCAAGCTTCCGCTCGGACGCGCGCAGCCGCGCTTCCAGGGCCGGATCCGCGGCGGCAGCTGATGCGTACATGACGATGGGGCTTCGGCCCCATCGTCGTCTCCGGCCCACGCGCATGCTGCACCCGCACATCCGCAAGGCCGGCCCCCTTCCCGCGCGATGACGCGCAGCGGCCGCAGTCGCGGCTTTGACCCGCACCAGGAGACTCCATGCGTACTTTCCCGCTCGGCGAAGACCTCGACGCGCTGCGCGACGCCGTGCGCCGCTTCGCCGACACCGAGATCGCCCCGCGCGCCGAGGCGATCGACCACGACAACGCGTTCCCGCAGGACCTGTGGCCGAAGCTCGGCGAGCTGGGCCTGCTGGGCATCACCGTGCCGGCGGAATACGGCGGCAGCGAGATGGGCTATCTCGCGCATCTGGTGGCGATGGAGGAGATCTCACGCGCGTCGGGCTCGGTGGGCCTGTCGTATGGCGCGCACTCGAACCTCTGCGTCGCCAACCTCTACGCCAACGGCACCGAGGCGCAGCGCCAGCACTACCTGCCGAAGCTGTGCAGCGGCGAATGGAAGGGCGCGCTGGCGATGAGCGAGCCCGGCGCGGGCTCGGACGTGGTCGGCTCGATGAGCTGCCGCGCGGAACTGCGCGGCGATGTGTGGGTGGCCAACGGCAACAAGATGTGGATCACCAACGGCCCCGAGGCCGATGTGCTGATCGTCTACATGCGCACCGCCGGCAAGGACGCGGGGTCGAAGTGCATGACCGCGTTCCTCGTCGAAAAGGGCATGCCGGGGTTCCGCACCGCGCAGAAGCTCGACAAGCTCGGCATGCGCGGCTCCAACACCTGCGAGCTGGTGTTCGAGGACTGCGAGATCCCGGCGGCGAACGTGCTCGGCGAGGTCAACGGCGGCGTCAAGGTGCTGATGCGCGGCCTCAACACCGAGCGCCTGGTGCTGTCCGGCGGCCCGCTGGGCCTGATGCAGGCCGCACTCGACATCGCCCTGCCCTACGTGCGCGAGCGCAAGCAGTTCGACGTGGCGATCGGCACCTTCGGCATCATGCAGGCGAAGATCGCCGACATGTACACCGCGCTGCAGTCCAGCCGCGCGTTCGCCTACACCGTAGCCCGCGATTACGACGCCGGGCACAGCTCGCGCGTGGATGCGGCCAGCTGCCTGCTGCACGCATCCGACGCCGCGGTGCAGGTGGCGCTGGAAGCGATCCAGACGCTGGGCGGCAACGGCTACATCAACGAATACCCGACCGGCCGCATCCTGCGCGACGCCAAGCTCTACGCCATCGGCGCCGGCACCAACGAGATCCGCCGGATGCTGATCGGTCGCGAGCTGTTCGACGGGAAGCACTGATCAGGCGGCGCGCGACGCGGATCTGCGCCGTGCGCCGTTCCGCATCCGCGGAGACCTATGTAGGAGCGCGCTCGCGCGCGAATGCGTTTCCCGAAAAAGGCCCCGTTCGCGCGTAAACGCGCTCCTACGACCCCGTCGCGACGTTCAATTCTCTGCGACTCCGTCTTACGAGCGGCCGCGTCTCGGGTGCCGACGCGGGGCATGCGCCTGTCTCGCCGTCCTCTCAGGCGCCCCGCCCCTCTGTAGGAGCGCGCTCGCGCGCGAACGCCCCTTCGCGCAATGCACCGTCGCGCCGTTTTGTCCCATGCGGCTCCGTCGTACGACCCGCCCGCATCTCGGGTGCGGACACGCGGCATGGCCTATGTCTCGCCTTCCTCTCGTGCGCCCCGCCCGTCTGTAGGAGCGCGCTCGCGCGCGAACGCCCTTCGCGCCGTTCGATCCCATACGGCTCCGTCGAGCGACCCGGCCGCATCCCGGGTGCGGACACGCGGCATGGCCTATGTCTCGCCTTCCTCTCGGGCACCCCGCCCGCCTGTAGGAGCGCCCTCGCGCGCGAAACGCCCTTCGCGCAATGCCCGGTCGCGCGTGAACGCGCTCCTACACAGGCGTGGCCCGTATCAAAATCCCCGGCCGTCGTCGTTCAACCAGACGGCATCCCAGAACGGATACTCCGTAACGCGCGCCACCAGCCCCGCCCGCACGGGGTTGAGGACGACGTAGCGGGCCGCCGCACGCAGATCTTCGTCGTGCCTGAGCGCGCGATCGTGGAAGCCACGCGACCAGACCTCACCGGTGTGCGCGGTCTGGGCGTGCACTGCACGGGTCGCGGCGGCCTTCCACTTCGCGATCACGCGCGCGAGCGATGCGTCCGTCCCGAGCTGCAGCAGCCAATGCACGTGGTCGGGCATCAGCACCCAGGCCAAAAGCGCCGCATCGCCCTCATCGGCGGACGCGGAAAACGCACTGCAGACGGCACGGCCCGCAGCGAAGTGGGCGAACAGTGCCCGTCGCCGAGGTGTTGTCACCGTCACCAGATATGCCTGCTGCGGTAGCGAGACGCGGCCGCGACGCAGTGCACGATGGCCGGGCGATGTGGGAGGTCCGGGCATGGCGCATCGTCATGCCGATGCAGGCGCGATCGATATCGGAGTGGCCCGTGCTGCGGTGTGGGGCGGGTAAGGACGCGGCGTTCGGGCGGCCACGCAATCCCCTGTAGGAGCGCGCTTGCGCGCGAATGGCATTCCCTGGGAACACGTTCGCGCGCGAGCGCGCTCCTACGTTAGGCGGGACAGGCGCAGGCTTAGGTTCTGTCCCGGCCAGCTGTCCGCGTCGCTGACACGGACGACAACCCGCCCCTGTAGGAGCGCGCTTGCGCGCGAATAGCCTTGCCGGAAACACGTTCGCGCGCGAGCGCGCACCCACGTTAGGCGGGACAGGCACAGACGTAGCTTCCGTCCCGGTCAGCTGTCCGCGTCACTGGCACGGACGACGACCCCGCCCGTGTAGGAGCGCGCTCGCGCGCGAAC
This sequence comes from Luteimonas sp. WGS1318, assembly GCF_043187535.1. Classification (GTDB taxonomy): domain Bacteria; phylum Pseudomonadota; class Gammaproteobacteria; order Xanthomonadales; family Xanthomonadaceae; genus Luteimonas. Next base: position 2,167,872 of record NZ_CP171131.1, read on the forward strand.
GGCATTACCGGAAAGGCGTACGCGCGCGAGCGAGCTCCTACAGGGGCGATGACACCGAAGACGAAGGCCGCCCGGAGGCGGCCTCGTTGCTCGATACGCGATGGCGTCAGAACCCGTACGCGAAGCGCAACGACGCCATACGGTCGTTGCCGCGGGGCCCGAAGCGCTGATCGATGCCGAAGCCCATCTGCGTCCGCGGCGACAACCACGATGCGAACGCGATGCCGGCGATGCCGCCGGAACGCGCCGGCGCCAGGCCCGCAATCGGGGCCCAGGCGTCGATGCCGGTGAAGCTCGCCTGCAGGTCGAAGCCGCTGGCGGCGAGCGTGTGCTGCCACTCGCCGTAGCCGTGCAGGGTGAAGCCCGGCGCCTCCCAGCGCGCGCGCAGCCCGGCGATGGCCTGGCTGCGTTCGACGTCCCAGCCCGCGCCGCGCAGGCCGAAGCCGTCGCCGCCGAGCTCCTCGAAGCCGTCGCTGCGCAGACGCACGCGCTCGGCGCCGACATAGGGCGCCAGCTCCGTCGCGCCGAGACGCCAGCGTCGGCCGGCCTCCACCGCCATCTGGCTGAAGCCGCCGGCATACCGCGTCGACACACCCTGCCAGTCGGTGCCGGCGAACAGCTGGCGCTGCAGGTCGCGCTCGACGCGCCCGCTGCCCAGCTGGGCCATGACATAGGCGTCGCCGAACGAACGCGCGATGTAGGCCTGCGCCTGCGTGTGCCGATCGCGGCTGCGATCGCCGCGCGCCTGCACGATCCCGTCGCCACGCAGTTCGCCGAATGCGAACCCGGCGATCACGCCCGCGCCGAGCGCATGGTCGCGGCCCAGGCTCCAGCCGTCCACCTGGAACCCGTCGCCTGCGAACCCGCCCGGGCCGCCCTGCCCCAATGCCTGCTGCCAGGCGCCGACGCGCGCACCGTGCGCCGCGACGTCGCCCACGCGGCCCGCGACGGCACGCCGCGCCATGTCCACGTGGTCGAGTGTCGCGTTGAGCGCGCGTGCGTGCTGCGCGCCCGACAGGCTGTCCAGCGCCGCCAGCGCGCTGGCGCCATCCTGGATGCGCTGGAAGGCCCCGGCGCTGCGCGCGAAGGGCGTGTCGATCTCGCTGTCTTCCTGGCCATCGAGTCCGGCGAACGCGCCTTCCACGCGCTCGGCCGATCCGATCGACTGCGCGGTGGCGCCGGCCAGCGACATCGCGGTCGCGGTGACGTCCAGGCGGGTGATGTCGAGCCAGGCGCGCGTGCTGTCGTAGCCGAGGTTCGCGTCGAGAAACACGCCCGGCCCGCGGCCCAGACTGTCGAAGGTGCCGGTGAGCCCACCATAGGCGCGGACCACGGTTTCGTTGCTCTGGTAGGTGTAGCCGCTGACCACCCCGGTCACCAACAATTCGCCGCCCAGGCGCGCGGTGCCGCTGACCGACAGCGGCGCGCCGATCTGCATCGCCAGGCGTCCCGTGACCGTCTGCTCGAAATTACCGGTGATCGTGCGCGCGCGGTTGTTCCCGGTCAGGGCGAAGGTGCCGCGATTGAAGACGTTGCCACTGACCATGCTGCCGGCCCACTGCAGGCTGCCGACCGTCTCGATGGTGACCGCCCCCGGAATCGGGCTTTGCCCGGCGAACACCAGCGTGCCGCCCTCGACCCGCGTCGCGCCGCGGTACGAGGCATAGCCGTCGAGGCGCAGCGTGCCGGCGCCGCGCTTGATCAGGCCGCCGTCGCCGGCGATGTCGTTAGCCCAGACCGAGGTGCCGCTGTTGAAATTGGCAGTGACGTCGCCCCAGTCGAACCGCGCCGGCCCGCGCACCGCCTTGCCCACGTTCAGCGCGCCGTAGCCGAATACCGGGTCGACGCCGGGCGCGCCGATGTCGGTCGCGGTGCCGAGCAGCGTCTGGCGCACGAGGTCGTTGTTGAAATACGGGAACGCTTCCCATACCAGCGCCGCGGCGCCGGACACCAAAGGCGCAGCCAGCGAGGTGCCGTTGTACTTCCAGTATTCCGGGCGATCCGGCGCGTCGTTGGTGCCGGTGACGACCACGGTACCCGGCGCGACGAGGCAGTAACGCATCGCCACGCCGCAGGCATTGGAATAGCTCGCCAGCTGCGTGGTGCTGCCCTCGGCCAGCGCCGAGACCGTGAGCCAGCCGCGTTCGAGATCCGCGCCAGGTCGGGTGCCGTCGGCGAGCTGCTGGCTCGGCAGCGCGGCGAGATCCGACGGGTTCGCACGCTCGGCGTTGCCGGATGCGAACACCACCAGACCACCGTGCTGGACGACGAAGGGCCGGTATTCGGCCGCGATCGGCGTGGCGGCAGCCGGGTTGTCCAGGTACAGGCCGCCCCAGGAGTTGTTCATGATTCGGACGTTGCGGTTGATCAGGTCGCGATGGATCGGCTCGAGGCCGAGCGCACCGTCGACCGGGTTCCCGTTGCCCGAGCCGTCGTCGACGGGCGGCTTGTCGCTGATGATCCGCGCCGAGACCAGCGTGGCCCCGGGCGCCACGCCGCCCGGCCAGGCACCGAACGGCTGGCCGGCAGCGGCCTGCGCGACCGCCGTGCCATGGCCGACCACGTCGTCGACGGTCCCGTTGTTGGTCTGCCGGTTGACGTAAATCAGGTTGTCCGTCACCCGCCCGCGCAGCGCGGGATGGGTGCGGTTGATGCCGCTGTCGAGAAAGCCGATGCGCACGCCCTGCCCGGTGAACCCGGCGGCATGGGCGGCGCCGGTATTGGTATCGGCGAGATGGCGGCTGTAGGCCGGATTGGGCGGCTGCACGACCGCCGGTGGCGGACTGGTGGGTGGCGGGGTGACGGGTGGCGACGTCACCGGGGGCGGTGCCGCTGGCGGCGGTGCAGGCCCCTGGACCAGGCCGCCGCCGGAACCGCCACCACCACACGCGGCCAGCACCGTCGCCAGTGCGCAGGCCAGCGCGGCCTGGCGCGGCGCACGCGCCATCGTGGTCTCTCTCGTCCGCATCCCTCGTCTCCCTGCGCGCGAGCGCGCGTCCCAACCGTCCCCTGTCGCCGCATCTATACCCGGAATTCCACACGCCCGCCATCGCCGCGCGCGGCGCATCGGACGGCCGCGCCGGGACTTTCCACCGCTGCGGGTGCGATAATCGACGTTCTGTGCAGTTCACACATCCGGAGTCGTTCCGCCATGACTGACATCGTCATCGTCGGTGCCAAGCGCACCCCCATCGGTTCCATGCTCGGACAGTTCACCGGCGTGCCGACGCCGACGCTCGGCGCGACCGCGATCACCGCCGCGCTCGAGCATGCCGGCGTGGCGCCGGACCTCGTCGACGAGGCGATCATCGGCTGCGTGCTGCCGGCCGGTCTCGGCCAGGCGCCGGCGCGGCAGGCCTCGCGCGCGGCCGGCATCCCCGATTCGGCCGGCTGCGTCACCATCAACAAGGTCTGCGGCTCCGGCATGCAGGCAGTGATGTACGGCCACGACCTGATCAAGGCCGGCACCGCGACGTTCGTCGTCGCCGGTGGCATGGAGTCGATGACCAACGCGCCGCACCTGCTCAACGGCTCGCGCACCGGCATCCGCTACGGCAGCGCCGAGATGCTCGACCACATGGCCTGGGACGGCCTGACCAACCCCTACGACGGCAAGTCGATGGGCGTGTTCGGTGACATCGCAAGCAACAAGTACGGCTTCACGCGCGAGGACCTCGACGCGTACGCCGTGGAAAGCGCGAACCGCGCCAAGCAGGCCATCGCCTCGGGCGCATTCAAGGCCGAGATCGCGCCGGTGACCGTGCAGACCCGCAAGGGCGAGTCCGTGTTCGACACCGACGAGGCGCCGGGCAAGATCCAGGTCGACAAGATCCCGACGCTGCGCGCCGCGTTCGGCAAGGAGGGCGTGCTGACCGCCGCCAGCTCGTCGAGCATCTCCGACGGCGCCGCCGCGCTGGTGCTGACCTCCGCCGACGAGGCAAGCAAGCGCGGGCTCACCCCGCTGGCGCGCATCGTGGCCCACGCACGGCATTCGCAGGCGCCGGAGTGGTTCACCACCGCGCCGGTCACGGCCATCCAGAACGTGCTCGACAAGGCAGGCTGGAAGGTCGAGGATGTCGACCTGTTCGAGGTCAACGAGGCCTTCGCCAACGTCGCGATGGCGCCGATGAAGGATCTCGGCATCCCGCACGACCGCCTGAATGTGAATGGGGGCGCACTGGCGCTCGGCCATCCGATCGGCGCGAGCGGTGCGCGCCTCATCGTCACCCTGATCCACGCGCTGCAGGCGCGCGGCAAAAAGCGCGGCGTTGCCACACTTTGCATAGGTGGCGGCGAAGCGACTGCAATTGCCGTAGAAATGGCGTGAACTTCGGATAACGTGTTTTTTACGAAAAAACCACGCGACGCCGCTTGACACTGATTGGCGGCTTGTCATCATGTGGCCGGCGCGCATTAAGCGCGTTGCCCACACTTTCAGACGAGGAAGACACTATGACGATCAATAAGGCTCTGCTGGCCCTGGCTATGGGTTTCGCACTGGCTGCTTGCAGCAACGCCGACCAGGCCCAGAGCTCGGCCGAGGGTGCTGCTGACGCCGCCGCCGACGCGCAGGCTGCTGCCAACGAGACCACCGACCCGGCCGTTGCCGGCACCGCGCAGGCTGCTGCCGACGACGCCGCTGCTGCTGCTGACGCCGCTGCCGACGCCGCTGCCAACGCCGCTGCCGCTGGCACCGACGCTGCTGCCGAGCACGCTGCTGACGCGGCTGACCACGCTGAGCAGCAGGCTGAAGACGCTGCTTCGGCCGCGGAAGAAGTCACGCCGTAATTCACCCGATGGCGTGATGCCATCGTCAGTGAATCTGGAAAGCCGCCGGTCTCCGGCGGCTTTCTTTTTGCGCGCTCGCCAGCACGGACCGTCGACCCGCACCGGGTCGAATCGCGTAGGCACCTGCGCATTCAGCGGCCAGTCGCGTCCGACTGCGCCGGTTCGCATGACACTCACGGCGGCATGCCCACCATCCGCGCCACCCCAACCGGATACAGGAGAGCTGCCATGCGTTTCACCCTGATGACCGCGACCGCCGTCGCCGCACTCGCGCTGGCCGCCTGCACCAATACCTCACCCGACGCGCAACGCGAGCGCGCGGAAGCCGAAGCCGCCGCGAACAATGCCGGCCGGGCGATTTCCGACGCGGCCGCGGCCACCGGCCAGGCGGCACGCGAAGGCGCCGATGCGGCCGCTGCCGCGAGCGCCGATGCCGCCCGCGAAGCCGAGATCCGCGCCGACGCCGCCGCTGTCCGTACCGAAGCCGCTGCACGCGAGGCCGCCGCCGCGACCGGGCGCGCCACCCAGCGCGCAGGCGAGGCGATCGAGCAGACCGGCGAGCGCGTCGAGGAACGTGCAGAGCGCTGATCGCCGCACATCCGCAGACACCGGAAGGCCCGCCATCGGCGGGCCTTTTTGCGTTCGGACGGCGTCCATGCCCGGCCCCGCATTGCGTGCAGGATCGACCGATGACCGTGTAAGGCCTGCGCGCGCGCGGCGGCTTCCGTATCCTTGCGGTTTTCACCCAGGCGATTTCCGGATGCCGGCACTGACCTCGCAACTCGACCCGCGCTCGGCGGATTTCATCGCCAACGCCGACTACCACCGTGGTCTGGCCGAGGAACTGCAGACGCGCCTGGCGCGTGCGGCCGAGGGTGGTGGCGAGCAGGCGCAGGCCAAGCACACCGCGCGCGGCAAGCTGCTCGCGCGCGACCGCATCACCACCCTGCTCGATCCGGGCTCGCCGTTCCTCGAAATCGCGCCGCTCGCCGGCGAGGACATGTACGACGGCGCCGCGCCGGCTGCGGGCGTGGTCGCCGGTATCGGCCGGGTGATGGGCCAGGAGATCGTCGTCGTCGCCAACGACGCGACCGTCAAGGGCGGCACCTATTTCCCGATGACGGTGAAGAAGCATCTGCGCGCGCAGGAGATCGCCCGCGAGAACCGCCTGCCCTGCGTCTACCTGGTCGATTCCGGCGGCGCCTTCCTGCCGCTGCAGGACGAGGTGTTCCCGGACAAGGAACACTTCGGCCGGATCTTCTACAACCAGGCGCGGATGAGCGCGGAGAACATTCCGCAGATCGCCGTGGTCATGGGCAGTTGCACCGCCGGCGGTGCGTATGTGCCGGCGATGTGCGACGAGTCGATCATCGTCAAGGACCAAGGCACGATCTTCCTCGGCGGTCCGCCGCTGGTGAAGGCGGCGACCGGCGAAGTGGTCGATGCCGAAGCGCTGGGCGGCGCGGACGTGCACACCAGCCTGTCCGGCGTGGCCGACCATTTCGCCGAGGACGACGCCCACGCGCTGCAGATCGCGCGCGACATCGTCGGCCACTGCAACCGGCGCAAGGTGCTCCCGGTGACGATGCGTGAACCCAGCGCGCCGCTGTTCGCCGCCGAGGAGCTCTACGGCATCGTGCCCAAGGACACCCGGCGCCCGTTCGACATCCGCGAAGTGATCGCGCGCATCGTCGACGGCAGCGCGTTCGACGAGTTCAAGGCGCGCTACGGCAAGACCCTGGTGACCGGTTTCGCGCACATCCACGGCATGCCGGTGGGCATCGTCGCCAACAACGGCATCCTGTTCTCCGAGAGCGCGCTCAAGGGCGCGCACTTCATCGAGCTGTGCAACCAGCGCGGCATTCCGCTGGTGTTCCTGCAGAACATCACCGGCTTCATGGTCGGCCGCAAATACGAGAACGCCGGCATCGCCAAGGACGGCGCGAAGATGGTCACCGCGGTCGCGTGTTCGAGCGTGCCCAAGTTCACCGTCGTCATCGGCGGCAGCTTCGGCGCCGGCAACTACGCGATGTGCGGCCGCGCCTACGGCGCGCGTTTCCTGTGGATGTGGCCCAACGCGCGCATCAGCGTCATGGGCGGCGAGCAGGCCGCGAGCGTGCTGGCGACCGTACGCCGCGACGGGATCGAGGGCAAGGGCGGCGCCTGGAGCGCGGACGAGGAAGAGACGTTCAAGGCGCCGATCCGCGAGCAGTACGAATCGCAGGGCAGCCCCTGGTATGCGACCGCGCGCCTGTGGGACGACGGCATCATCGATCCGGCCGACACGCGCCGGGTGCTCGGCCTGGGCATCGCCGCGTCGCTCAACGCGCCGATCGAACCCGCCCGCTTCGGCGTCTTCCGGATGTGACCGGGGCGCGCCGGGCGCACCTGCGGTGATTTGTCGGAAAGCCCGGGCAAGTGCTTGCCGGCTCTCGATTCCGCTGCCTCGATCACAGTCGAACCGCGTGATCCCCGTGCTAGGCTCGACCTCCGCGTCCGCGGCCTGACCGTGGCGGCGCGGATCCCCCGTTCGAGCGCCTGTTCGAGCATGTTCGAGCCGTCCACCCTGTCCAATCCGAGGTAACGCGCGACATGGCCATTTTCCCGCAGTCCGGCAACGCCAAGACGAATTCCCCCAGCTTCGCCTCCGATCCGCCGCCGCCGGCGCCGCCCGTACGCGAAACTTCGCCGGCCGTGGCCGACTTCTCGCCGTCCACGCCGCCGACCGCGCCGCGTCAGGCCCCGGCCACCGCGTCGGTGAGCAAGGAATCGGTGATCGCCGCCGACCTGACCATCGAAGGCAAGATCGAGGGTTCGGGCGATGTGCGCATCGCCGGCCGCTTCAAGGGCGACGTCAACGTGCAGGGCAACCTGACCATCGAACACGGCGCCAAGCTCAACGGCGGCGTGCGCGCGAAGCAGGTGCTGGTGTCGGGCGAACTCGAAGGCAACATTGAATCCGCGTCGCTGGTCGAACTGCGGGATTCCGCCGTGCTGACCGGTGACCTCAAGGCCGGCTCGCTGACCGTCGCGTCGGGGTCGAAGATCCGTGGGCACATCGAGTGCGGCTGGGGCGAGGTCAAGTCGGCCAGCACCGGGCCGACGCCCGGCAACGCCAAGGACAAGGCCGCCAACGACAAGTCCAGCGACGCCGCCTGACCGTGAGCAGTCGCCCGGGCGCGGCGGGGGCCACACGGACCTGTCCGCACTGCAAGACCATGATCCTCGAGAGTGCGGCACGCTGCCCGGCGTGCCAGCACTTCATCAAGCTGGACGCCGCACCGGGTTCGCCCATCGTGGCGCGGCATGCGGTGCAGCGTGAGGCGACGACCACCGCGCTGCAGGTCGAAGGCCGCATCCGCCACCCCTCCGACGGTGGCGCCTGGGAATACTCGGTCGTGCTGACCATCCAGGATGGCGACGGCAAGGAGATCAACCGCCAGGTGGTCGGTGTGGGTGCGCTGCTGGTCGGCGACGAACGCACCTTCAACCTGTCGGTCGAGGTGACGCCGACCGACGACAAGCGTCGCCCCACCCGCTCGCCGCTGAGCCGCGGCCGCCACTAGCCCGCCCACGGGCCACGACAGGGACGTCCGATGCCGGATCTGAAGCCCACTGTGTTTCTCGCCACCACCCTGTCCGTGCTCACGCTGGTGGCACTGGCCGCGTGCAGTCCGACGCCGGCACCCGGTGACGGCGATGGCTCCAGCGCCGCCCCGGTGGCCGACGAGGCCGGGGTGCTCGAACCCGAGGCGTCGTCGAGCGACGGGCCGAGCGGTCCCACGCTGGAGGCGCCCTGCGCAGAGGCCGCCACGATTCCAGACACGCCGCCGGGACCGTCGCGCCGGCACGCCTACGCGCCGCGCGAGGCACTGCGGACGTGCATCGCGCTGCGCAGCCAGGCCGACGGTGGACGCCGCACGCCGATCTTCAGCGGGTACCGGCCCGAGGTGCGGCTGACCCGCGACGACGACGCGGACGCGGTGTTGCGCTGCGCGGTGCGCTTCGACGAGGACGGCGGCGTCGAACCCGGCAGCCGGGTCGCCGCGTCGCTCGCCTGCGAGACGCCGGTCGAGATCGGGTCCGATGCCCCCGGCTTCGTGCTGGTCGAAGGCGGCCGCGAGATCGGCGCCGGCACGGTCATCCTGCCGCCGCGCTGAGCCCCGCGTTCGGACACCGCTAACGTGGCGGGCCGCAGCGCTCGCAGCTGCCGCAATGGCCTGTCTGCACGGTCGGCGGCGCGATGCGACGCCCCAGCGCACGAACCCAGGCCGGACGCGTCGTGCGGACAAGTGGCACTGCGATGCGCAGCCGCAGCCGACGCGCCAGCGCCGGGGCCTGCGCGGCCAGCACGACCCATGCGCTGAGCATCACGGCGGCGGCGATCACCACGTACTGCAGGACGAGACCGGCGGTCATGGCGGACGTCCTCAGCCTGCGCCCAGCGCGACGGCGAGCTGGTAGGTCACCAGCGACGCGAGATACGCGAGCGCGAACAGGTAGCCGGCATTGATGGCCATCAGGCGCCAGGAGCCGGTCTCGCGCCGGATCGTCGCCCAGGTCGACAGGCATTGCGGCGCGTAGACGAACCACACCAGCAGCGACAGCCCGGTGGCGAGCGACCAGCCGTCGGTGATGATCGGGGTCAGCGCCTGCGCCGCGGCCTCGTCATTGGCGGCCGACAGCGCGTAGACCGTCGCCAGCGAGGCCACCGCGACCTCGCGCGCGGCCAGCCCCGGAATCAGCGCGATGCAGATCTGCCAGTTGAAGCCCAGCGGCGCGAACAGCACCGCCAGCGCGTGGCCGATGCGCCCGCCCAGGCTGTATTCGATCGCCGCACCGGTGGCGTCGGCCGGCGGCGCCGGAAACGACAGCAGCACCCACAGCAGCACGGTCAGCGCGAGGATGATGCCGCCCACGCGCTTGAGGAAGATCATCGCGCGTTCCTTCAGGCCGATCGCGAGATCGCGCGGGTGCGGCATCCGGTACGACGGCAGCTCGAGCAGCAACGCGTGCTCGCTGGTGTCGCGGCGCCAGCGCTTCATCGCATACGAGACCGCGAGCGCACTGAGGATGCCGGCCACGTACAGCGCGAACAGCACCAGGCCCTGCAGGTTGAACAGTCCCGCAACCTGCTGTTGCGGGATGAAGGCACCGATCAGCAACGCATACACCGGCAGCCGCGCCGAGCAGGTCATCAGCGGCGCGACCATGATCGTCGCCAGCCGGTCGCGCGGGTCCTGGATCGAGCGCGTCGCCATGATGCCGGGGATCGCGCAGGCGAAGCTCGACAGCAGCGGGATGAACGACCGCCCCGAGAGACCGGCGCCCTTCATCATCCGGTCGAGCAGGAAGGCCGCGCGCGGCAGATAGCCGGATTCCTCGAGCGCCAGGATGAAGAGGAACAGGATCAGGATCTGCGGCAGGAACACGATCACGCCGCCGAGGCCGGCAATGATGCCGTCGGCCAGCAGGCTGGTCAGCGGCCCCTCGGGAAATGTCGACGACACCCATGCGCCGAGCGCCGACGTGCCGGCGTCGATCAGGTCCATCAGTGGTGCCGCCCAGGCGTAGACGGCCTGGAACACCAGGAACATCACCAGCGCCAGCGCCAGCAGGCCGAACACCGGATGCAGCAGCCAGCGGTCGAGCGCATCGTCGATGCGTGCGGTGCGGCGCGGCATCGTCACCGTGGCGGCGATCAGCGCGCGGGTTTCGGCGTGCAGATCGCGCTCCGCATCCGGGGCCGCCGGGACAGACGCATGCGGATGCGCCAGCACGCCGGCCAGGCGCGCCTGCAGCGTCTGCGCACCGTCGCGGCGGATAGCCACGGTTTCCACCACCGGCACGCCGAGTCGCGCTTCCAGCGCCACGCGGTCGATGACGATGCCGCGCCGTGCCGCCGCGTCAGCCATGTTCAGCGCGACCACCATCGGCCGGCCGAGGCTGCGCAGTTCGAGCACGAAGCGCAGGTGCAGGCGCAGGTTGGTCGCATCGACCACGCAGACCAGCACGTCGGGCGCTGGCTCGCCGGGATAGAAGCCCCGGCACAGGTCGCGGGTGATCTGTTCGTCGAGGCTGGCCGGTTGCAGGCTGTACGCACCCGGCAGATCCAGCAGTGCCCAGGCCTCGCCCGCCGGGCCGCGCATGCGGCCTTCCTTGCGCTCGACGGTCACCCCGGCGTAGTTCGCCACCTTCTGCCGGCTGCCGGTCAGCAGGTTGAACAGCGCGGTCTTGCCGGCATTGGGGCTGCCGACCAGGGCCAGACGCGGCATCGTCGCGGTGCTCATGCGCGCGCGGCCTCGCGGATGCGGACCCGGGCCGCCTCGCTGCGGCGCAGCGCGAAACGGGTGAAGCCGACCTGCACCAGCAACGGATCACCGCCGAACGGCGCGGCGGCGACGACCTCGACCGGCTCGCCCGGGACGAAGCCGAGCTCCCGCAGTCGACGCGCGATGGGGTCGTGGGCGCGCAGATCGTCGACGGCCTCGACGAGGGCGGACACGCGACGCGGCAACTGGCAGAGGTTCACGGTAGCGCCAGATCGGAATGGTTCTCAATTCTAGCGCCGCGGTTGCACTGCGGCGTGGCTGTTCCGGGCGAATCGTTATGATTCCGGACTGTTTTCCGTACGACGCTGCCCATGTCCGATGCCCTCACCCTCGACCGCCATGCGTCGGTCGCCCGCCTGCGCCTCGACCGGCCCGCGCTGCACAACGCCTTCGATGCCGACCTGATCGCCCAGCTGACGGCGGCCCTCGACGCACTCGGGCAGGATCCGGACGTCCGCGTGGTCGTGCTCGAAGGCAGCGGCCGCTCGTTTTCCGCGGGCGCCGATCTGAACTGGATGCGCGGCATGGCGAGCGCGGGCGAGGCCGCGAACCGTGAGGATGCGCTGGCCCTCGCCCGTCTGATGCGCACGCTCGACGAGTTGCCCAAGCCGACGATCGCGCGCGTGCACGGTGCGGCGTTCGGTGGCGGCGTGGGTCTGGTCGCCTGCTGCGACATCGCCATCGGCGTTCCGGAGGCGACGTTCGGCCTGACCGAAAGCCGGCTCGGCCTGCTGCCGGCGGTGATCTCGCCGTACGTGATCGCCGCGATCGGCCCGCGTCAGGCGCGGCGCTGGTTCGCGACCGCGGAGATGTTCGACGCTGGCGAAGCGCTGCGCATCGGCCTGCTGCACGCAGTGGTCGAGGCCGCGCAGCTCGATGCCGAAGTCGACCGGCAGATCGCGCTGTTGCTCAAGGCCGGCCCGCTCGCCGCGGCCGACGCCAAGCGCCTGGTCCGTGCCGTCGTCGCCACGCCCGACCGTGACCAGCTGGATCACGACAACGCCCGCCTGATCGCCGCACTGCGGGTCTCGCCCGAAGGCCAGGAGGGCCTGGGGGCGTTTCTCGACAAGCGCCCGCCGGCCTGGGCCGCGCAGTGAACCGGCTGGCCTGATCCATTCCCCTCTTGCCCGGCGCCTGCGATCACATCGCGCGCCCCGTACCGGATGTCCCGATGTTCTCCAGTGTCCTGATCGCCAACCGCGGCGAAATCGCCTGCCGCGTCATCCGCACCTGCCGCCGGCTCGGCATCCGCACGATCGCCGTCTATTCCGAGGCCGACGCGGACGCCCAGCACGTGCGTCAGGCCGACGAAGCCTGGCCGATCGGCGGGCCGCGGCCGCAGGAGTCCTACCTGCGCGGCGACGCGATCCTCGAGGTCGCACGCGCCAGCGGCGCCGAGGCGATCCACCCCGGCTACGGCTTCCTCAGCGAGAACGCCGACTTCGCCGATGCGGTCGAGGCCGCCGGCCTGCGCTTTATCGGCCCCTCGGCCGCGTCGATGCGCAAGATGGGCAGCAAGGCCGGGGCCAAGGACCTGATGGACGCGGCCGGCGTGCCGGTGGTGCCGGGCTACACCGGCGAAGACCAGAGCCAGGCCACGCTGGCGCGTGAGGCGGCGCGGATCGGGTTTCCGTTGATGATCAAGGCCGCGCACGGCGGCGGCGGCAAGGGCATGCGCATCGTGCGCGCGCTCGAGGACTTCATCCCGAATCTTGAAAGCTGCCAGCGCGAGGCGAAGAACGCCTTCGGCCGCGACCGGGTGCTGCTCGAGCGCTACATCGAATCGCCGCGGCACATCGAGATCCAGGTGTTCGGCGACCGCCACGGCGGCGCGATCCACCTGGGCGAACGCGAGTGCTCGGCACAGCGGCGCTACCAGAAGGTGTTCGAGGAGGCGCCCTCGCCGTTCCTCACGCCCGAGCTGCGCGCCGCGATGGGCGCCGCCGCGGTGCAGGCCGCGCACGCGATCGACTACGCCAACGCCGGCACGGTGGAGTTCATCGTCGCGCCCTCGGGCGAGTTCTATTTCATGGAGATCAACACCCGGCTGCAGGTCGAGCATCCGGTCACCGAACTGGTCACCGGGCTGGACCTGGTGGAGTGGCAACTGCGCATCGCCGTTGGCGACGTGCTGCCGCTGGCCCAGGACGCGGTGCCGCGCAGCGGCCACGCGATCGAGGTGCGCCTCTACGCCGAGGATCCGGACGCCGGCTTCCTGCCCGGCTCCGGCACGCTGCGCACGCTGCGGCTGCCGGCGCCCTCGGCGCACGTGCGGGTCGACTCGGGCGTCGTCGAAGGCGACACGGTGACGATCTTCTACGACCCGATGATCGCCAAGCTGATCGTCCACGACGTCGATCGTCCGCGTGCACTGGCGCGCCTGCGCGAGGCGCTGGCGCAGTGTGCGATCGACGGGCCGAAATCGAACATCGCGTTCCTCGAGCGGCTGGTGCGGCACCCGGCGATCGTCGACGCGACCATCGACACCGGCTACCTCGACCGTCACCTGGACGAATTCATCGCCGGCGACGACGCCGCGGCGCCCGATCCCGCGCTGCTCGCCGCAGCCGCTGTCGCCGCCCTGCTGGATCGTGACGCGGTCACAGCAAACGACGCCTCGCCCTGGGCCCAGGGCGACGGCTGGCGCCTGGGCGCGCCGGCTGCGCGGCGCCTGGTGTTCGACCATCGTGGCCAGCCGTTGGCGCTCGACGTCAGCGGCGCGGCCGGCGACTACGCCGTGCGCCTCGACGCGGCCCGCATCGAGATCCGCGGCGCCCGCCTCGATGCCGGCGTCCTGTCGGCCCGCCTCGACGGCCAGGGCCGTCGTCTCGCGGTCTCGATCATCGAAAACACGGTGCGCCTCCACGACGGGGATGCACGCCTCGAACTGCGTCGCCTCGCCGGCGATCCGCGTGCCGGTGCCGGCGATGCGAGTACCGACGACCGCGTGCGCGCGCCGATGCCCGGCCGCGTGGTCGCCGTGCGCGTGCAGGCCGGCGATGCGGTCAGCGCCGGCCAGGAACTGCTGGTCATGGAGGCGATGAAGATGGAGCTCGCGCTCAAGGCCCCGCGCGACGGCACCGTGGCCGAGCTGCGCGCGGCGGTGGGCGAATTCGTCGAAGCGGACGCCACGCTGGCGGTGCTGGAATGAGCGCGCTACCGGCGGACGTGCGCATCGTCGAGGTCGGCCCCCGCGACGGGCTGCAGAACGAGGCCGCGATCGTGCCGGCCGCGACCAAGATCGAGCTGATCGACCGGCTGTCGGCGACCGGCCTGCGCACGATCGAAGCCACCAGCTTCGTCAGTCCGAAATGGGTGCCGCAACTGGCGGACGCGGCCGAGGTCTATGCCGGCATCACCCGGCGGCCCGGCATCGCCTATCCGGTGCTGGTGCCCAACGAGACCGGCTTCGATCGCGCGCGCGTCGTCGGCGTCGAGGAGATCGCGGTGTTCACCGCGGCGTCCGAGGCCTTCAACCGCACCAACATCAATGCCGGCATCGACGAATCGCTGCAGCGGTTCGCGCCGGTGCTGGCACGCGCGCAGGCCGACGGCGTGCGCGTGCGCGGCTACGTCTCCACGGTGCTCGGCTGCCCGTACCAGGGCGCCGTGCCGCTGGCCGATGTCGTCCGGGTTGCGCGTTCCCTCCACGACATGGGCTGCTACGAGATCTCGCTCGGGGACACCATCGGCGTCGGCACGCCCGGCAAGGCGCGCGCGATGCTGCGCGCGGTCGCGTCCGAGGTGCCGCTGGCGGCGCTGGCGGTGCATTTCCACGACACCTACGGCCAGGCGCTGGCCAACCTGCTGGCCTGCCTGGAAGACGGCGTGGCGGTCGTCGACGCCTCGGTCTCCGGCGCCGGCGGCTGCCCGTACGCGAAGGGCGCCAGCGGCAACGTCGCCACCGAGGATGTGGTGTATATGCTGCAGGGCATGGGCGTGCACACCGGGATCGACCTCGATCTGCTGGCTGAAACGGGCCGCTGGCTCGCCGCACGCCTGGGACGTTCCACC
Source organism: Luteimonas sp. WGS1318 (assembly GCF_043187535.1). Taxonomy (GTDB): domain Bacteria; phylum Pseudomonadota; class Gammaproteobacteria; order Xanthomonadales; family Xanthomonadaceae; genus Luteimonas. The sequence continues at coordinate 2,183,006 of NZ_CP171131.1, forward strand.
CACAGCAAAGTCGGAGAGGCGTTGGCCGCACGGGAATGAAGCAGGCGACAGGCATGGAGGACGCCACGCTGCCGGACCATCCGCAGGACGAACCGCCTTTGCCCGACGCGCTGGCCGCGGCCGCCGACGACCCCACCTTGCCCACCTCCGCGCGCGCGCTGCTGCGCCGCGCACGCGAGGCCCTGCTCGCCGCCCGCTCGGACGCGGATGCCGCGCACCTGCGTTACCACGCGCTGTTCGACGCGGTGCCCGACCCGGTCAGCATCCTCGATGCGCAGGGCATCGTGCTCGACCTCAACCGCGCAGGCCTGCTCGCCTACCAGCGCCCGCGCGAGGCGATCGTCGGACAGCCCATCGAAGTCTTGAACCCCGACCTGCCGCGCGATCACCTGGCGCCGGTGTGGGACGCGGTGCACCGCGGTCGCACCTATGTGATCGAAGTGACCAACATGCGCGGCGACGGTTCGCGTTTTCCGGTCGAGGTGCATTCGGCGGGCTTCGAGCACGAGGGCCGCCCCTGCCTGGTCGCCGTGGCCCGCGACCTGAGCGAGCGACGCGAAGCCGAGGTGCGCTACCGCGAGCTGATGGACGTCATGGACCGCGGCATCGCGATCCACGACACCGCGGGCCGCTTCGTCTACGGCAATCCGGCGGCGCTGCGCCTGCTCGGCATCCGCCAGGGCACGTCGCTCGGCGACACCGCGAACCTCGGCGACTGGATCGCGCTCGCCCCCGACGGCGGCGAGATGCCCTGGGCCGAGCTGCCGCCGATCCGCGCACTGCGCGAGGGCCGCATCGTCGAGAGCACGCTGATGGGCCTCTACCACCGCAGGCGCCGCCAGCTGTACTGGCTGACGGTGAACGCGGTGCCGCAATATCCGCCCGGCGGCGACCGGCCGCACCAGGTGCTGTCGCTGTTCAGCGACGTCACCACGCTCAAGCGCGACAGCGCGATGTTCGACCGGGTCCAGGCACTGGCCCACATCGGCGGCTGGGAGCTCGACTGCACCAGCGACCGCCTGCACCTGACCGCCGAGGCGGCGCGGATCCTCGACTCCCACGCGCCGCCGGACACGATGGAGGCCCTGGTGGCGATGCTGCTGCCCTCAGACCAGACGCGGCTGCGCGACGCACTGGGCGCGGCGATGCTCGAGGCCTCGGGGTTCGATCTCGAACTGCAGGGCCTGCGCCACGACGGCAGCCCGTTCTGGGTGCGCGCGATCGGCGGCCCGCGGCACGGCGACCCCGCGACCTCGCGCCTGACCGGCACGCTGCAAGACATCGCCCGCAGTAAGCGCGACGAGGAGATCCTGCGCCTGCAGGCGCGCACCGATCCGCTGACGGGCCTGCTCAACCGCGATGCGATCCTGGGCGAGCTCGAGGCGCGGATGCGCGACGGCGTGCGCGGCAAGGTCGCCGTGCTCTACATCGATCTCGACCGCTTCAAGTTCGTCAACGACGCACTGGGCCACAACGCCGGCGACGAGCTGCTGGTGGCCGCCGCCCACCGCATCGGCCGCGCGGTCGGCGACGCCGGCAGCATCGCGCGGTTCGGCGGTGACGAATTCCTCGTGGTCTGCGACGCGGGTCCGGATGCCAGCCACGCCGAACGGGTGGCCAACGCCATCCTCGACAGCTTCGGCGACGGCTTCCGCTTCGACAGCGAGGAGTTCTCGATCACCGCGAGCATCGGCATCGCCCACGCGCCCGACGACGGTGACCGCCCGCAGACGCTGATCCAGAACGCGGATGCGGCGATGTACGAGAGCAAGCGCCGGATCCGCAACGGCTGGCAACGCTTCACCCCCGCGCTGGCGCAGAGCCAGCAGGACCGGCTGCGCGTGGAAACCCACCTGCGCCGTGCGATCGACAACGACGAGTTCCACCTCGTCTACCAGCCGCAGGTCGAACTGCGCCATGGCCGTATCGTCGCCGCCGAGGCGCTGATCCGCTGGCGCAACCGGCAGCTGGGCGAAATGCGCCCCGACCACTTCATCGACCATGCCGAAAGCACCGGCGACATCGTGCGCATCGGGGCCTGGGTGATGCGCGAGGCCTGCCGCCAGTCGGCGGCGTGGCGCGATGCGGGACTGGGCGTGGTGCGGGTGGCGGTGAATGTCTCGTTCCGACAGCTGGTGGGCGACGATCTGGCCGCCAACGTGGGCGCCGTGCTCGCGGAGTTCGACCTGCCCGGCAGCGCACTGGAACTGGAGTTCACCGAACGTGTGCTGATCGAGGACGCGCCGGACACGCTGAAGACGTTCGCGGCGCTGCGGGCGATGGGTGTGATGCTCACGATCGACGACTTCGGCGAGGGCTACAGCGCGCTGAACTACCTGCGCCGCCTGCCGATCCACGGGCTCAAGCTGAGCCAGTTGTTCGTCGGCGGTGTGCCCGACGACCGCTCCGACGTGGCCGTGTGCCAGGCGGTCGCGGGCATCGCCCGCGGCCTGGGTCTCGGGCTGGTGGCCGAGGGCGTCGAGTCGGAAGCGCAGCGCCGTTTCTTGATCGATCTCGGCGTGCCGGTGGGCCAGGGGTTCCTGTTCGCGCCGGGCATGTCGGCCGACGAATTCGCACGGCGCGTGCGCGACACCGGTGGCGTCTTCGGCTGAACGGGCTGCCGCGGCGTGCGCCGCAGGCCGGTTAAACTGCGCGCTTTCCGTTCAAGGATCCGCGCATGCGCCTCGATTCCGTCCGCGCCATCGTCACCGGCGGCGTTTCCGGCCTCGGCCTCGCCGTCGCCCGCCACATCGTGTCCGCCGGTGGCAAGGTCGCGCTGTTCGACGTCAACGACGACAAGGGGGCCGAGGCGGTCGCCGCGCTCGGCGACGCCAACGCGCGCTACCTGCGTACCGACGTCACCGACGAGGCGGGCGTGTCCGCGAACGTCGCGTCCGCGCGCGAATTCCTCGGTGGCCTCAACGTCGCCGTGAACTGCGCCGGCATCCTCGGCGCCGGCCGCGTGCTCGGCCGCGAGGCGCCGATGCCGCTCGAGACCTTCAGCCGCACCGTCATGGTGAATCTGGTCGGCAGCTTCAACGTCGCCAAGGCCGCGGCGGCGGCGATGCAGGGCAACGAGGCCGGCGAGGACGGCGAGCGTGGCGTGATCGTCAACACCGCGTCGGTGGCCGCGTACGAAGGCCAGATCGGCCAGGCGGCGTATTCGGCGTCCAAGGGCGGCGTGGTCGGCATGACCCTGCCGATGGCGCGCGAGCTCGCGCGCTTCGGCATCCGCGTCAACACGATCGCCCCGGGCATTTTCTGGACGCCGATGGTCGACGGCATGCCCGACGAGGTGCAGCAGTCGCTGTCGGCCTCGATTCCGTTTCCCTCGCGCCTCGGCCGGCCGGAGGAATTCGCCGACCTCGTCGCCTACATCCTCGGCAACCGCTACCTCAACGGCGAGACCATCCGCCTCGACGGCGCGGTGCGCCTCGCGCCGAAGTAAATGCCGGCACGCCTGCCTGTGCGGACTCTGTGGGCCGGCGCCCTGGCGGCGGCGCTCGTCTGCACGCCCGTCGCCGCGCAGAACGCGGTGCCGGCCGGCGTGGCCACGGCGCTCGAAGCCGGCGGCTACGCGTCGGTGCCGATGCGCCGGCACGGTGACGCGCATCTGACCGTCGAGATGCGGGTCAATGACGTGCCGGGCGTCTTCATCCTCGATACCGGCGCAGGCCGCACCGTGATCGACCGCGCCGCGCAGTCGCGTTTCGACGAAGGCCGTGCGCCGGTGGCCGGCGGCGTCGCCACCGGTGCCGGCGGCGCGGGCGTCGCGATCGAGGCATTGCCCGACAGCCGCCTGCGCATCGGTGACTACCGCGACGAGGCCTTCACCGTGCACGTCCTGCCGCTCGACCACGTCAACGCGGCGTTCGTACGCCGCGGCGAGGCCGCGGTCGACGGCGTGCTCGGCGCCGATGTGCTCGAACGCGGCGGCGCGGTCATCGACTACCCCAACCTGCGGCTCTACCTCCGCAATCCCGGCGCCCGCGGCGGCGGGGCTTCCTCTTCACCCTCCACCAGCGAACAGCGATGAAAGCCTACGACGTCAAGAAAGGAAACGTGGTCGAACACAACAACGGCGTGTACCAGGTGCGCGACATCGAGCGCAGCTCGCCGCAGGGCCGCGGCGGCAACGTGCGCTTCCGTTTCACGATGTACAGCGTGCCGGGCGGCACCAAGACCGATGCCAGCTTCGACGGCGACGACGAACTGCGCGAGGTCGATCTCGCCCGCCGCCAGGCCAGCTTCTCGTACAAGGACGGCGATGCGTTCGTGTTCATGGACGACGAGGATTTCACCCAGTACACGCTGGACGCGAACGTTGTCGGCGAGAACGCGGGGTACATCACCGACGGCCTGACCGGCCTGTTCGTGCAGGTGATCGACGACGCGCCGGTCGGCGTGCAACTGCCGCAGAGCGTGGTGCTGGAAGTCGTCGACACCCCGCCCGAGCTCAAGGGCGGCACCGCGACCAAGCGCCCGAAGCCGGCCGTGCTCAACACCGGCATCGAGATCCAGGTGCCCGAGTACATCACCAACGGCGAACGCGTGTGGGTCAACACGACCACGGGCGAGTTCGGCGGCCGGGCGGACTGAGACGGTCCGGGACGGGCGGCAGCCGCCGCCCGTCTCCACATGCAAGCCACGTCGTTGCGCGCGAGGCCTGCGGTTGGACGCGTCGAGCTTCGGGCACGGGTCGCCTCGCGATTCGGGCGGTCTGGAGGCATCGCGCGCAAGCGCGCTCCTGCAGGACGAAATGGAGTTCCCGATTTGCGGGACGCGATCGGATCCTGGCGCTGCGTCCGACCGTTCCCTGCACCGCACTAAACCCTGTAGGAGCGCGCTCGCGCGCGAACTGGCGTTCCGCGCATCGGACGCATCGCGCGCCAGCGCGCTCCTGCAGGACGAACGGGTATCCCATCGCGCGAGGCGCACGCGGTTCCTGACGCTGCGTCCGACCATGCCGGGAGCCGCACGGAATCCCGTAGGAGCGCGCTCGCGCGCGAACGGGCGTTCCGCGCATCACGCACATCGCGCGCTGAACGCGTGACGTCTGCGCGCGCAGCGGACGACGCGCTTCGGCAGATCAATGCGCGCTGATTCCGAGTCGCGCACCGTAATTCCGAACCATCACTCCAACTGGAAGCCGCCGGACGCGCGATGCAGGTCGCGCAGCCGCGTCCCGAGCATGTCCACATTCCGCTCCGACGCGGCGATCCGGGCCTGCGCCTCGGGCGACAACGCCGAACGCGCCTCGCCCTCGAGTCGATGGCGCAGCCCGCGCAGCGCGCGCGCACCCGTCCGGACCTGGTCCTGCAGCGCCGCCCGCTCCGCCGCATGCGGCAAGCCGTAGCCGGTGTCGAGCAGCTGCGCCGGCCGACTGAGGCCATCACCGGCCGCCAGCAAGGCCCGCAGGGACGCCGCCGCAGGCGCGATCTCCGCCGCCCGCCGCGGATCGCGCAGTTGCCGCTTGAGCACGTCGCGCAGCTGTAACGCGTCCCGTCGGCGCGCCGCCTGCTCGAGCACCAGCAGGGCCGCGCCGTCGCGCAGTTGCGCCGTCGCGAGCCAGGGCGCGCGCACGTCCGGCGCGAGATCGAGCCAGTCGTCGACGCGCGTGACCAGCAACGGCTGCGCGTCGCGCGCGATGTCGAGCAGCGCCTGGTATTCGCCATCGGCGGACGGAAAGTAGGCGCCGGCGCGCACGGCGTCCTCGCGATCGAGCACCGAAGACTCCGCAATGTCGCGGCTCACGAGCCGTCGCAGCAGCCCGGTCGGGGTGATGCTGCGCAGCCCGGCATCGGCGAGGCGTGGCACGCCCGTCTGCAGCAGCTTCCAGGTCTCGACGGCGCAGTTGTTGCCGATGAAGTAGTAACGGCCGTCGTAGCTCCAATGCAGGGTCGCCGCGTGGGTGACCAGGGACGCGATCTCGTCGTGCGACAGGTCCAGCGGGATCGATTGCAGGCCACGCAGTTCCAGCTTCGTGTACTCCTCGACCACCTGGTCCAGCGGCAGCACGAACAACCTGGACGGATAGCGACCGGTCAGCCCGCGCAGACTGGAGATCTGCACATCGTCGACGAACGCGCGGAACGACAGCACGCGATGGTGCGCGAGATCGAAGCGGCAGTCCGGGCCGGGCGCGCGCCCCGGGGCGCAGATCACCAGCCGCAGCATGCTGTGGCCCCAGCGGCTCATCGGCCGGGCATTGCCTTCGGCGAGCAGGTAGTCGACCGCATGGACGCGCGCCGGATCGAGGTGCAGCAGTGGCGACGCGCCCTCCTCCGTGCCGTCCACGGCGTCGGCCTCGACGAACGGCAGCGCCGGATCGCAGGGCGCGGCGTCGGGCGCCCACGCGAAATGGGCGGCGAAATAGGCGTGCAGCGCCGGCCGCCGGCATGCGTACTCCGGGTCGAGCAGGAAATACTCGAGGTTGACCGCGACGAACTCGGCCGGCGAGCTGAGTTCGTAGGGATCCGGGCTGCGATCGGACATCGCGTTGTCGTGGTCGCGCATTCCGAGGCGCAGCGGCCGCACCGGCCAGCCGGCCAGATCGCGCAGCCGCGGATCCCGCGACAGTCCGCCATGCGGCGAGCGGTCGTAGCGATGGGCGAATTCGTGCAGCACGGCGGCGAGTGCCGCGCGTCGCGACGGCGCGGCCATGGCGGCCGCCGGACCGGCGGTGTTCCAGTCGTCGAGCAGCGCCCGGCGCAGCAGAATGCGTTCGCCGCGCGAGTGGCCGTGCACACCGTCGCGCAGATCGTCGCGCCACTGCACGCGGACATCGAGGCCATCGGCCTCGCGCCACGCAGGCGGAAGTGCGGCGACCGCGGCCTCGAGTGCCTGCGCGGCCGCCGCCTGCTGCGCCGGGTCCAGCGGGCCCGCGCCTGCGGTGTCGAGCTGCCAGTCCCACGCCGCGAACGCCTGGCTGCTTGCGCCGCACATCAGCAGCCCGAACAGCGCACGCATCAGCATGGAGGACGCCCCACCTGCTCGCGTCATGTCAGAACGCCGGATCGACACCGGCGGCTGCGTCTGCAGACGGCAGCGTGGTCACGTCGTGCGCGTCGTTCACGAGCAGGGTCACGCACGGCCACCGGATGTCGGAGGTCCCGCGTGCGCCTACTGCGCGAGGATCGCCTGCGCCAGCTGCAGGTCACTGGCGGCGCGCGCATTGTCGTTCGAGGCCCGTAGATGGCGCAGCGCGGCCTCGAGCTGCACACCGCGGATGCGGCCGTCGCTGGCGACGAAACTCGCAGCGTCCTCGCGTGCCTGCACCACGACCTTGTCGTTGCCGGAGGTGCTGCCGCTCGACGCCGACGATCCCGCCGCGGACGCACCGCCGGTGGTGCCGGCGAAACTGCCGGCGAACGCGGACGACGACAGGGCGATCAGGGCGCAGGCGAGCAGCGGACGGGACATCGCGGAATCTCCGGGCAGGGGCGCCCGACTTTACACGAGGCCCGCCGCGCGCCCGCGCATCACGCGCGCGGCGCTCAGGGATCGAACAGCTTGCCCGGATTCAGGATGCCGGCCGGATCGAGCGCAACCTTGATCCCGCGCATGATCGCGATCTCCGCGTCGCTGCGGGTCGAACGCAGATACGGCTTCTTGACCAGGCCGATGCCGTGCTCGGCCGAAATGCTGCCGCCGTGCCGTTCCAGCGTCGCCGCCAGCAGCTTGGTGACCCGCTCGCATTCGATCACGAAGTCGGCGTTCGCCATCGCCTCGGGCTTGAGCACGTTGATGTGCAGGTTGCCGTCGCCGATATGCCCGAACCAGACCACGTCGAACTGCGGATACTCCGCCGCCAGCAGCGCCTGGGTCTCGGCCAGGAACGCCGGCATTGCCGACACCCGCACCGACACGTCGTTCTTGTAGGGCACATACGGCGCCAGGCTTTCGGTGATGCCCTCGCGCAGCCGCCACAGCTGCGCGGCCTGGGTGTCGCTGTGGCTGATCACGCCGTCGTCGACCCAGCCCTGCTCCACGCAATGCTCGAACGCCGACAGCAGGGCGACCTCGCCGGCCTCGCCCTCGCTGGCGAACTCGGCGACCACGTAGAACGGATACGCGGTGTCGAACGGCGGCTGCGCGCCGTGCGCGACCACGTGGTGCAGCGCGCGGTCGGTGAAGAACTCGAAGGCTTCCAGCCCGAGCCGGCCGCGCAGCGCCTGGAACACCTGCATCAGCACGTCGAACGACGGCAGCGCGAGCAGCATCACCCGCGTGGTGGGCGCCGGCTCGGCCAGGCGCAGCGTGGCTTCGACGATGACGCCGAGCGTGCCCTCCGACGCGACCGCGAGATGGCGCAGGTCGTAGCCGCTGGAATTCTTGACCAGGCCGCGGTTGAGATCGAGCAGTTCACCGGTGCCGGTGACCAGCTTGACCCCGGCCACCCACTCGCGCGTGTTGCCGTAGCGCACGACCCGGATGCCGCCGGCGTTGGTGGCGATGTTGCCGCCGATGGTGCAAGACCCACGCGCTGCGAAATCGACCGGATACTGCAGGCCGTGCGTGCGTGCGGCCTCGTGCACGGTTTCCAGCGCGGCGCCGGCCTGCACGGTCAGCAGCCGGTCGACGGCATCGAAGCCGAGCACCTTGTGCATGCGTTGCAGGCTGAGCACCAGCTCGCCGTTCGCGGCGACCGCGCCGCCCGACAGACCGGTGCGGCCGCCCGAGGGCACCACCGCCACGCCCTGCGCATGCGCCCAGCGCATCACCGCCTGAACCTGGGCGACATCGGCCGGCAGCGCGATCGCCATTGGCGCTGGCGTCCAGCGCCGGGTCCAGTCGACGCCGTAGTGCGCGAGATCGGCCGGATCGGTCAGCACCTGCAGTGCGGGCACCGCGGCCTGCAGGCTGGAAATGCGCGCGTCGGACATGCGTGTGCGCCGGAATCGAGGGGGAGGCCAGCCTGCCAGCCGCCCCTGCCCGCGTCCAGCGCCGGGCCGCGTGCGGGCTGCGCTTCTGGCACCATGTGGCGCCCCGTCGAAGGCGCCGTGCACCGATGAAGACTTCGTTCCCCAAGGGCGACATCCGCGTCCTGCTGCTCGAGGGCGTGAGCCAGAGCGCGGTCGACGTGTTCAAGGCGGCCGGCTACACCCAGATCGACGTGCATCCCAAGTCCTTGCCCGAGGACCAGTTGCGCGCACGCATCGCCGAGGCGCACATCGTCGGCATCCGCTCGCGCACCGAGCTCACGGCCGAGGTGCTCGCTGACGCACGCAGGCTGATGGCGATCGGCTGCTTCTGCATCGGCACCAACCAGGTCGACCTGGAGGCCGCGGAACGCGCCGGCATCCCGGTGTTCAACGCGCCGTATTCGAACACCCGCTCGGTGGCCGAACTGGTCGTCGCCGAGGCGATCATGCTGCTGCGTGGCATCCCGCAGAAGAACGCGCAGTGCCACCGCGGCGGCTGGAGCAAGTCCGCGCTCGGCAGCCACGAGGCACGCGGCAAGACGCTGGGCATCGTCGGCTACGGCCACATCGGCACCCAGGTCGGCGTGCTGGCCGAATCGCTGGGCATGCAGGTGCTGTTCCACGACATCGAGACCAAGCTGTCGCTCGGCAATGCACGCAGCGCCGCGAGCCTCGAGGACCTGCTCGCGCGCAGCGACGTGGTCACCCTGCACGTGCCCGAGACCCCGGCGACGAAGCTGATGTTCGGCGCCGCCGAACTCGCGGCGATGAAGCCCGGCGCGCACCTGATCAACGCCTCGCGCGGCACGGTGGTCGACATCGACGCACTCGACGCGGCGCTGCGCAGCGGCCAAGTCGGCGGCGCGGCGATCGACGTGTTCCCGGTCGAACCCAAGGGCAACGACGACGCGTTCGAATCGCCGCTGCTGGGCCACGACAACGTGCTGCTGACCCCGCACGTCGGCGGCAGCACGCTGGAAGCGCAGGACAATATCGGCATCGAGGTCGCCGCCAAGCTGGTGCGCTACAGCGACAACGGCAGCACGCTGTCGGCGGTGAATTTTCCCGAGGTCACGTTGCCCGAGCACGCCGGCAGCCACCGCCTGCTGCACCTGCACCGCAACGTGCCGGGCGTGCTGTCGAAGATCAACGAGGTCTTCTCGCGCGAATCGATCAACATCGACGGCCAGTACCTGCGCACGAACGCGAACGTCGGCTATGTGGTCATCGACGTCGCCGCGAGCGAGGCCCAGGCCGCGCATCTGCGCAGCGAGCTGTCGAAGATCGACGGCACGCTGCGGACGCGGGTGCTTTACTAGCAGGGATTGGGGATTGGGGATTGGGGATTCGGAAAAGCCGGGCGGCGCTGCGGGCTGATCGGTACGCGAAGGCTCGGTGAGTTGAAAGCCGCTGTCGGGATTACCTGCTCGAGCGTGTGTGTTCGACTGCTAAAGGCGTCCCATGCCGCGCTTTATTGTGATTGTGCGGGAGGACTTGGAGCGCGGCAGA